>DAIDHF010000024.1 GCA_027452005.1 Acidimicrobiales bacterium
ATTGCGTTATAGGCCACCTTCCCGGTTCTTCGGTCCCAGGCAACCACGGTCTCTCGCTGGTTGGTGATCCCGATCCCGGCCACTTGCCCGGCTAAGTCGCCCAGTTTATCCGCGGTCTCTCTAAGGGTCTCTTGGACGAGGCGCCAGATCTCGTCGGGGTTGTGCTCGACCCAGCCCGACCGGGGGAAGAACTGGGTTAGCTCCCTGTAGGCCATGGCGACGATTCGGTCATTGGTTGAGTCAAAGGCAACCGCCCTTACCCCGGTGGTCCCGGCGTCTATGGCAACTAAGACCGCCACTTAGGCCTCACGGACAAACACGGAAAATCTGGACTAGTTGAACTCACTAGTAAGGTTATAGTTCACGGGTCCCAGAAACTCAACAAATCTGCCGGGCCGTCCCGGCGTTCTGCTCTTAGATTTTTGAATTTCTTGAGAAGGTTCTTGGTCACAAGGCAAACAGGTCTGAGCAGAAATCCCTGGTCGCCAAAGTTTGCATATGAACATGTTTTGCAAACCTTCGCGAACGGGGTTCTAGCTGGAGGTTTGGGATGGGTGGACTCCAACAAACCTTGACAAAACTGAATTACAGTAGTGTAATTGACCCACTATGTAGTGGTGTGGCTAGTTAGAGCCACAATATCTTGTGTTCCTGAGAGTTTAGAAAGGTTTTAGGGGAGCTTTATGGCAATTGCACCAGAACAGCTTGGAATCGGCATCCGTCGATACTTTACGACGCGGGGAGTCCACCCCTATGACCAGGTGGAATGGGAGGTCCGGGACTCTAGGATCACCAACTACAAGGACAACTCGGTCGCCTTTGAGCAGTTAGGGGTCGAGGTTCCCAGCTCGTGGAGCCTGAATGCGACCAACATCTTGGCCCAGAAGTACTTTAGGGGGACCCCGGGGACCCCAGAGAGGGAAACCTCACTACGTCAGGTCGTAGACCGGGTCGTTGATACCATAACGTCCTGGGGGGTGAGTGACGGGTACTTTCAAGACCAAGAAGAGGCCGAGGCGTTCTCTGACGAGCTAAAGCATCTAATAATTACCCAAAAGGCAGCCTTCAACTCTCCGGTCTGGTTCAACATCGGGGTAAATGGGGTGCCCCAACAGGCCAGTGCGTGTTTTATCCTGGCCGTAGACGACTCGATGTCGTCGATCTTGAACTGGTACACCGAGGAGGGGACCATATTCAAAGGGGGATCGGGAGCCGGGATAAATCTGTCGGCTATCAGGTCGTCTAAGGAGGGGCTAAAGGGCGGAGGCACGGCCTCGGGACCGGTTAGTTTTATGCGTGGAGCCGACGCGTCTGCCGGGACGATCAAGTCCGGGGGCAAGACGAGGAGGGCAGCCAAGATGGTTATCCTCAACGTCGACCACCCAGACATTGAGGACTTTATCTGGTGCAAGGCCACTGAAGAGCAAAAGGCCCGGGCCTTGGCCAGGGCCGGCTTTGACATGGACCTAGATGGTAAAGACAGCTTCTCGGTTCAGTATCAGAACGCCAACAACTCGGTCCGGGTGACAGACGAGTTCATGACCGCCGTGGTGGAAGACAAGGACTGGGACCTCAAGGCGGTAAAAGACTCCAGTGTGGTCGCAACGCTCCGGGCCCGTGAGCTGTTCCGGGAGATCTCCCAGGCTGCCTGGGAGTGTGCCGATCCCGGGATGCAGTTTGACACGACCATCAACCGGTGGCATACCACCCCCAACTCGGGACGGATAAATGCGAGTAACCCGTGCTCGGAGTACATGCACCTCGACAACTCGGCCTGTAATCTGGCCAGCTTGAACTTGGCCGAGTTCTTAGACGACAACGGGGTCTTTAGCACCGAGGGATTCAAGGGGGCTATCGAGGTAGTATTTTTAGCCCAGGAGATCCTGGTAGGCAATGCGGATTACCCAACTCAAAAGATTGCTGAGAACTCGAGCAAGTTTCGCCAGCTCGGCCTGGGGTATGCAAATCTCGGGGCCCTACTCATGGCCCAGGGTCTTCCCTATGACTCCAACGAGGGCCGGGCTTGGGCGGCGTCTATCACGGCCCTCATGACCGGGCACGCGTACTATGTGTCTGCGCGCACGGCTGCCCGAATGGGTCCCTTTAGTGGGTACTACGAAAACTCGACGGCCACCTTAGACGTGCTCAAGATGCACCGAGCCGAGGCCTCTAAGATCGACGAAGAGAAGGTCCCGACTTACTTGCTATCGGCCGCCCAAGAGGCCTGGGATATGGCAGTTGAGACGAGTGAGTTGTACGGGGTTCGCAACTCCCAGGCCACGGTTCTGGCCCCAACTGGATGCTTGGTGGGAGGGACCCTGGTCCCGACCGAACGGGGACTGGTCCGGCTAGGGTCCCTCGGGAACCCGGTTGGTGACCAGTGGCAGGATCTTCAGACAGTTGTCCAGACAGACCACGGACCTCGTGAGGCCACGAAGTTTTATCTCAACGGGGTAGAGCCAGTGGTGAGCGTGGTTACCAGCCAGGGATATTCTATTAAGGGGACCACGCGACACCAGATAAAGGTTGTTGACCCGGTTTCGGGCGAGTGGTCATGGAGACGCTTTAGTGACATCCGTCACGGCGACCTGGTTCCGTTAGCTCTCAACCAGCTTGTGGGGGGTTCCAATCGGGTACCCCTGCCACCTCTCGACGAGGCCTTCTGGACCGGGGAAAGTCACGCTAGTGCCCCCCGGGAGATGACCCCGGAGCTAGGCGAGCTGGTTGGATACTTCATGGGTGACGGATCTCTTCACGCTCGGGGACTTCGATTTCGTGTTACCTCCGAGGATTTCGATGTGGTTGAAAGATTGGAATACCTCGTCAAGGAGTGCTTCGGGTTGGCGACCAAGGTAACCCCAAGGAGCGGGTACACCGAGGTGCGCGTGGACTCGGTTCGCGTCGTGCTTTGGTGGGAGGCATGTGGGTTTGCCAAGCTGTCTCCAGTCGAGGGCCAGAAAGGAACGCGATACACGGCACACGTTCCCAATGCGGTCTTGTACTCCAACAGTCCCGAGGTTTACGCCGGTTTCCTCCGAGGGCTTTACGAGGCCAACGGTGACACGTCAGGGGGCTATCCCACGCTCAAGAACACCTCCATGGATCTGGTCAATGACGTACAATCTATACTCTTGGCTCTCGGGTTTCCGTCAAACAAGACGGTAGCTGACAAGAGAACTGGCTCGGGACGGGCCCCGGTGGGATCTCTTAGATTGTTGAACCCGTCTTACAACGAGTCCTGGCGTGATCGGGTCGGATTTATTGGGGGACGTAAGAACGCCGGGATTCACGTTACTCACGACCAACCAGGAGGTCGCAAGGACTATATCCCGGTCACCGGTGACCACGTGGATCGGTTGGTCTCCGAGAATAGTTCCATGGAAAAGACACTCCTCTCGGAAATAGCGCGGGGACGAGTAAGTCGCGAACTAGCCACGAGACTTTTTCATGAGACCGGCGACGCAGAGCTAGAGCACCTTCTCGGGTTCTTCTATGACAGGGTCGATCTGGCCGAGCTTGGCGACGAGGAGGCCACATACGATATCTCGGTGCCCGACAACGTCACCTATCTCGCTAACGGGTTTGTAAGCCACAACACGATTGGCCTCTTGATGGACTGTGACACGACCGGGATCGAACCTGACCTGGGACTTGTCAAGACCAAGAAGCTGGTAGGTGGCGGTACGATGTCTATTGTCAATCAGACCGTTCCCAGGGCCTTGGAGAACCTCGGATACTCCCCGGCCCAAACCCAGGAGATCGTGGACTTCATCAACGAGAACAACACTATTGTCGGGGCTCCCGGGCTGAACCCGGAGCACCTGGCCGTGTTTGCCTGTTCAATGGGAGACAACGTTATCCACCATATGGGTCACATCAAGATGATGTCAGCTGTCCAGCCGTTCATCTCGGGAGCCATATCCAAAACGGTCAACCTTCCCGAAGATGTCACGGTAGAAGACGTCGAGGAGGCCCACATCGAGGCCTGGAAGCTAGGACTAAAGGCTATTGCGATATATAGGGACAACTGCAAGGTTGGCCAACCACTCTCGACGACCAAAAAGGACGGGGACACCCAGGACTATTTCGGTGCTCAAGGACGCGACCCGGAACTCGCCCGACGGGTCGAGGAACTCGAAAGGCAGCTCACGACCGAGGTGGCCGTCAAGCGACCTATCCGTGAGAGACTCCCGCGGCGACGTAGGTCTTCAACGTTTCACTTCAGGGTGGCCGACTGCGAGGGGTATGTAACGGTTGGCGAGTACGAGGATGGACGACCGGGCGAAGTCTTCATGAAGGTGTCCAAGCAGGGCTCCACTCTGGCCGGGATCATGGACGCGTTTTCAATTGCCGTTAGCCTGGGTCTCCAACACGGGGTCCCCCTGGCCACGTTCGTACGAAAGTACACCAACATGCGCTTTGAGCCCTACGGGATGACCGATGACAACGATCTCCGCCTGGCCACGAGTCTGGTCGACTACATCTTCCGGCGCCTGGCCGTGGACTATCTGAGCCAATCCGAACGGGCAGATCTCGGGATCTTGACTAACCAAGAGCGCACCCAGCAGACCCTACCCGGGGTAGATGAGGCCACGGCCACCAACGTGGGCAAGCTCGACGGGGGTCTAGGAGACAGTCCACGCCCCGGTGGCGGCGACGAAAGTCGCCGGGACCGGTCAATCACCAAGACCCCACAGTCGGACTCTGGTCAGGTGCGCCCGACACCCCAGGCAAGTGATGCTCCATACTGTTATCAGTGCGGGAATGTCATGCAACGGGCCGGGTCGTGTTATGTGTGTCCGGCCTGCGGGAGCACGAGTGGGTGCTCTTAGGCCGTCTCGGACTAGTTAGTTCGGTCACCACGCGTTAGGGGGTCCCGGTGTTCCACGTTACCGGGTCCTGGTTAGTTGGAATATCGGTGGCCATTTTCGTGGCCACCTTGGCCCTGGTCGTTCTGCGCCCACGAGGTCTGTCGATCGGGACAAGTGCTACCGGGGGAGCCCTGGTCGCACTTGTCGTCGGGGTAGTTCAAGTTTCCAACCTAAAGAGCGTTTGGGAAATCGTTTGGAACCCAACGGTCACCTTCGTGGCCCTGATCGTGATCTCACTAATTATGGACCGGGCCGGGTTCTTCAAGTGGGCCGCCCTACACCTACTGGCCAGGTCCCGGGGGAGCGTCTCTCGGGCTTTCGTCTATCAGATGGTACTCGGGGCCCTGGTTGCGTCTTTGTTTGCAAACGACGGGGCGGCCTTGATCTTGACTCCGATTGTGTACCACCAGATGACCGAGTTGGGTGTTGAACGCAAGAAGGCCCTCCCCTTTGTAATGGCGGCCGGGTTTATTGCCGACACCACCTCTATCCCGTTCGTGGTTTCCAATCTGGTCAACATTATTAGCGCGAACTACTTTCATGTTGGTTTTGTGTCCTATGCCAAGGTAATGGCCCCGGTAGACCTGGTCGCCTTTGCGTCAAGCGTGTTGGTCCTGTGGGTCTTCTACCGCCACTCGATGCCCAAAGACCTAGACGTGTCGGCTATCTCAAAACCGTCAAGTGCTATTGTTGACGGGTCCCTGTTTAGATTTGGGCTCGCTTTGATCGGGATAATCTCGATAGGATATATCCTGTCTGAACCGCTCAGGTTTCCAGTCTCCATACCGGCCTCGGCGTGTGCCGTGGCCTTTGTGGTTGTTGCTGGTCGGTCCCAGGTCGTATCTGTTAGAGACATTACAAGACGGGCCCCGTGGAATATCGTGGTCTTCTCGGTCGGGATGTACCTGGTCGTCTACGGGTTATTCAATGCCGGTCTCACGGCGGGGTTGTCCAAGGGCCTTATACACGCAAGTCATCTCGGACTCCTCCCGGCTACCTTGATAGGGGGATTTGCAACTGCCGGTCTGTCAGCGGTTATGAACAACCTGCCAGCTACGTTGGTAGGGTCCCTGTCAATTCACGGGGCTCATCTCCACGGGCTGGCTCGTACGGCGTTTATATACGCCAACGTGGTCGGGGCCGATCTGGGACCCAAGTTCACCCCGCTTGGGTCCCTGGCGACCCTGTTGTGGTTACACGTCCTTGAAACTAGAGGGGTAAAAATTACCTGGAGGGCCTACACGCGCCAGGGGATTATCTTGACGGTCCCGGTTTTGGCAGTCACCCTAGTTGGACTGGTCGGTTGGCTTGAAATAGTTCGGTAATATTTGGAACTGAGACACTTTGGTTGTCTAATTTATTAGGATATAGTCATGAAGGAGGGAGCCAGAGAGAGCTACTTGACGAGTGGGGTCGCGAGTGTGTTGATAGTTGAAGACCATCAGATGGTCTGCGAAGGGCTGACCAACCTGTTCAATGGTGAGCCCGACTTTGAGGTAGTTGCAACCGCAAATGATTTGGCCTCTGGTCGCAACTTGGCTCGCGAGACCCGTCCCGATGTTGCAATTGTTGACTACATGTTACCGTCGGTCAACGGCGTTGTGGTCGGGGAGGCAATTGTAGATGTGAGTCCTGAGACCTGCTTGATCATGCTAACAGGCGAGCCCACAAAGAGTTCCTTCTTGTTGGCCATGGAGGCGGGTTTTAAGGGATATGTTCCCAAGCAGTCCTCATCAAACAATCTTCTCGACGCAGTTAGATGCGTGCTAAAAGGTGGAGCGTTCGTGCCTCAAGAGTTACTCGTGGCCCTCCTGCCCCATTTCAAGACAAATCATCATAAACTCGGAAGTGATCTCACCCCAAAAGAGATTAGCATTTTGGAGTCGTTGGCTGAGGGCAAATCTGCCCACGAGATCGCCCTGGACCAGACCGTGAGTATTCACACGGTGAGAAATCATATCCAGAACACCCTGACCAAGCTTGGTGCACACTCTCAACTCCAGGCCGTCGTCATCGCCCAGAGCGAACGCATTATACCCAAATGATCTAGGGTGAACTACTCCCAGGCCAAGGTCGGGTGGATATTGTGATAGGCGACCAGGGCTTCATGAAGTTTAGCCAGGAATAAGCTGGTATAGTTAGTAGATAAGCTAACTATAGATAATAAGGAGTAATGCGAGATGCCTCCAGGACTAAAGAGAGCCCCGAGTTATCCCACACTTGCGGCACAGACAATTGCCCAATCCCGCCTGGGGGCCAGGTTGACCCAGAAAGAGTTGGCCGAGACTCTTGGCACCAAGGCATCAGTTATCTCAGCATATGAAAATGGCCGGATTGATCCAACGGTTGGAACATTAGAACGCATCGTCAGGGCATGTGGCATGACCTTGAAGTTGTCGACGGAGATGACCCCACAATCACGTAAGGCACGGATGTTGGAAGTACGTGCTCGCTGGAAGGCCGCGAGTGAGAGTGGTGAGCAGTGGCGAGGCAAGCCACCTATAATGCCCGGCTTCCAAGAACAAGCGCTTTTAGTCTTCAAGGGTGTAAAGAAATCTCCAGGATGAAACCCGCCTATGAAAATCCCCAACACAATATCCAGATTTTCAAAGAGGTGTTTGAGTCTGCCGGGTTGGATTGGTCAGTCATTGGAGGAATTGCCGCCATAGCAGCCCGGGCAAAAAAGAGAGAGACCGTTGATGTCGACTTTGTGGTCTCTGAGCTCAAAGACCTCGAGGTACGGCTTCGAAGCACGACTAATCCGAATAAGTTTCGGATACTAACCGAGCGCGATGGTACCGCGTATTTGATCCAGGGAGAGACCTCGGATGGGATGCACTTTGACATTTACATTGCGGGGACTGACTTTGAGCGAGCAGTCTTGGAAACATCAGACACTGATCATATAGCCTCACCAGAAGCAATTATTGTCTACAAGCTCATGGCGATGAGACCTCAGGATGTTGACGACATCAGATCTATTTTACTGGCACATCCAGACATGAAGGGGTTGGACAAGAAGTTCCTAGACTACTGGATTGAATCTTGCGGGGTAACCCGTGAATGGAAGACCATAGTCTCGTCGAGCAAGTAGATAGCTTTTTACTTGTTGGTCGTTTTAGGTACTCACCACCGCCAGAGCGAGCGCAAAATTGCCAAATGATCTAAACGAGGTCCTTCCCAGACAGCTGGCAGTATGGTCTCGGTCTCTTTGGCGAGTGGTACCTTGGGGCCTGGCCTGCTGCTCGTGTAGTCGGAACTATATTTCCACGAGTTTGCTGACGATGTGCCAAGCAGATTACTGACCCCGAACTTCTTTCGTGATTGTTCATTTCCTACTCCCTCTTGGGTGTTGCTCAATTGGTTTTTCTTGATGATCTTATGATCGCAGGCCACCTACCCAAAATGAAGATATATCTAGACCAACTTTGAGTAGTGCAAATTGACTAGGGTCCCCGGTCAAGGTTAATACCAATTACCCAGGGTCTTTTGGCGCAATTAGCACTTCAAAGGTCACTGGAGACCGGTCACAGTTATAAGCATGAACAAGACAACAACATGCACACAACGCCCCAGTGGACCGCTCGGCCGAACTAGCGCCAGTCAGGTCAGGCCAACTCAAAACCACCTCGGGGGACCACAAGGGAACTGTCAGCTAAGGAGTCAACAAAGACCGTCTAGACCAAAGTGCTCAGGTCGCGCAACACCTCTGAGCACAACCCATCCCCAAGGTGTCATCAGGCCGTCGGGGCTTAGGACATCCGGGTCTCCCTGCACGCGTACGCGCCGACCCCAACAGAGACAAACTTGTCCTAGGACCTCTAGGGTCGTTCAGTCCACTCGACCTAGACAAGTTACTCGTCCGGCCAGCCAGACAAAGAGGCAAGTTCACAAAAAGTCTAATATTGGATTACGACTTATAAACTTGATTTCACTTCTTACAATGGCCACTTGTGTGATCGCTGGGGTTATTGCCTTAGCATCAATGGGAACTTTTTCAAAGATCATTGAAGATATTCATCTTCCGGTATCACAAGGGGTCTACTCAGACGCATCCAATCCATCCGTGTCTCTAGCTCCATCTCCAAACTTCTTCAACGCTTGTAACCCCAATACAATTGACAACTCTCAAGGATGTATTCAAGCGACGCAGAGCGCCATAGACCGTGCCCGCAAGATCGAAGGTCTAGGCCCCATCGAGTTACCAAGCGACTTTGCCCAACTGTCTGCTCCAGTGCAACTTTTAGATGTTATTAACCAAGAGAGGACTGCACGAGGTTATCGAAGAGTTGATCACCTCTCAAGCTATCTAACTTCAGTGTCTAAGAGGGGAGCGACTACCAACTCGGACCCCTCCCCAAGCCAGTCGTGGGCCGGGAACTTCACCGCCAATTGGGCCGGGGGAATCCCAAATGCTCTCGCAGCTGACTACATGTGGCTCTATGACGACGGCGTTGGGAGTCCTAATGTTAACTGTCAAATCTCTAGTGATCCTGGTTGTTGGGGCCACCGAAATGCTATTCTGGCACATTTCCCCAAGTCAGGTTCGCTGAGCTTCGGTGCTTCCCTAGTTGCCGAGTCTTCTTCCGGCCAGGGATATTATGACTCAATTGCCATGGTGCTTGGAATCGCCTCTTAGCGGCTGGATCCCACAAATTATGTGATTCTCATGCAAAACCAGGCATATTAGTTGTAGGTTATTAGGAAAGTGATTAGTTCACATCTGAGGGAAAAGAAGAGTTAGTAGATGACCATAGTAATTATATTTCTCGTAGTCTTGTTGCTCGTGTTCTTGACAATTGCAGTTCTCCAACGAAGAGCGGCAAATTCTTCTGGGTCCTTTGGATCGTCGTCTGGATCATCCAAGCCACCGGGTTCAGGTCTATCGATGCCCAAATTGGGCAAGAAGTCAAAAGGAACCCCGGCGACACCCGTTGGAGGATTTTCATTAGATAGCGGTCGGCTGGGCCAAGGACCTCCACCGGGAATGGCTCCGGGAATGGCTCCGGGAATGGGCCAAGGACCGCCGCCGGGAATGGCTCCGGGAATGGCTCCTGGAATGGGCCAAGGACCTCCACCGGGAATGGCTCCGGGAATGGCTCCTGGAATGGGCCAAGGACCTCCACCGGGAATGGCTCCGGGAATGGCTCCGGGAATGCCGCCTGGAATGGCTGGAGCTGGACCGGGTGGACCATACGGGGCTCAACCACAGATTCAGCCCGGACCAGTGTCGGCGCCAGCTGCCCCTCCGGTTAGTTCATCAATACCGGCTGGATGGAACAGTGATCCATCGGGCAAGTTTCACCTGCGTTACTGGGATGGAAACGCCTGGACTGGTCACGTTACCAACCATGACGGGAGCCAGGCTTTCGATCCTCCACCGTCCTAGTGCGTCGGATTCAACCATCAAAACACCCCGAGGGGACTAGCAGCTTTAGCCGTCAGGGGAGTTCCACTACGGGGCTGAGTCCCGAAGATGTTAGGTCGTGTCACACTGTCAGGTATGACTTTTGGTGGGGCTGGACTGACCCTTCGGACGGCCTTCGGGCACAGCCGAAACGAGTCTGGGGTTTGATGTCAATGAAGCTGTTGGCTTCAGTCGCCAGAAAAGTCACCGAAGTAACTCTGGATAAATGTAGTGCGTATTGCTAGATTGACTCTGTCTTTAGTCGTGTTGGCAATATTGCTTGCGAGTTGTAGCTCAGCTTCCACTGACCCCACTAAGAAGGCTGATGCCGTTGGGACGTGTAACGTTGGCGCATTATTTATCGTGCCCAACAAAGTCGTTAGAGGCCAGCATGTTCAGGCAACCTCACCAGCTAAATGTACACCGGGACGCTATCAAGTTGACGTAGTTGAGGTGGGGGCCTTTTCCAATGCTGCCGTCATGGGAACCATGACGGCAGATTCTACCGGAACCATGTCTGGGGTTCTTGAAATCCCCCGTCAGATTCCCTTGGGATATGCCCGGGCGTATGTCGTGGCAAACTACTCATGTGGAATCAATAGGTCGGTTTGTTCTACCGGGATTGCCGGGACTCTCACGATTACATGACCCGGTAATACTGCCAGGACCCTCACGACCACTTGGCTGAGTTATTTAGCCAGCCCTCGCCTACCACTGGCCACAAAGTTAACCGTCTGAACTATAGAATTACGATTTTCCATAAATTTTTTGAAGCCAGTTACTGCTAGTTTGTAGTCGTCGAGAGACAGTACCCCTGACTCAACTAGGGGGACAAGATTGACTGGGTCAATCAGAGGGACGAAGTTGTCAATCCCCAACGTGGTTGAGTCTGCGACTGCCAGGTCAAGTCGGACCTCACAGAGCCCGGCATCGACCAAGATCTTCGTTAGAGATCGCCCAATAAAACGATTCCCGCCTCGTTGACCTTGAGACTCCCAAGCCTTTTGTTGGATCAGACCAAGTCGATAATCCATCGGTGACGCGATTCCCCACAGGCCACCGTCGACATCAATAACAGCTACCGTGCCATTTGGTTTTAGAAGATTGTAAATCTCTAAGGCGGCTTGGTCGGGATTGGTCAGGTGCTGAAACACCATTCTTGCCAAGACAAAGTCAAAGCTGGACGGGTTTTCCTTCGAGAATTCTGACAAGTCTTGATTTATCAGCGTAACATTCGAAGTTCTCAGGGCATGTTGTCCCGTAGATATATCGTAGAGAGATTGTTCTGGCTCCACTCCGGTAAGATGGGCACCGGGTAGTCTAGCGCTCAAACGTGACAGAAATGCACCTGAGCCGTGACCGACCTCTAGGATTTGGCTAGCGCTTCCAATCCCCAGGTGGTTGAGAATTTCAAGCTCACTCTCCCAGGTGAGATCGGCCTGAGCTTCTAGACGCTCTAGTTCACCGGCGAGTCCACCGGCCATAGACTTTGGGTCATAGGAACTCATTGATCACTTGTTAGCATTTATCGGTTGTCGTCAACTCATGAGGGTCCATGAACAGTCCGAACTTGGGCCGCAGGGTCACGAGGGCCTGGGGGATTACTTGGTGGTCCTCACACACCTTCAGGTCAAGAGCCTGCACAATCGTCGACAGGGTGACCACGGCCTCCATCAGGGCAAAACCGCGCCCTATACACTGTCTCGGGCCAAGACCAAAGGGAAGATATGCGTGGCGGTCCCGGGTCGCGTCATCTTCCAGAAACCTGGCCGGGTTAAAGTTGTTAGGACTTGGCCAGCTCTTGGGATCGTGGTGCAAGATCCACGGACTCACACACACCAGTGACCCGGGCTCAATGTCGAACCCACCCACTCGTTGCTCGGTCATGGCCCGGCGAGAGATCACCCAGATGGGGGGGTAAAGCCTCATGGCCTCTTGAATTGCCGACCTGGTCCACTTGAGGCTGGCAAGAAGGTCGGGACCCGGAGGTCGCCCGCCTAGAATCTCGATACATTCGGACCTAACTCTATCGAGGACTTCTCGGTTTTGGTCGAGCAAAAACAAGGTCCAGGTAAGAGCCTTCGCGGTGGTCTCGTGACCGGCCATGATCATGGTCAAGACCTGGCTGTGAATCTCGTCGTCGGCAACGCCCATACCCGAGACCGGGTCGCGGTAAGACAACAAGGAAGACAGGAGCTCGTTGGTCGACTCATGTTGTAGTCCGGTCGTACCCCCTCGGTCTCGTTCGTCTGGCTCTAAATCGCTCAGTTCTAGCTTTCGGGCCTCGATCAACATGGCCACGATAGAGTTCAAGATAGCTGCCCCTCGTGGATAGCCTTTGGCGTCTTCAATGACCTCGTCGGTGTCAGGGGTGTCACGTGGGTCACCGTGGGACAGGTGGGCGTTTACCGCATCTACGGCCTTGCCAAATCCGTGCCCGACTCCTGACAAGTCGGCTCCCAACATGGCCCGGGCAACGATTCTGAGGGCCATAGCGGTTAGGTCGTGATCAACCCGGACCCGATGGCCGTCTCTAGCTGCCTGGGCCCAGGTTGAGCACAGGTTCACGGCCTCTTGGTGCATCATGGGCAAGAACCCCTCGACTCTCTTGCGGGCAAACATGGGCTGAGTGATCGAACGTTGCCGTTCCCAGGTCTCTCCGTGGCTGGTCAACAACCCACACCCGAGTAGGGGGGTGAGCATGAAGTCATCCGGGGTGGCCTGTTTGGTGAACCGGGACTCACCCGACATCATTACTTGGCTAACCAACTCGGGATCAAAGACCGAGTAAACCCGGTCACGCTCGGTCTCGTGGAAGGTTACCGGGCCATAGGTCCTATACATGGACTCGAGGAACTCTAGGGGATCCTCTCGAATCTTCTCCATCGTCACCAGGTGACCGGGACCGGGTGGTCTAAGGCCCAAAACGCTAGGTTTGGAGAGTTGGTCCTTCAATCAGGCTCCCCTGGCCAATGAGGTTGTCGGGACGGTCTCATAGAAATAGTCACGCTTGTCTCTCCCTTGACACCAGGTCAGAAACTCAGCCCAGTCAACTAACCTGTCCCATGACTGTCGGGATCGGGCAACCTGATAGCGGGTCATCTGCTCGGTAAAGTCCGGTTCATCGCCCTGCGATATTGCCTTATAGGCTGAATACACATCATGGGATAGGACCAGGAAGGTATCCTTGTGGACGTGGGGCAACTTGAGTAGGGCCGAGTTCAGGGAAAACGACTCGTCCAAGAAAATCAAGTCCTCCTCACTAGCACCTCTTGCTAACATCATCTGGCCAATGAGCTCCTGGGCTTGCTGGTAGAAGTCTCTCAGCTTCCCGGAAGCAACCAGGCTAACGTACAAATATTGGTCGGCTGGCCACAAAAAGTCTCCCCCCGGACTTCCCTCGAAGAACTCCAGGCCACCGCTCTGGATGTGTCGGGCCTTGTCAGAAAGAACCTCGTTTGCCCAGGCCACCGTGGGGGCGGTGCTATAGTTCGCTTCAGTAATGGCCTCGATAAAGTATCGATACGAGATGTTAGTTCGATAATTGGATACCATAATCGGAATCTGGATGAGCCGGTCAAAGTATAGAAGATCACTATACCAGGCAAACACTTTGGTTCGGACCCAGTCATCTTTTGGCATGGCGGTAGTCGACACGACCGTGTCGAGGTACTCTTCCACCTCGGGAACCTCCTCTAGGCGACTGTAGCAACTCCGGATCGGCTGTGGAACCGTGCTCAGGCCATACCTAGCAATATAAGCCGGATCTCCCATCTCGGCATTGGGGAGGATCGAGCAGTTGTGAAACTGGATGTGGTTGTTCTGGCCGTCTGCGACGACCTGAGATACGCTCTGGGCAAACCCGTCGTAGGTCTCCCCGGGGAGCCCGATTATGATGTCCGAGTACGTGTATATCCCGTCACGGGTGAACCGGCGTTGTAGCTCCTGGAAGGACTCTGAACGAATGTTTGCCCGACGGATGTTTTTTAGCGTCTCCTTGTTGGTGGTCTGAAGTGACAAGGTCACCCCGATGGTCCTCATGTTGTCGGCCAAGAGCTTTTGAATCTCATAGGACCTCTCGGTCGAGTTCTTAGCGTTCTGGATTGAAATCGCGTACGGGAAGCCCGTGCGTTTTCTTGACCCGATCACCTTTTGAATTATCTCCAGGTCTCTCGGGAGCATCCCAAAGTTGGCGTCGCAACAGACGATAGAAGTGATCTTGTGGTTCGCACACCACGCAATCTCGGCCTCCAAGCGGTCCATGTCAAAGCTGTACACCCGAGAGGCCGTGGCCGATCCCCAGTCACAAAACGTGCAAGAGAACGGACACCCCCGGTTGGTCTCCCAGGCCATCACCCACTGCTCGTCGGGGTGGGCACTCATTAGCCCGTCAAAGGTCCCGGTCAAGTATGGAGACGGGATTTCCGAGAGCTCTTTGGTCCGGCCGGCCTTTGGGTGGACCACGTACTGGTCGGCGTCGTCCAGGTAGCTTATGGCAGCCACGTCGGACCAGTCTCTAGTCGGTGCCACCTCTAATATCTGGGTGAAGGGCGCCTCACCTTCACCGTGACAGGCCAGGTCTATACACCTGTTTGCACGTAAAAACTCCTCGGACCTATCTGGTACGTGGGGTCCCCCAAACACTACCAACACGTCCGGGTTGACCCGCTTTAGCTCTCGGGCAATGGCCAGGGATATCTCGACATTCCACACGTAACACGAAAAACCCACCACATCGGCCTGCGCCAGGCCGTCTACGGCCCGGGCAACTGAACACCGTGAGTAGATCTGGGGGAGCCACTCATATTTGCCAGGTTCCGTCAGGTAGTGCTGGGCATAGGCCTGGAGCAGTCCGACCGAGTACGGGAGAAAATGAAACGATACCGAGTCTTGACCTTTCGCGGTCTCAGAGTGTTGCCACTCTAAATCCCAGTTGATCTGGACCAGTCCCACCTTTATGTTTGAGTTACCCAAGTAAGCCCTACATCCCTTTGCGTGTTCGCGCACACCGTCTTGCGTGTACCTGCCATGTTATATCGATTCTCCCTGTCACGCCCCACGAGATTTTATCTGGTTGCTCTTGTTAGCAATATTGACAAGATAAGTTTTGCAAATGTTAACCCAATATTTGATTGACAAGTGTGGCAACCTGGACTAGCTTGTCCCATGTACTGAGCGGAGCAGTGTGGTCGGCGTCACCTTATCTTGGGTGAGCCATCTAGCTTCACGGTGAACTTGCAAGGTACGTAACTAACTCAAATGCTACTTCCCGGTTTTGGCTGGGAAATACGAAAGGAGCAAATATGGATGCAGCTGAACGAAAGAAGTTTGTAGCCAACTACACGAAGCTGTTGACGGCGGCCTGGACTGAAGATGGTCTGGCAGCCCGGCTCAAGTCCGACCCCAATGCCGTGCTGGCCGAGTTCAATTTCGATATTCCCGCAGGCGCAAAGGTTGAAATAAAGTCTCAGTCCGACGGTGACGGGAATCTGGATCACGCAGTTCAACTCTGGGAAGAAGGAGCTGCTAGCGGGGTCTACAAGCTCTACGTGACCGAAGAGCCCCAGTACAACGCAGGCGAACTGTCCGAGTCAGACCTCGAGTCTGTGGTTGGTGGTTCAAGCGTTTCGGCATGTTGCTGCTGCAGTCCATGCTGCACCTGCACCTGATCTAACTAGTCCTCAAAAAACAGTACTGACAAGCTAGCCTCGCTGGTCGAGTTGCCTCAGGCACCTCGGACTTGCGTGGCTAGCTTGTCATATGGTGGTGGCTCCGTGGTAAGCAAGCAAAAGATACCCGAGTATCCTCGGCTCAAGCTCGACCGGAAGGTTGAGACATTTGGTGACCGAGTATTTCTAAATGCTGAAGGTCGACACTCAATAGTCCAGGGCCAGGCCGTGGTCGACATCGTGTCCCTACTCGACGGTACCCGTGACGTGGCCGAGATCTGTGAACAGGTCAGTTCGGTGCACTCACTTGCCGAGGTATTGCGAGCCTTGACTCGCCTATCGGAGTTTGGTCACCTGACCAACGGACCCGCGAGCGAGAGTTCCGAGTTGGTCGGCTGGTGGGACCGGCTTGGCCTAACCCAGGAGGGTCTCCATGAGCACCTAAGTGGGTCCAGAGTTGGACTTGTGACCTTGGGTGACCCAAGCGGGGTAGTTGAGTCAGAGATGATGTCCGCTCTTGCTGGCGAGCTAGTTGACCCAACTATCGTGGAACCGAGCAATACCAGAGACGACCTGTCCTTGTTGGTCGTGTCCACCGACGACTACCTAAATCCTGACCTAGCCAAGATCAACGAGGCGATGCTCGGGGGAAAGACCCCCTGGATAATTTTCAAGCCCACCGGGGCGATCTTGTGGATAGGTCCCTACTTTGTGCCCGGAGACACGGGGTGTTGGGCCTGCCTTAGCCAGAGACTCGCGGCCAACCGCCAGGTCGAGAGATTCCTCGGGGTATCTGGCCAAGAAACTTGGACCGCCCCGTCCCCGGTCATTCATTCGAGGGGATCTCTGGGTACAGCTCTGTCACTTGCGGCACTAAGTGTGGCTCGACTTGTGGGAGATCCCGACGCTGGCTACCTGAGGGGAGTTATGCGCACCTTTGACCTGGTCACCCTTGAGGCGGCCACCCACGTTTTGATAAAGCAACCCCAGTGTCGGGCTTGTGGAGACTTTGACTTTTACAGTCAACCCAGGCCGGTTCGCCTTGAGTCTCAACCCAAGCAATACGTGGACGACGGGGGTCACCGGATATATGGTCCTCAAGTAACCGTTGAACGTCTCGAAAAACACGTAAGCCCCCTGATTGGGGCCGTAACTTCTCTGCACAAGCTAACCGAACCCGGTGACGAGGTAACCAACGCGTACGTGGCCGGGCACAACTTTGCGATGTTCTCTCATTCGACCTACGTCTTGCGCAGGTCTGTCCGGGGGCTCTCAGGGGGTAAGGGTAGGAGCGACATTCAGGCCAAGGCCTCGGCGATCTGTGAGGCCATTGAGCGCTACTGCGGGGTCTGGCGAGGAGACGAGCCAACCGTCCAGGGCTCCTTTGAAGATCTCGCTGGGCGGGCTATAAATCCGGAGAGTCTCCTATGTTTTTCGCGCTCCCAGTATGAGAATCGGGAGGCCTGGAATCAGGCCCAGACCGGGGGACTCCAGCTGGTCCCTGAGCCCTTTGACACGACTCGGTCGATCAATTGGTCCCAGGCCTGGTCCATTACCCACGACGAGCCCCGCCTGGTGCCCAGTGCGTACTGTTACTTTGGCAATCCCGACAATGCCCAGAGGGCGTTCTGCTTTAGTGACTCCAACGGGAACGCGGCCGGGAACAATCTTGAAGAGGCCGTACTCCAAGGACTCTTAGAGCTAGTCGAGCGCGACTCGGTTGCGATCTGGTGGTATAACCGCCTTCGGGTACCCAAGGTAGATTTGGGGTCAATAGATGACCCGTACGTGGAGACGGTCTCTCGCTACTATCGCGACCAGGGACGTGACTTGTGGTTGCTCGATATCACCAGTGACCTTGGTATTCCTAGCATGGTGGCCGTGTCCCACCGACTAGACCATCCCAAAGAGGACGTCGTGCTTGGGTTCGGGGCCCACGTGGACCCCAAGCTGGCTGCCATGCGAGCCATAACCGAGTGTAATCAATTTCTCCCGATGCTCTCGAAACGAGACCGCGAGGGCAACACGATCTACGACGTCGACGATCGAGAGGCCTTAGAGTGGTGGAAGAACGCCTCTCTGGAAACGGACCCGTACGTGGTTGCTAGTCCCGATCTCCCCATGGTTGACCTGTCCCACAAGCCCGGTCTCGAACGAGACGACATCACCGACGAGATCCGGGCCTGTGTTGAGGCAATTTCAGGCAAGGGGATGGAGGTGATTGTTCTAGACCAGTCCAGGCCGGACCTCGACATCAAGGTCGCCAAGGTCATGGTGCCAGGAATGAGACACTTCTGGCGGCGCCTGGGGCCTGGCCGTCTCTATGAGGTCCCGGTTGAGCTTGGCTACCTAGAACGTCCTCTACGCGAGTGCGACCTGAATCCCAAGAGCGTATTTTTTTAGACCATGGTACCTATCAAGAGGGTGAATCTATAGCCGTGAAGCTGCTAGAGGAAAAGATTCGAGTGCGTACCGGGGTAACCTGTCTGAGGTCCAGTTCTGACCAGGGCGGCTCGGTGACGTTGAATCTGGGACCGGCCAAGGTCGATCTGGGTCCCCGGTCTAGTTGTGTGGGTGACATCCTAGAGGAACTGTCCACCTCATCCAATCGGGTCGACGACCTTGTAGACCGGGTGATTGAGGCCGACGGAGAAACCGCGGCCCTCGGGATCCAGATGTTGCTACGTCGTCTCCAAAGTGCCGGGATCTTTGTTAGAGAGATCTACTACCATGAGCGCCTGCTGTTTTGCGTTGAAACTAACGGGTTTCACCGTCTAGATGCCAGGGAGATTCCTCAAGACGGTGACCTCGTGGTCCCGTCTAAGTTCTGTTCGATCCGCCGGGACCTAGGCAAGTGGATAGTCGAGTCCCTCGAGTGTAACGTAACCCTGCGAGACTGTGACAGGTCACTCGTGGCTTGCCTGGTGGATCTGGACGGCCCGACTAGCCTGGCTGAATTTGCGGGTCACCTATGCAAGGCCGGGCTCGACCCGGATGCCTCTATGGAGTTGGCCGGGTTGGTCTGTTCGTTGGGACTTCTCGTTACCCGCGAATTAGACGAGGAAGCTCCCCGAGTGCTCTGGTCAGCCCAAGATCTGGCTTTTCATCGCGCAACCCGGGTTGGATATCACACCCGTGGATACGGGGGAACCTACCGCCTTGCCGACAAAGTCGGCTCGACATCTCCCATTCGCGAGCAGCGAGTTCTGGCAGTTGACTTTGGCCCAGTTGACCTGGCCGCCCCGATGGCCCCGTCCAGGCCTCTGATAGAGGTCATGGAAGCGCGTCGCAGCCGTCGTGAGCATGACGACACAAACCCCATAACCAAAGACCAGATCGGCGAGCTCCTATTTCGGACCGTGCGGATACGCAACCTGTTCCACGGCGACAAAGAGGACCTGCTCGACCGGCCCGAGCCGTCAGGTGGATCTACGAACTCCATCGACGTCTACCTGGCCGTGAGAGCGTGCAAGGGCATTGATCCCGGAATGTACCTTTATGACGGGCAACGACACGGACTAGTCGAGGTGGCCCCGGCCGGTCCCGATCTAACCCAGTTGATCTCCCAGGTCCCACTGGACCCCAACTCAACAGCCCTACCCCAGGTCCTCTTGGTGTTTGCGTGCCGGTTTGGACGGGCCATGTGGAAGTACGAGTCAATGGCCTACGCCTTGGTCTTGAAAGATCTCGGAGTTCTCTTTCAGAGCTTCTATCTGGTAGGTGAAGACATGAACTTGGCCATGTGTGCGCAAGGGGGAGGTAACTCTGTTATATTTTCAGGTCTAACGGGTTGTCGGGATCTAGACGAATCAAGTGTGGGAGAGATGGCAATTGGGTCGATCAAAAGTTGACCGTAACGTGAAAGTGTAGGACTGGTTGGTGGTTAGAAATCTAGTAAAGCGGCCTCAGAGAATCTTGTGGCTGATTGTCACATTTGCGCTCGGCTTAGCAGCGTGTTCTAGTACGTCGGGATCGTCTAGCGCGTCTGGTACGTCGACACCTAAGGTGATCACCCTGGGAACCCTGTACGCGTCCGTCGGTCAGTTCTCGGCCTCCTCAGAGGCCCAGTTTGCCGGGCTCCAGTTCTGGATCCACACCGTGAATGCACAAGGTGGGCTATATGTGAAGGCCTACCACAAGAAGCTCCCGGTCAAACTTACCGCCTACGACGACCAGAGCCAGACATCTCTGGCCTCCCAGGAGTACTCACAATTGATCACCCAGGACCGGGTGGACGTGACCGTGGCCGACTTTGGATCGGTGCTCACCTCTGTCGGGGTTCCAGTTGCCCAGGAGAACGGGAGCCTCTTGTTTGATCCCACTGCCACAACCCCGTCGTTTTTTACTGAGTCGATCTTCGGGAACGGGAACCCGGACCTGGTTCTCACGTCCCTGCCCAGCTCGGCCATTTGGCCTCTCCCGTTGGCCTCATTTCTAGAGGCTAAGGGGGTAAAGAAGGTGGCCATCGTCCAGTCGGCCAACGACTTTGACGCCGCCCAGGCCACGGCGGTGGAGAACTCACTCTCCTCGGCCGGGATCGTCCCGGTCTTCAACACGACGGTCCAGACGTCCACGACCGACTACTCGGCCTTGGTGGCCCAGATTGCCCAGGCCGCCCCAGACGCCGTTTTGGAGTTTGGGTACGGGACAAACGACGCCCCTTTTCTACAGGCCCTAAACTCGGCCAACTACCACCCCAAGCTCACCTTTACTATCTTCCCCGGAGAGAATATTCCGTCGTATCTGTCCCAGGTTGGCCAGGGGGGCCTTGCGTGGACGTACACTTACGTGGCCCCGCCAACTCTGGTTGAGAACCAGGTTAACTTCGGGATGACCACGAGCGAGTTCGTGAACTCCTTCGAGGCCCAGACCGGGGCCACGAGTGTGAACACCCTGAACATTGCGGGCTACCAGGCCGGGTTGATCGTCCAGGCAACCCTGGCCAACTCTCCCAGCCTCTCTCCAATATCCATGAGGATTACCGCCCAGAAGCTCTCGGGACATATTGAGACCTTAGAGGGTACATTTGCCCTGGACGCGAACGGGAGCCAGGTCGGCCTCTATCAGCCCATCGGCCAGTTTGTCCCGGGACCCAACGGGACCGTAAGTCTTGAGAGTGTTTTCCCGACCAAGTATGCAAGCGCGCAAGCGTCCTATCCGGCGCCCAATGCCACCGGGTAGTAAGAGCGAAAGGTAGCTAGTACACAGATGACAGATACTCCGAGCACACAGCCGGGTACGCCCGACGATTTCGCGACAGGTTCCAGTAAGCCAACTAAGACCCCCGCACAAGGTGGTGGAGGGGGGCTCTTTCGCAAGCAGGCCCGGGCGCGCCTTGAAGCCGCCGAGAAGCTTGACACGATGCTTGCCATTACCTCGCCACGGCTCTGGATCATCTTGGCCACGTGCATTGTCCTAATTGCTGCCGGGGCCGTGTGGACGTTTTTGGGGACCGCCCAGGCCACGGTTCCCGCGACCGGGATCCTGCTCCCGTCACAGGGGGTCCTTGATATCTCGTCGTCGGTTCCCGGGATTGTGTCGAGTCTGCCCTACGGGGTTGGTGTCCAGGTAGCCGCGCAGGAGTCAATCGCGACCGTTACCGACGCGAACGGCAAGCAGTTCTCGGTAAACACCCAGGTCGACGGGACCATAGTCGCCCAGTTCGTGGTTCCCGGGACCTACGTGGGTGCCGGGGTTCCAATTGCCGAGATCTTCCCGGCCAACTCGCCAATCTCAGGGATCATGTTCGTGTCGGCAACCGCTGGCAAGTCAATCGCGGTGGGTATGCAGGCCG
Source organism: Acidimicrobiales bacterium (assembly GCA_027452005.1). GTDB lineage: Bacteria > Actinomycetota > Acidimicrobiia > Acidimicrobiales > JAKAVM01 > JAKAVM01. The sequence goes on from DAIDHF010000024.1 coordinate 21,742, forward strand.
ACGTGTCCCCGTCGACCGCCCCGTCGGCCCAGTATGGAACGATTGTGGGAACCGTGGCCTCGGTATCACCACTACCCCTGGCGTCCAACGCCTTAGAGCAACTTGTGGGCAACCGCCCGGGTCTCTTGAGTCAGGTCGGCAAGTTGGGTTCAGTGCTAGAGGTCCTAGTTACCATGGAACGCGACACGTCTACCTTGAGTGGGTACAAGTGGACCTCGGGTGCTGGACCTCCCTATCCTATTACTCCTGGCACGTTACTTAGTGGCCAGGTCATCTTAGCCTCAATCCACCCGTCTTCAATTGCGTTTTAGAGGCCCGGTCATGAGAGCTACCAGATTTCAGTGCTGTTGGGTAGAAGTCGCGTAGATGGCTGAGGAGACCGCGACACAAAACGCAACCAAGCCCATCTCACTCCCGCACAAGCGTGAGAGGTGTCCGTCAATCCTACAGATGGAGGCCACCGAGTGCGGGGCCGCTTCTCTTGGAATGATCCTCGGACACTTTGGCCGGGTAGTCCCCCTCGAAGAACTCCGCCTGGCATGTGGAATTTCTCGAAACGGGTCAAGTGCGAAAAACGTGGCCCGGGCGGCCAAGAACTACGGACTCATCCCGCACCCGTTTCGAAAGGAGCCCCATGAGCTGCTCGAAATGGAACTCCCCATGGTCATCTTCTGGAACTTCAACCACTTCTTGGTGCTAGAGGGTTTCGGGGGTAACAAGGTATACCTAAACGACCCGGCCAACGGCCCTCGGACGGTTACCTGGGACGAGTTCGACTCGTCGTTCACCGGGATCGCAATCAGCTTTGAGACCGGCGAGGGATTTACATCCGGGGGCAAACGCCCTGGGGTCAGCCAGGGTCTCAGGCGCCGACTCGGGAACGCCAAGATTCCGCTCCTGTTCGTCCTGATTGCCGGAATCGCCCTAGTTGCACCCGGGATGGCCGTACCGGGTCTGCTCAAGGCCTTTATCGACAGCTACTTCACCAGCCAACAGTCCAGTTGGTTGCCGGCTATCTTTATCGGTCTCGTGGTGGCCTTTGGACTACAGCTCACTATGGCCTGGCTCCAGCAAAACGCCCTGTTGAGACTCCAGTCAAAGCTGTCACTCAGGATGTCTGCCGAGACCATCCGCCATCTCTTGAAACTACCCTCTCAGTTCTTTGCCCAAAGGGCCTCGGGAGATCTGGCCTTTCGGGCCGGATTGAACGACCAGGTGGCTCAACTGCTCTCCGGGCAACTCTCTCAGGCCATCATGGGCCTGCTCACCTCGGTGTTCTATGCCGGGTTAATGTTATTTTACGACCCCTTGTTGACCGCCATCGTGATCGGGGTAGCCCTGGCCAACGTGATCGTGGTCAAGATGGCGTCGCGTGCCCGTAAGGACCTGACCTCACGGTCTCTTCGCGAGCAGGCCGAGCTGACCTCGGCAGTATCGGGCGGGATCGCCCTGATCGAATCGGTCAAGGCCTCAGGTGGGGAAGACGACCTATACAACAGGTGGGCCTCCAAAGAGGCCGCCTTGATGGAGGCCAACCAGAAGCTGGACCTATCGGGGTTACCCCTCACCATAGTCCCGGTGTTCTTGACCTCGATAACCACGGCCCTGGTATTGGGGATTGGGGCCGTGCAGGTCATGGACGGCAATATCTCCCTCGGAACCCTGGTGGCCTTCCAGACCCTGATGGCTTCGTTCCTAGCTCCAATCTCTCAAGTGGTCGCGCTCGGTGGGCAGATCCAGCAGATCTCAGGCAACCTGGGCCGACTCGACGACGTGTTGCACTCGGCCCCTGACCCCGAGTTGGCTACGAATGAGGCCGCCGAGAGGGAGTTGAGTGACCTGGAAGTATATGAGGCCCAGCGTGAACAGGTCGCGGTCGCCTTAGACGACCTAACGACCGATCACTCCAACAAGGACATCGCCCAGATTGACCTTGTTACCCCCATGGGCGATCAAGACAAAGATAGCCGGGGCTACAAGTCCAAGTATCGCAAGCCCCTTAGAGGAGAGCTAGAGCTCAAAAATGTCGTATTTGGATACAGCCCCCTAGATCCACCCTTGGTAGACGGACTGAACTTGCACCTGTATCCCGGGCAACGAGTGGCCCTAGTCGGGCCCTCGGGGAGCGGCAAGTCGACCGTGTCCAAGTTGGTCACCGGACTCTATGAGCCCTGGAGTGGGGAGGTCCTATTTGATGGGGTCCCCAGAAGAGAGATAGACCGGGACGTCCTGGCCGATGCAATAGCCCTGGTGGACCAGGACATCGTCCTCTTTGAGGGGACTGCTAGGGAGAATCTATCCTTGTGGGATACGTCTCTGAAAGAGAGCCAGCTCGTAACCGCGGCCCGAGACGCCTGCATACTTGACGACCTGGCCGGGAGGAGTTCCGGGCTGTCTTCCAGTGTTGAGGAGGGAGGCAAGAACTACTCGGGTGGCCAGCGCCAAAGACTTGAGATTGCCAGGTCCTTGTCGCGCAACCCGGCCTTCATGGTCTTGGATGAGGCCACTAGTGCCTTAGACCCACTCACTGAGGAACTCATCGATATTGCCCTTCGCAAACGGGGCTGTACGTGCTTGATCGTGGCCCACCGTCTTTCTGCGATCCGAGACAGTGACGAAATCGTGGTACTGGAAAAGGGGAAGGTAAAAGAACGAGGAACCCATGACCAGCTCATGGCCCTAGGAGGAACCTATGCCGAGCTCATCGAGAACTAGTCCTCCTAAAAGTTCGCCCAATCCCGAGGCCGAGCCGTTCTTTGGGGACGGCTTTAGCTCACGTGAAGAACGAGTCCTGGCGGCCAACAAGACCCTCCTACTCGACGACCCGTCCAAGGTTCTCCTGGTTCGCCACGGCCAAGTACTCGTGTTCGCGGTTGAGCTAATAGACGGTGAGCCACTGGGCAAGAGGCACCTGATTGCGACCCTGGACCCAGGCGACCTCGTATTCGGGACTGCTCAAAACTCAAACACTCCCATGAAGATACTTACCACTGGAGCAGGGGACGCAAGTATAGTACTTGTCGACAGGTCCGAACTCCAGGGACTCCTTCACTCCGGGGCGGGCGGAGGCACCAACCAGGCCACTTTTGCTCAAGAGTCGATCGAGAGATGGATTCAAAACGCTACCAGGGCCCTGTCCAACAACAACGTGGCCAAGGGTCTAAGCGCCCTTGTTGGCCCACAGCAGGTCACACTGGACTCTGCCAGTGCGTTGTGCCCGGCCGACGGGGTTATCTGGGCCAAGGTCCTCGAAGGTACCGTGTACCTGTCGGACTGCATTGAGACCCTGGTGAGTTCGCCAGAGACCTTGGTCCCCGTAGCCGACACCGGGTGGGTGGTCACGACCGACTCGGCCACTGTGGAGTTCTTGGGGTCGATCCAGGCACTTGCCGATCAGGCCGGATGGATGGGGCTTGAGGCCTTCAGCCAGTCCTTGATGGCGGTCATGTGGCGAAAGGCGCTCGTTGAGACGAAAGAGCGTGAGAGGTCAACTCACGAGGCCCTCATTCGAGATGCCCGCCAGACCGAGCACGCAATCCGTGACCTGGCCGAGGTTCTCCCGGCGCGCAAGAAAGAGGTCCCCCGGTCTGTAGAAAATCCCCTGGAGGTCGTGGTCAAGATCATCGAGGACGAACTCGGGGTGTCTGCCCTTGAAGAGGCCAATATAAGTGCTCTAACCAACTCGGGGTCTGGGGCTAGTGACGTGTCCGACGTGGACGAGAACCCACAAGATGCCCAGCGGGCGGCCAACACTCGTAACCGGATGGACGAGGCCAAGGCCGAGATGATCGCGTACTCAGAACTCCTCGATCGGCTACGGCGCCTGGCCCTACGCACGGGGTGCCGGGCAAGGAGGGCCTCTCTAGGTCCTAAGTGGTGGCTGCAAGACAACGGTCCCCTTATCGGGTTCCGCCAGGACGCCTGGAAGCCGGTGGCTCTGGTCCGGTCCTCTGGGCGCTATTTGGCCATTGACCCGTCCTCGGGGACCCGGATCAAGGTGGACGAGGCCTATAGCAACTCCCTACGAGTTGAGGCCGTGGCATTCTCTCGGGGTCTCGCCTTAGAACTCAAGAACGCGGCCGGGGTGATCTCGAGGGCCACCAAGGCCTCGGGGGTTGACTACTCCAAGGTTCTCTTGTTTGGGAGCCTGTCTGGGATTGCGAGTCTGGTCGTACCTCTGGCTACCGGGTTGGTGTTCAACACGATCGTCCCGAACTCCGAGAGGCACCGCTTGTTTATTTTGATTGTCGTTTTGGCCATGGTGGCCTTAGGGGTCGGGGTCGGTTCAATGGCCCGAGGTGTCGCCTTCGTGAGGGCCCGGGCCAGAACCACGGCCAACGCCCAGATGTCGGTCTGGGACCGCCTGCTCAAGCTACCGGCGTCGTTTTTCTCGCAGTACGCCGTGGGTGAGCTAATGAGTAGGACCCAGTCGATCCAGCTTTCCCAACAGATCTTGACCGATGCTGTAGTTGCCAACCTCCTCAATGGCGTGTTCGGGATCTTCAACGTGATCTTGTTGATAAAGGGAGGAGGGCTTCTCTTTCTGGTTGGCCTGGTCTTGTTGTTGATCCAGTTCGTGGTGACCGTCTGGATTAACCTCGTGGCCACGATGCCGTCGTACATAAGACAACTAGAGGCCCAGAACGCCACACAGTCACTCACCTTGCAGATGGTGCGCGGGATTAACAAGCTCCGGGTGGCCGCGGCTGAGTCTCGGGCCTTTGCGGTGTGGGCCCACCGGTTCTCGATCCAGCAGAAAGCCACCTACAACCAGGGAAAGCTCCGGGCTATCAACGGGGTGTTTACGGCGTTCTGGCCCACGTTGACCTCGATGGCCATTATCGGGGGGGTTATCATGGCCGGGACCGGGCACATCGAGCTGGGTAACTACATCGCCTACACCACGGCATTTACTCAGGCCTCTGTGGCCCTGATCACGATCGGGGCCGGACTCGGGGTTATGTCGACCTCCCTGTCCTACCTAGAGCAGCTCGAGCCGATCTTACGGGCCATTCCCGAGGTCGGGGTCGGCCAGGCCGATCCCGGGGAGCTCCAGGGCAAGGTCGTCGTGTCCCACGTTGAATTCCGCTACGAACCAGACCGCCCCCTAGTACTCAAGGGGGTCACCATTCGGGCCAACCCGGGGGAGTTTATTGCCATTGTTGGTCCATCCGGGGCCGGTAAGTCATCTATCATGCGCCTCTTGTTGGGTTTTGACAAGCCCGAGGCCGGAGTTGTGGCATATGACGACAAGGACCTAGAGCTTCTCGACACGACCTCGGTTCGTAGACAGATCGGGTCAGTTATTCAAGGTGCCCAGTTACTTCCCGGGACGATATTTACCAATATCGCCGGCGGCCTGCCGATAACCAGAGACGATGCCTGGGACGCGGCCAGGGCGGCCGGGATGGACGAGGACATCGCCGAGATGCCCATGGGGATGGAGACCGTGGTCCAAGAGGGCGGTGGGACCCTGTCGGGGGGACAGCGCCAGCGGCTCTTGATCGCCAGGTCCTTGGCCCTAAAGCCCAAGATCCTGTTCTTTGACGAGGCCACGAGCGCCCTAGACAACATCACCCAGGCCCAGGTGACCGAATCAATCAACAAGCTCCAGGTAACCCGGGTGGTGATTGCTCACCGGCTGTCAACCATCAAGGATGCTGACAAGATATTCGTGTTGGTAGCCGGGGAGGTTGCCCAGGAGGGCTCCTACGACGAGCTAATGGCGGTAGAGGGGCCCTTTAGAGATCTCGCAATGCGTCAGATAGCCTGAGTAATAATGGCCAGGCCTGATAGCAGCGCTCCGCACCTGTCCCGATCGTATCTGGGCCCGAAGGTAAAGAGCTGGGGACACCACTGGTGGACACTCCTGCTCGTGCTCCCGGTTGTTGCAGCTCTAGACGTCCCTCTATATGCCCGGCGTACCCCCATTGTTGGTGGAATCCCGTTTTTTATCTGGTACCAGTTTGTCTTGGTGGCATTTGGATCGGTGATTACCGGGGTGGTCAACTATCTCCAGCACCGCTCAGATGCAGATGAGGTCCCCGAGATCAAATTACCGGTCGTTGAACATGAGAGCACCTAAGAGATGAGTCCTGAGTGATAGCAACAATAAATGTCAGCCAGCTGTCGATCTTTGTGGGGTTATTTGTGGTCGTGATTGGGATCGGGCTTTACTCGGGACATTGGCGGGCTGGAGACATGCACTCGGTTGACGAGTGGGGGCTAGGAGGCCGTAACTTCGGGGGGTTTGTTACCTGGTTTCTCCAGGGGGGCTCTATCTACACCACGTACTCCTTTGTGGCGATCCCAGCTCTCATCTTTGGAACCGGGGCCCTTGGATTTTATGCGATGCCTTATCTTGTCATCGCGTACATATTTGGATACATCATTCTGCCTCCTCTGTGGGACCACGCCAAAGCCCGGGGGCACGTGACCGTGGCTGACATCGTGAAAGATAACATGGGGTCCAAGGTCCCAGCCATCTTGGTAGCGATAACCGGGATTTTGGCCACGATGCCCTATGTGGCCCTACAGGTCTATGGAATCCAGGTCTGTATATCTGAACTCGGGATCCCACTGGACGTCTCACTGTGGACTGCCTTTATCGTGTTGGCCGTGGTGACCTACGTGAGTGGCCTACGAGCTGCTGCCCTGATAGCCGTGGCCAAGGATATCTTGATCTGGACCACGGTAATCGTGGCCTTGATCTACATACCGATGAGGCTTGGCGGATACACCCACATCTTTGCGCATCTCCCGGCTAAGACAACCGTATTGCCACATAATCTCTGGTTAGGATATTCAACACTGGCCCTCGGGTCTGGATTGGCCTTGTTTGTATATCCTCACTCGACAACTGGAACTCTTAGTGCATCTTCCAGAAGGGCCGTTGAGCACAACTCTGTTTTGCTCCCCATCTATACCTTGATGTTAGGAATGTTGGCACTGCTCGGATACATGGCCCTGATAGGCGGGGTTCACTCGTCTACCAAGTTCGGGGCCAACATAGCCGTGCCGGGACTCTTCGAGAAGATCTTCCCGGCTCCATTTGCTGGCTTTGCCCTGGCTGCAATTGCTATTGGGGCCCTGGTCCCGGCCTCGGTCATGGCTATCGCCGCCGCTAATCTCTTTACCCGCAACGTATACAAGGAGATAGTAAAAGACAAGGTAAATGCGAGTCGGGAGACCCACGTTTCCAAGATTGCTTCTCTCTTTGTAAAGTTTGGTGGGGTGGCCTTTATCGTGTTTGCGAGTTCTAAGTACGTGGTCAACTTCCAGCTGGCCGGTGGAGTTTGGATTGTCCAAATCCTTCCCCTGGTGGTCCTACCGATATTTTTCACCTGGGTTGATACCAAGTCGGCCGTTGTCGGGTGGGGTGCTGGAATGGCCTGGGGGACTTATATCTTGATCTCTGATCACTTCAACTCGTCGCTACACAGCCTGGATCTCTTCGGGCATCACCTTGTGATGTACACGGCTATCCCGGCCCTGGCGATTAACCTGGTGATCACCCTCGGGGGAAGCCTGATCAAGGTCGTCGTTGCCGGGCGACACCAGCCTGCCCTGGCTGAGTAGGCCCCGCGGCGAGGGTGAAATCACCTTAGTCTGATACAGAAGGTACCTCTACCAGGGACTCTTCAGTTTGAACCCGTTTGTTCAATAACAGACAGGAATGTCTAACTTTTCCAGCAAGGCTAGCGTTGGAAATGCTAATATGTGGAACTGCCGATGGGATCTTTTCTGAGACGTAGCTTTATCAAGAGGCGCATTGTTTCGTTTGTAACCTTTGGGCTTGGCCTGGGTGTTTTGGGGGTGTTTTTGGCACCTACAACCAGCGCCGTCGGGAGCTCAATCTCATTTACTTCACTCACGTTGAGTTCGCAAGCCCCCGGGGCTGCTTCGACGTACACGCTAGTGTTCTCACCGTCAGCAGCAGGTGCCCTAACAGCCGGGACATCTACCATTGTTATGTCTGGCGCGTTTGGGACCGAGTTCTCGGCCAACCCGGCCGCCTACAGCGTCAACGGGACCGTGGCGTCGGCGGTGACGATCTCCCAGGGAGGCGAGACAGCCACGTTGGTTACCCCGGTTTCTGTATCCGCACTAACTTCGACGACTTTGATTGCAACGAACGTGCGCAATCCTGAGATATCCGGAAGTTACATGCTAAGTCTATCCACATCGGCGGACACTGCACCGATCGGAAGTTCATCTTTGATTGGTACACAGGTGAGCTTTTCCAGTCCCCCGACGATATCCAACCAAGGGGTCGCGGCATCGGGGGTTGGGTACACCATTGGGTTCAAGACCTCACCACAGGGAGGACTTTCCTTTGGGTCGACTATACAAGTCAATTTCCCGACTTCGACGACTCTTCCGACGTTGGCTGGTGCTTACTTTGTCAACGGCGTTGCCGCACAAAGTGTGTCGCCATCGGGTTCCTCGGTAACCATTTCAATTCCAGAGCCCCAGATACCGCCGAACTGTTTGGTTATGGTCGGGGTGGCTGGTGTAACCAATCCAACCACGTCGGGTACCGATACAATATCGGTATCGACTGCCTCTGACTCACTGCCTGCAAACACTCCACCATTCCAAATTGGCACCCAGGTGAGTGCACCGGCACTTAGTCTCTCGACTACGGCACTTGGCGCAACCGGGGTTGTTTGGTCGGCGACCTTCCTAACCAGCTCCGCGGGGGCCCTAACTAGCGGAACTAGTACTATTTCCATCGGGGTGCCCCCGGGCAACACTCTGCCAGCTGCAGCTTCTAGTTACGTGGTAAATGGAGTTACCGCATCGACAGTCTCGGTGTCGGGTCAGGCGGCCACGGTTACCTCTCCTGTTTCCGTCGGGACGAGTACGTCAGTCACGCTCTCGATGACGGGGGTTACCAACGCGAACACACTCGGGCTCCTTGTGGCATACGCGTGGACCAGTTCGGACTTAGCCCCGTCCCCTATGAACTTTGCGTTGCAGACCGCAGTTGGATCGCTCGCGGCCTCTGTAGACGTTCCGGTAGCGTCAACGTCTGCCGCCCCCCAGCTTGGCAATTTCACATTTTCATTCACGCCGTTGAATCCGGTTCCCGCCGGGAGTGGGACTATTAGTCTTTGCGCACCCCCGGCTTACGTGTTGCCAGGTGCGGGAACCCTCTATAGTATTAGACAGCAGTCCTCGATGGTAGCCTTCACGCTCAATCCGACCACGGCTAGTTGTCCGTCCGGATTTTCAGGTGTGACGTTTTTCGTTCCGACGACCCTCGGTAATGGTGGTGGGATTATTCCTGGGGTACCCGTAACTATTACCGTGGCCGGCATGCCCAATCCCCTCACGGCGGGCAGTTTTGTCTTTGCCATTGCCACGTCCTCAGACGGAGGGTATGCCTTTACCCCTCCGGTAACTATCTCCGCGGCCCCAGCCAACGAAGTAATCCAGCCGTCGATGTCAGTGGGCGTGCTAACTACCGGGAGTGCCGATACGCTAAATGGGAGTTTTACCACACCGGTGACTCTCACCGCTGGCACCGACACGATCACGGTAACTATGCCCCCTAGCACGACTTTGCCTAATAACCCCGCCGATTACGCCGTGAACGCTACTCCCGTGACCGTGGCTAGCGTGAGTATTTCAGGTGGTACCACCGACAATCAGGTGACTATGACGATTCCAGCGGGGGCAACTGGTCTCACGGCCGGATCTTTGATTGCATTCTCGTTGGGTGTAGCCACTAGTGCATTCAATCCTACCGTCGCAGGCAACTACACGGCGCAGGTGTCGACGTCTCTCGACACCACTCCCGCGTCAACCGAGGGATTTGTGTTTTACACTGGCTCGGCATCTACAACCGCTGTTTCCTCCCCGGGCCTGGTCGTGACTCCTCCCGACATCTCGTCTTCTACTAACAATATCTACTTTACGGGAACAACAAGTTCGACAGGGGCGATCAACGGGCTTCCCGGTTCACCGGAGTCGATCACGCTATCGTCGAATCTGACCTCGGCTAGCAGTCCATTCCCCTCGACCGCTTCGGACTACGTTGTCAACGGCATTCAGCTCTCCTCAGGACCCGCACTCAGCGGTACTACCGGGGCCTGGCTGGCCACCTTTGGGGTTCCAATCGGTCTGTCGGTCGGAAACGGATCGCCACTTGCCATCGACGTGGCCGGATTTTTGAATAACTCTATTACCGGTTCATTCAAGTTCGGGGTCGACACCACAGCCGACGGTAATAATGGATCTCCAGTTCTTGCCACGTTGGTTCTCTCGTCGCCACCTTCGTCAGTGTCATCTGTTTCAGGACCCAACCCGACCCCACTTATAGCTGGAGCATCAAATGCACAGTATTCAATATCTTTTACTTCGACAAGCGGTCTTGGAACGGGTAATTGGATTCGAGTTCAACTAGCGCCTGGGACCCAGTTGCCTACGACGACGAGTTCGTATGCCGTCACGGACACGACGACTTCCACGTCATGTCCGGTGAGTTCAGCTTCGGGGGGATACTCCGATATGATCACCCTGGGATCTTGTACGATTAGCTCTGGAAATTCAGTAAGTGTGGTAATTTCCGGGGTAATCAACCCGATAATCCCTAGCACCTCCTATTACTGGTCGGTCTCCACCCAGACAGACGGTGCGACTGTTGCCGGGGCCAGTTACGTGATCGGTTCAGGGGTTATGCCACTGGCTGGTCTGGCTCCGGACCCTACAACGATCGGGGCTATTTCGACCTACACGGTTGGGTTTATAACCAGTCCCTTCGGAGCACTGTCAGCTGGATCTAGTACAGTCACGGTATCGGCACCTACTGGTACTTTATTCCCGTCAACCGTTTCGGACTATGTTGTCAACGGGGTCGGTGCTTCAACGGTGACTGGTGGTGGGAGCAACCTAGTCTCCATCACGGTTCCCGTCAACGCCCCGCCCGGTGGAACGGTAATTATCTCAATTACCGGGGTAACCAATCCGTTTACCGCCAACCCCGCTGAGTCTTGGTCTATGTGGACCTCGGCTGATTCGGGAACTGTTTTTGGAGGATTATATCCGATTACCACTGCAGTGACTTCGACTTCGAGTTCGATTACCTCAAATGTTGCCGGGGCACCAGGTGACACCTTTACCGTTGGATTTACCGCGACCTCGGCCCTGACGGCTGGCAGTGACTCCATAAGTCTCAGTTATCCTCCCGGGACTACCTCGGCGACGTTGGCCTCGGACTACACCGTAAATGGAACCTCGGCGACTTCAGTTGTGATATCGGGACAGCATGTCACAATTACCACACCGGTATCAATAGCTGCTTCGGGATCTGTCACGCTCGTGGTCTCTAACGTTGGCAACCCGGTCCAACCCGGGACGTACACAGTTGAAGTTTGGACCTCCAAAGACATGACTCAAGTTCCGGCTGGTTCGCCGCTAACTTTTGTCTTGCCACCGACTCCGACGGTGACTTCTGTGTCGCCGCCGACCTCTTCTACGAACGGTGGTGAGTCTGTTACGGTTACCGGTACCGGCTTTACTACCGACTCTATTGTCTATTTCGGGCAGTATCCGGCTGGCTCGGTCACGGTTGTCTCCTCGACGTCTCTAGTAGCGGTGACCCCTTCAGATCCCGCCGGGGCCATTGATACAACGGTGACCACACTGGGGGGTACCAGTGCAACAAGCTCGGCCGACCAGGTCACCTTCGTTTCGCCCCCTCCTCCACCGACTACGGTTACCAACATAACCCTGTCTCCCTCGGCAAGTTCTCTAGCTCCGGGAAGCTCGGTGACCTTTACCGCCACCGTCACGACCTCGTCGACTCAATCGGGGACAACCACGACCACACCTGTTTCGGGGTCGTCGGTCTCCTTTGATATCTCCTCGGGCCCAGACACGGGACAGACGTCTTCCGCGACTACCAACTCAAATGGGATAGCGACCTATACCTACAAGAACAACGGTACGTCCGGGTCGGATGTCGTGACCGCGGGAATCTCGGGGGTTATAGCGAGTTCAATAGTCACCTTCACCGGGCAGTACTCGATCACGCTCACGCCAGCTTCCCAATCAGCGGTCGTAGGTGTGGCGGCACCGCTAAGTGCAACCGTTCTAGATCCTTTAGGCAACCCCGTGGCCGGGGTGAGTGTGACTGTGTCGGTTACATCAGGTCCTGATACGGGCCAGACTAATACTGGCTCGACAGACACGTCGGGTACTGTGAGTCTTTTACTAAACGGCATCAAGGCGGGAACCGATAACCTCACGGCAACGTTCCAGACTCCTTCTAGTCCAAGTTCACCGGCCACCACGATTACCTCCAATGGGGCCGTCGTCAAGTGGGCGGCGCCCGTGAATATCTCCACGTCTTCATCTACACCTACAGGCGCGAATGGTACGCCCTCTAATCCGGCGCCTCCGGGATCGTCGGTTAGATTGACAGTGCTCCTGACAGAACCGGCAGCTGCTGCAATTGCCCGAGACGAACGGGCAAGCTCTACCGCTCCTCTTGGTCACGTTTCTAGTAACTCGTCGAGTCGCTTGACGGTAATTCCATCTGACGCCAAGACCCTCACGTCATTTTCCACTTCAGGGACCCTCCCTCTTGTCGGAGTTTCGGTGACATTTTCTGTTACCTCTGGCCCTGACTCAGGTCAAGGGTCCACGGTTGCGACTGACTCGACGGGTACTGCGTCTTGGAGCGATTCCAACAGTGGTACCCCCGGCACCGACAACGTAGTGGCTTCCTTTGCCGATTCGGCTGGGATATCGCATTCGACCACGTTCTCGGTGGACTTTTCCCCGCTGGCTATTACGACCACGACATCGGGCACCACGACTACTATTGCAACTACAACGACCACGATCCCGGTTGCCACGACAACTGTAACCACGTTGCCGCCGGCTCCGGGGGCGACCACCGTGCCACCGGCCAGCTCCGGGGGGAGCTCTTATTGCTGTTCGTCGCCTCCAACCAGTGTTGGGTCAGGCGGTTCAGCCACTACAACGGCGACCACTTCTCCTACCACGACCGTGGCTTCCTCGGGGACTCATAACACCACCAAGTCGTCATCTTCCACGACACTTTCTCCTCTAAGTCATCTCAAGCGAGGATCGAGTTCAGGTGGGTCGGCCTCGGCTTTGGGGCCAATAAGCACGACCGGTTCTGGCCAGCTAGTAGTTGACGGGGTGACGAATAATTCGAACGGGAACAACGTCCCGCCAGATGCTGTCAGGGTTCTGGTCAAGGCAGGTCAGACCGGACCAGCCATGCCATATTCCACCGGTTATGGTCTAGGAAAGGGAGGAGGACCTCCAGGACCCGCAGGACTTAGTCGCTCAATCCCCACGGCGTCTGTCGCCTTCCATAATATTGGCAAGACTGCCAAGTCCAATGCGGGGCTGGCCGTACTCCTCCTGTTCCTGGTGGGTCTTCCGGCCATGATTTTCAACTCGGCCCTTAGAGAGCACGAGTCAAAGATCGTGGCAAACGTGGGGCCAATAAGACGGGCCTTCAAAGCTGCCGAGGCGAAACTTGAGTCCATACACGGGGCAACTCTACTTATTGGCTTCGCTCTGGTTGGCTCCCTGTTATATGCGTTAGACGACCCGGCCTTCGGACTTAATTTGGGATCTCTGGCCGAGGTAGTAGGGTTTGCACTCGCGATTATTATCTCCACGATCGTCACCGAGATCCTGAGAGGCGTCTACGTCCATCGCAGGTTCCAGAAGGTCGGCGACCTAAGGGCATTCCCACTGGGTATTGGAATTGCACTCATCTTCGACCTATTTTCTCGGCTCTCGCATTTTGAGCCGGGATATGTATTTGGAATCATGGCAGCGGTTATATTCAGGGTGAAGCCCACCGGAGAGGAAGACGGCAGGTCGACCACCTACGCCTATATCTGGCTGTTCTTGGCCGGAGTGGTTGCCTGGCTGATTTATGGGCCAGTCAACTCGGCTGTAGTTGCTGGGGACCACCACTTCTGGCTGTTGGTTGCCGAGGCGATGCTCTCGTATGTCTGGATCTGTGGACTGCAAGCCCTATTTTTCTCTTTGATTCCGGCTAGATATATGGACGGGGAGATCATCTTCCGTTGGTCGAAGATCGTGTGGGCGACCATCTACTTGATAGTCACCTTTATCTTCGTTCAGTTCGTCTTGCATCCCACCGCTGCCGGATACGGGGGAAATCGCAACACCTCACTGGTTCCAATGATTGCCATCTTTATTGCCTCGTCGGTGGCAGCCGGAATCTTCTGGATATACTCACATGTCAAATACGGACGGGTTACTCCATCTGAGGTCCCTGAGTCGGTAGGAGAGCTTTAGCCCTCTGGAATGGTCTATTCTAAGATTGGTTCTATGGGTAGATGAATTCAAGTGATCGACACGCAGCAAGCTGTCTTTGACGATCCTTTCTACTGCTAGTAGATAGGTCACTCCATCCAACTATTAACGCATGAGCACCGTTGCGAGGATGATGCTCATCGGGTATATTCGAAGGCCAAGGATCGCGGTGTACGCCGAGGGGAGGAATTAAACGTACGTCTCCTACTTCAAAGGCAACCACCAAATTGTTGGGACGGGAAACGATGTCGCTCACGGTCAACCTATTGTCGATTAATATCGACTCAAGGTAGACAGAAACCCCATCCTCATCCGGTTTAAAGGCTCCGCTCGACGGACGCTTCTCGCCAGTAATTGCGTCAGTCACGATCAAGTTCGGACTATTGTCTGAAATTCGCCGATATATTCTCGCTTGGCTTTGAATCGAAGGATCGTCAGGAAAGTCTGGAGCTTTCCCTGGCGGGAGACCTGGTCTTGTCAATTATCTACTTATTCCTAGCAACCCTAATCGACAATTTATGCACTGCCTTTTTAACTGTTGACACTAAAGTTGAATTGGCAAGAGCTACCTCTTCATTTATCGTGACCTCTCTATCCGAGTTCAAAATCATCACGTGAGCATTCCCACTTCCATCGATTTCTATCTCGATAGATTCACCACCAGTGTGCCATTCAATTTGAATTCCTCCATCTGGTAGCGGGATAAATTGCGGAAAGAAAGTAAGCTCATCACATACGGCTAAAACAAATTGGAAGACTGATTGGACTGCTTCTTGAGTGATCGCCTTTCCTCGGTGTCCATCCCAGCCCTCACCCAGGGAAAGAAGATCATTCATTTTGTACTTGACATGTTCAACAAGCCAGCGAAGATTCGAAAACTGATTCTTAGTAAATTGATCAATATGTAGTCGGTCATTGATAAAGTGATTGCCCATGTAGAAGTCCTCTGCATCTTGTGTTTGATGCCAGTTAGATTCCTGGGGCGAGTAAAGAGTTACACTTGACGCAAGTGGCCAATTTAGTAGCTGGCTCATCGAGTCCTCCTCCAAACTTGGTGCATTAAATCAGGGGTTAATTCAGTAAAACTAGTTACTATGTGCTCATGTGCGCTGTCCATAAACTCTAGCGCCGACGTGCAATCTGGAGATTCTGGGGCACCTCGAATAGTCATGGTCAGCAATAAGATCGGATCGTCTCCCTGGCGCTGTGCTGGTTCGACACTCACGTATAACCTGACTGGTGCGATTCCAAAACCGGGCACGGAGAAGACTAGGGCAAGACGTGCCTGATCAGGCAAACCTAGGTGACAATCTTCGGGCATTGTCCAGGTTCGGAAGGCCCGTTCGAGATGGCCAACTCCTATGTCACTGATCTCGATGGCATTTATGTAGTTCACCTCTACTTGGGTTATCCCCATCGGGCCCAACAGGAGTTCAGATACTAGATCTGACAGATCCATGAATCGACTCTCAAATATTTCACGCAAAGTTCTATAGCGCGGGTATGGCTGATCTGATACTTTTCGCCAATTCACAGTAAATCGGTCGTGCTGGAGTTGAAGTAGGCTTGACTCATCTTCGCCAAGGAACCAAAGTCGTGTCAACAGTGAGGGTCCAATAATGAATGAGGAGTTTGGGAAGTACCCATTAGAGGTTTCAATAGTAGGTGGAAGGAGTGGTTGATCTGACACGATCGGGTAGTTGGAACGCCAACGGTTCCGTAAGGACGAGAGTTCAATGGGCCGAAGGCCATAGAGAGGGTTAAACTGGACACCAAGAGCTACCTCGACAACCGGAGGATTTTCGAATTCGGGGAGAGACTTATCTATTTCGGTACTCTTGTACTTTACCATTCGACCTGATCATCTTATAGTTCCGAATTATGACGTGAAAAGTTAGAACATCCTTCAGTCGCACTTCGGAACTGATTCTATACCGGTTTCACGAACTATGTACTACAATCTATAAATCGGCAATAGATCAACGATGCGTCTAGTCGAGCTGCGCACACGCGTACGTAGGTAGTTTGCTACTTTAAGCGCATTTTCTCTTGGCTGGGTCGTTGTTAGTTCTAAGTCCCCCCGGAAGCCTGTTGGCCGGCAGGTAAGCTAACCGTGCCCAGGAACTGGGCATCGCCATAGGAGTAAACGGCCCCGGTTGAGG
>DAIDHF010000025.1 GCA_027452005.1 Acidimicrobiales bacterium
CGATGATCTCATAGGTGGTCCGCTCGGCCAGGACCCCGTGTTGGTGGATCCCCGACTCATGTGCAAAGGCGTTCTTTCCCACGACGGCCTTGTTGTACTGCACGGGATATCCGGTCAGGCGAGACACTAGACGAGACGTCTTGGCCAGCTCTGAGGTGTTTACACCGACCTCAATGCCCGGGAACTGATCTGGTCGAATCCGGACCGCCATGACTACCTCCTCTAAGGCGGCATTTCCTGCCCGTTCACCGATCCCGTTAATGCACACCTCGACCTGGCGGGCCCCGGCCCGAACCCCGGCGAGACTGTTGGCCGTGGCCAGACCGAGGTCGTTGTGGCAATGGGTTGAGAGAACGTACTCACCGGGGACCTGGCTCCTGACGTACTGAATTAGCGCCCCGAAGTCCCAGGGAATTCCGTAGCCCACGGTATCGGGGATGTTCAAGGTGGTCGCCCCGGCATCTACGGCCGCTCGCAAGACGTCTAGCATAAAGTCTAAGGGGGTCCTGGTGGCATCCTGTGGAGAGAACTCGACGTCATCGGTGTAGGACCTGGCCCGAGTTACCCCCGAGATGGTCTCGGCTATCACCTGGTCTTGGGTCATCTTGAGCATGTGCTCCATGTGGGTGGGGCTGGTCGAAATAAATACATGAATCCTGGCCCGGTCAGCTGGCTCTAAGGCCGCCCAACAACGATCTACATCGCCCAGGTGGGTTCTAGAAAGTCCAGCAATAGCCGGTCCGCCTAAAACCCCGACTGTCTTGGCGATCGTGTGGACGGCCTCGAAGTCACCATCACTAGATACCGGAAAGCCGGCCTCTATGTAGTCCACGCCAAGCTTGGCCAACTGTTCAGCAATTTCCAGCTTCTCTAGTGGGTCTAGAGAGATTCCGGGAGACTGTTCACCATCCCTTAGGGTCGTGTCAAAGATGATGAGGCGCCCCGGGTCAACTCCCCGGGCAGGCAAGGGGGGTTCTCCTGGGACCTGGTGGATCTCTGAAAACTGAGACACTATTGACTTCCTTTCAACTCTCTTGGCTAAGACAACCAGACACACTTATCTTGGAACCCGGACAAATAAAAAACCCCCTGGCAGTTGCGCAGGAGGTTCTCAGACGGACGCGATGGAGCGCCCGTCCTTAGGTAAGTAGGAGTTCTGTCGATATCTTCTTCCCGGCCATCTCATAATTATAGTGCCACAAACACCCAATAAGAGTCAAACTCCATCGGGATGACCAGTGACTTCTCCGGCGGCTAAAGCCACCAGTCTCCTGGGGTGATTTATATGGCCGAGACCGAGTGGACCTCGTCGATCCCAGGATGAGACGAGAGCTGATCTATGACTCCCTTAGGGGTCGGCTGATCAATTGCTAGGACCATCAAGGCATGACTTCCTTCCACTGGGGGGCCCACGGCCATTGAGGAAATGGAAACTCCGGCCTCACCCAACATGGTACCGACTACTCCAATCATCCCGGGTCGGTCCTCGTTTCTAACCACCAACAGATAGTCCGACGGGGGGCACTCGACCACGTAACCGTCCACCATGACCACCCGGGGTTCATTCTTGGATCCAGATAGGGTCCCGGCAATAGAGTGGCTCCCGGACTTTAGCTCGATTAGGTTGACGTAGTCGCGCACGGTAACGGTCCTGGTCTCGTGGATCTCAAGTCCACGTTCTTTGGCAAGCTGGGAGGCATTGACAAAAGATACCGGTTCGTCTGAGGTAGCAGAGAAAAGCCCCTTGAGGACTGCCAGGGTAAGAATTCCGGTGTCGTATCCTCCAATCGCCCCCTGATAACTTGCCTGGAGTTTGCCCGGAAGTCCGTCATTTAGTGACGCAAATATCTTCCCGAGTCGCTCCGCTAAGGGTAGGAAGGGCCGGACGGTCTCCGACACGTCGGCAGCAGCCACGTTGACAGCAAACGGCACGAAGTCTCCGGCTAGGGCCAGCAAGACCTGCTCGGCAATGGTCGCCCCGGCCTTGTCTTGGGCCTCAACGGTTGAGGCACCCAGGTGTGGTGTCACCACTACCCCCTCTAGCCCGAACAAGCGAGAAGCTGTGCAGGGTTCTTTGGAGAAAACATCCAAGGCCGCCCCGGCGATTTTCCTTGATGCTATCGCCTCGGCCAGGGCGTCCTCGTCAATGATTCCTCCCCGGGCCGTGTTGATAATCCTAAGTCCCGGCCTGGCCTTGGCTAGGAGGTCTGCGTTGATCAGACCCACCGTCTCGGGGGTCTTGGGCAGATGCACCGTCATAAAGTCGCTAGAACCTACCAGGTCGCCAATACTCATAAGCTCAACCCCGAGTTGCCTGGCCCGATCCTCGGACACGTAGGGATCGTATGCGGCTAACTTCATCCCAAAGGCTAGGGCTCGTTGGGCGACCAGGGTGCCGACCTTACCAAGACCAACCACCCCCAGGGTCTTGCCATGTAGTTCAATTCCCTCCCACTTGGAGCGCTCCCATTTGCCCGCGATCAGGCTGGCGTGTGCCTGGGGGATGTTACGGGCCTGGGCCAAAAGTAGAGCCATGGTGTGTTCGGCGGCCGACAAGATGTTGGACTGGGGAGCATTTACTACCATAACGGCCCGCCGAGTGGCCTCTTCTACGTCTACGTTGTCTAGCCCGATTCCGGCCCGACCGACCACGACCAGGTCGGACCCGGCCGCCAATACCTCGGCGGTTACCTGGGTGGCAGACCTGATCACGAGGGCCTGGGCACCTGGTACCTCCTTGATGAGTTCATCGGGACTCAGGCCCAACTTGATATCTACCTGGTGGCCCTGGGCCTCCATCTCAGCAATTCCGGAATCGGCGAGCTTTTCAGTTACAAGTATTCGGGCCATGACTTTCTAGTCTAGGACCCCAGTGTTGTAGATATAAAATCTAACCCTTATGACCTTTCCACCTCGGCTCGGATGGCTTGAAGGGTTGCGGTCATTCCTT
The DNA here is from genome assembly GCA_027452005.1 of Acidimicrobiales bacterium. Classification (GTDB taxonomy): domain Bacteria; phylum Actinomycetota; class Acidimicrobiia; order Acidimicrobiales; family JAKAVM01; genus JAKAVM01. The sequence goes on from DAIDHF010000025.1 coordinate 2,951, forward strand.
TTCGGTTTGTTTTACCTCGCGCCCAACCCAGCAAGGTCCAGTAAAGCCTCATGGGTAGAGTTGGGGTAAGGCTAAAAGACTCGGTCACCTCGCACCCGGCACCTGAGCTTTCAATCTTATAGCTCCAGGTATTGAGGACCTTTTCGCCCATGAGTACCCCAAAGGTGAACTCCCGGCCTCGATCAGATGCCAATACTTTGCAAGTGGTCCAGTATATCGGACCACGCTCATTTCTCTTGACATGACCCTTGAACTTTGCTCCCACGCTTGGACCGGTGGCACCATCAAGCCAGACCGCCTCAAAGGTCTCAGGGCTGTAGCTACCAATTCTCGTGACGTCACTGATCAAATCCCATACGGCCTCAGCGCTAGCGTCCATGTGGACCGTTACCGAATCACCTAGTGTTCCCATGCTTTGTCTCCTGTTCGTTAGGACAATCTGATTTTAGTCGGTGGCCGCGAGCAAGAACTCTTTCAATCTGCTCATTCCCTCATAGAGGTCTTCATCGGCCAACGCGTAAGACAGGCGAAGATATCCAGGCGCGCTAAAGGCTTCACCGGGGACGACGGCCACCTTGGCCTCTTCTAGTAGCAAGTCGGCCAATTCTAGGGTCGATTTCGGGCGCACCTTGTGCTGACCTAGTTGACGTCCTAATAAGGACTCCACGTTGGGGAAGGTATAGAAGGCACCAAATGGTTCTACGCAGGTTACTTGAGGAATATCCTTCAAGATTGCCAACATGAGCTTGCGCCTGGTGTCAAAGGCCGCCCTCATCTCGCCTACCGCGTGCTGGTGGCCAGTCAAGGCCGCGATTGCGGCTCGTTGTGAGATGTTGGAGACATTGGAGGTCGTATGTGACTGCATGTCGGTGGCCGCCGAGATGACCGGCTCGGACGAGACCATCCAACCAACCCTCCAGCCGGTCATGGCATAACTCTTTGAGACCCCGTTTACCAGTATCCACCTGTCTTCCAGTTCCGGGGCAAGAGAAACGATAGAATGATGCGTGTTGTCCCCGTAGACTAGGTGCTCATAGATCTCATCTGAGAGTACCCAGATCCCCTTTTCTCCGGCCCACCTGCCGATCTCCCTGATCTCCTCTCCGTTGTATACAGCACCAGTGGGGTTAGACGGCGAGACAAACACCAACAACTTGGTCTTGGCCGTCAAGGCGGCTTCTAGCTGTTCAATGGTTACCTTGAAGCCACTCTCCTGGGTGGTCTTTACCTCAACCGGGACCCCGTCCACGAGCTTGACAGCCTCAGGGTAGGTTACCCAGTAAGGAGACGGAATGAGAACCTCGTCTCCTGGGTCCAAGATGGTTGTAAGGGCGTTAGTTATCGCGTGCTTGACCCCGTTGGAGATCAAGACCTGTTTTGGACCAATCTCGAGTTTTGCGTCACGAAAGGTTTTGATAGCAACGGCCTCGCGCAAAACCGCCAGGCCCCCACTGGGGCTATAACCGTGATTCTTGGGATCCCCACAGGCCTCAACTGCCGCCGAGACAATATGAGACGGGGTCGGAAAATCAGGTTGACCTGCCCCGAAGCTAATTATTGGTTCACCTGCCTCGATTAGAGCCTTGGCCTTTTCGTCAATTGCCAACGTGGCCGACGGTGATAGGGCCTGTAGCTTCTTTGCAAGGCCATCTGGGGTCAAATTCGTACTCATCCTTCAATAATGACACATATACTGGTAGAACAGTGACTCGACAAGCCAACTCTCCTAACTCAAGTCCAAGCGACTCTCCTGTCACGGTTTTTATTGTCGATGATCACGCCCTCGTTCGAGAGGGAACTCGACGACTCCTAGAAGAAGACCCGAGAATCCGGGTAGTTGGCACCTCCGAGACAGCCGAAGATGCCCTCGTGGAAATCCAAGAACTTGCTCCTCAGGTCGCACTGGTGGACATCCATCTGCCCGGGATGAATGGGATAGAACTCACCAGACAGCTCTGCGATTTGGCCACCCAAACCAGGGTGATCATTCTTACGGCATTTGGAGACGTGTCCTACGCAAGAGCAGCCATGGCGGCCGGGGCACAACAGTTCCTTGAGAAAACATCGCCATCAGATGAAGTAATTGACTCAATCATTGAAACCGCTAGTTTGGACCCGTCTCTCCGCAATTCCTTGTCAGTTCAATACGGAACCGAGGCTAGTAAGGCGAAATTGCAATCGGTACAACCTAATGGGGACCGAGAGACTAGTGGTCCTAAAAATGACCCGGTACAACCGCTTACCGAACGCGAACAAGAAGTCGTAACACTTTTAGCTCAAGGTCTTTCAAACAAGGCCATTGCCAGTCGACTTGGAATAAGTCGGAGGACCGTTGAGGGCCATGTTAGCAGGGTTCTGGCTAAGGCCGATGTAAACTCACGAACCGAACTCTTCAGATTTGCACTCCAGCACAACTGGATTTCGATCTAGGCATTGAAACCAGTTGATTCCATGACAAGTTTCGGTCGTCGGATCGCCTTTTACGAACATCCTAACTTGACTGACAGACGTTTTCTCTTTTCCCTAATCATTCAGATCCCCATATTCATCGGCCAGCTTTGGTTAAACAGGTCAATCTCCGCTCAAAGTTTTCTACCAGAATTTACTCTTACCTCCCTGTACGGTCTACCAGTTATATATAGCGCATTTAATCTAGGGCTTTATTCAACATTTATAATTTCGGGTGTCGGCGTTGTGCTAGTCCAAGTTGACATTATCAGGAATATTCGATTCGGATATTCTGTAGGGATTTGGGCTGATTACATTCAAATCGTGATTGTTGTAATAACTGGATGCATAGTTGCTCACTTTGTTGAGATCTACAAGTCAGCTCGAGACCAAAGTGAGCAGGCCGCCGAGAGGCATCGGGTCTCGGAAGCTCGATATAGAAGCCTGTTTAACGGCACGTCTACTCCAATCGCAGTAACAGACCTTTTTGGAAACCTAAGCGAAGTAAACCCGGCATTCATGGCGCGCTTTGAAGGACTCGGTCAGGATGGGTCGAAGACTCAACTAACCGATATTGTATCCTGGCCAAAGCTTTTTGAGAGCTTTATTGAAGGTGAGAACAATTCCATTTCTCACGATGAAACTCGAGAGATCACCAAACCACCCTCCTTTTCTCTTGAACAGGCCATGGAAACGACGTATTCTGATCCCTTCAATTACAGCTTTAGCTTCAACAACCATGTTTACAGGGTTGAGATTAGCCGCTTATCCGAGTCAATTGACAATACACCCTTACTGCAGATTATTTTTCATGACGTATCCGAGGAGGAACATCAAAGAATGATGTCTGACCAGTTCACAATATACATCATGCAAGGTCAGGAAGAAGAACGGAAGAGAATTGCTCAAGAACTACACGACGACCCTCTTCAAAAGATGGTGCAACTGTATCGCTTGATTGAAAACGTTAAAAGAGATTTGAACTCTAAGGACTCTTCTAATTCACTAAATGAAGCCAAGACTTTGACCCAAGATGTTGCCCAATCGCTTAGAAACATTTCAAGTGGTCTTCGCCCTCAAGCTATTGCAGACCTCGGCCTCTCTGCTGGAATTGAGAGTTTAATTTCCCATATCTTGCCTGGATGCCAAGTAGATATTGGCATCCAGGTGGATGGTGACGAGGTCCCACTTGATGAAAACGTGGAACTCGCACTTTATCGAATCTGTCAAGAAGCTCTGAACAATGCCTTAGCACATTCTCGGTGTACCGAGGTGAGGGTATTGTTAGCCTATCGACTCGACCATGTAAATCTCTCAATTTCCGACAATGGGATAGGACTGTCAGAGACAAACGGTACGAGTGACGGACGGGTTCATTTGGGAATGATCGGAATGAAAGAAAGAGCTAGGTCAATTGGGGCTGACCTTTCCATCGGACCCGGCATCGAGACCGGAACGACGATTACGGTAACATATCGGCTACAGATGGATGGTTCACAGCACTAGGCTTAGGACTTGGACGTCAAGTCAACTTCTCTTAGAAGCCGAGTTTATCCGATCTACCATGTCGCTCATAACGTGAGTAACGAGGCCAATAGGGTCAAATGAGAGACCCGACGAATTCGCGGAAGTGCTACTGGTCGTTCCAGCGCTTTTAGGGGTTGGGGACACGGAAGTAGCAATAGGCTTACCAAAAAGCTCTTCTAGCCCATTTTTCATTGAGACGATTAGGGTACACTGACCCTGGACTCTACCAAGAGTAAAAAACCCAAAATAGCTCTTGAAAATGCCTTGTCTTGTTGCAGAGACCGTGCGAATATAGCCAACCGCTGGACTGGGTAGAGCTATGGTTTGCTGATCAACACTTATCGAAAACAATCCAGCTTTATTTGATGTGTAATCAACCCCGGTAGTTGCTTTGAAGATACCGGCGTATAAAGGTGCTGCACATTTATTCACCTTGGGACTGGTTGACACGGCAAGATCGGAACGGGCATCTCCCGAGCTTTTTACCATGTCAATCCACGATGATATTGATACTTGATCTTCAGAAGTAAGTGGCGAGAATATAGGCGAACCTACATTCAAGACCTGATCGGAGTTCTTAGTAATGCGGACTTTTTGACTACTTGAAAGACTCATGCAGCTAGAAAATTGGTTAGCTCCTTTAGGGTCTACAATCCCAAATGGGATATCTGATGATGGTTTCGGGGGATTTCGAGTTTGAGACCAACCAACAGGCAGGTCCGAAAGGACCATGTTCCCGGCACTTGCAAGTACTAAGTCCGCCCTGAGTGAGCTTCCCGTCTCTGATTCTGGGCACCCACCGCACGTATAATAGCTTGCTACACCGTGATTGACGCCCTGGGCTGACCTAGCCAAAGTTGAGCTCCCCCCGGGGGCTCTTTGTGTGCATCCGGCCACTTCCAGGACTAATAACGCCACGATAACCATTTGCCTAATAGAGTACAAACACCTAGTAACCATCTCTTTAGAGTATAGATTGAATTGCACTATACTTATTGTCTAGATGACGGGTCTATCAAAATCAGGAATTGGCAAAGTTGGATTGAGTTCAATTTTTCTGGTTTTAATTATCGGGGTCTCCTCGTGTTCTACATCCCGGTCTTCATCGGGAACTTCGAGTGCATTTGCGGGAAACTCAAGAGTGTCGGCGTCTCAAATTGCCGCGGCTATCAACAACCAGCTCGATTCAGGAAAGCATGGATTTTCTATTACATCAACCGGCAAAATAGGTCAGGTTGCTTGGACCTACCATGGTGTTGGGGCACTCAACTATTCGCTCGGAACCGGGAGTGAGATTTCGGTTGACTCCAATGGTATACCGTATAACTCAATACAAGTTCCATCTCTTTCCCAGATTCCTATTCTATCGTGTGTATTTTCCCGTCAAGAGATATATTGGCAAACATGGGGAACGTTGGCTTCGGTACTATCAAAGATCAATAAAAGTTGGGTATCTTTGTCGATTTCAGACACTTTAGCGAAGACTTCGACAAATCCAGTCCTCCTCCTGGCAGGCGAGTCAGCAGATCCGTTTACATTTACATATCTTCTTTCATCAGCTACGAGTGCCAGATTAATAAAGAGTACGTCACTTGCTGGCAATTCCGAGTCGGTCTATTCAACTAGCATTCCCACTAGCCAGGCCGAGAGTTCAGTGCCCGGAATGTACAGCGGAATTATTGGCCTGCTGAGTTCGTTTACCGGGGGCTCCAAGCTAAACTTGACCTTCTGGATTGATTCCAGTTCAAAGCTCGATCAGGTGCAGTGGTCGTATTCAAATGGAAAACACCTAGCTGATGTCGTTGTATCTTTTGTTGGGAGCAGATCGAGGTCGCAAAGAAATATTCTGACTCCACCAAGTGCAAATGAAACAATTGATCTGTCCCAGGCGACCAACACACTGTCACCTCCTACTAGCGCTACAGGTACGCCAAGTAAGCCGACTTTGCAGGCTCCGCCCAACTCAGGTTCATCTACGGTAACTCCACCTGGATTTCCTCCGGGAGCATCTCAAGGGCAAGTACCCCAAGTTCCAACATTTAGCCCAGGAGCAAGTGTTCCAAATCCCCAAAGCGGGACTCCAGGGGGATAGTTTAGGAGGGAAGTAGTACTTGGTAAACTTCGTATCAAAGCCCAAGGTGATCGTAATTTTAGGGCTTCTCGGCCTCGGCTCTATTCTCGGCTCATGTTCCAAGGGCAGTAATTATTCGACTCAAAATGGCTCGCAGGCTAGTGGATTCAAAGCCTGGGCCGACCCAGGTTATTCACTTTACGTTGCTGATACGGCGTCAAATGACGTGCGAGTTATCAACCTGGCAACCTATAGAACTACAAGAATTCTCAACGCAGGTCCAGCACCGTTGGCCCTAGCACTAGCAGATAATTCGCACACGCTGGTTGTTGCCAACAATACAGGAGGCCAACCTGGTGGAACGTCAACTTTGACCGAAGTAAATTTGTCCAACTTTCAGATCTCCAAAGAGGTTCCGGCCGGTCAGGGACCATATGCAATAGGAATCGTAAACTCGACTCACACGGCTTATTCAGCAGATATGGGTCTGATGGTATTGGACCAAAATAAGTTGAATCTGTCGCATCCAACGGTGGAGAATGTGGCAGGGGCATGGCAAGTTCAGGCTGCGCAGAGCGTAACTCCCATCAATCTGTCTACCCTGACCCCAGAAAAGCCAATTTACGCCGGACCCGGTCCTGGAGCAATAGCGATAACCCCTGACGGTAATGAAGCCTTGGTGGCCGATGCCGGAACCCCAAAGAATCCAGGTGTTGGAGTAGCCTTACTTGATCTGAAATCAGGTACTTTTGTAAGGGAGATTAAGACTGGAATTGCCCCCCAAGGAGTTGCTATAGCCCCTAATGGCGGGTTTGCCTACGTTACAAACTCCGGGTGGTGGCTAACGCCAGGAAATACGGTTACACCTATCAACATGCACACGTTTAAGACGCTCCCCCCGATCAAGGTGGGAACTGGACCAATGGCAATAGCGGTGACGCCCAATAGTCAGTGGGTTTATGTTGCTAACTTTGGTTGGGACACAAAAAGTGGGGAGACTGTAGTTCCAATCAACGCCCAGACCGACAAGGCCGGGAGTCCAATCCACGTGGGGCCAGGTCCCGTTTCCATTGCAATAACGCCAGATGGAAAGTTTGCATTTGTAGCGCTTACTGGGATATTAACTACCGCAGGTCATAGCGTTATCCCGATTCGGATATCCGATAATAAAGTTGGGCCACCAATTCGAGTCGGGACTGGACCGGGTGCGGTAGTCGTGGGTCCTAGTATCGCACCGGGATAACTTGGACATACAGTTACCTGAAAAGCTCTCTGGTCCACTATTTATTCACGGTTCTAATAATTGATATGCCGTGTGGATGTCCGAAAAGTTGAATTGGTCGGCCTAGTTTCTTGGACTCCAGGTCATAGTATCGAAGATCGTTGCTGTCCGCGTCCACTATATACAGTCTCTTACTTGTTAGATCTAATGCTAATCTCCACGGATCATTTCCAACCCTAATTGGTCGAGATACCCGAAAGGTATGCATGTTGACAATTGATATCCATCCTTGATTTTCACCAATCATCCCAGAGTCTGCCACATATAATGTCGAACCATCCGGAGAAGATAGTAGCCCTGATGGATCGTTACCGACTGTCAAATATTTCACTACTGTCCAGGTCGCCAAGTCAACAAGTGCTACTGAGTTTCCGTTCATCCCCTGCGAACCGTCAAGGGTAACAATTAGGTCACTCCCGTTTGGAGATACGACCGCTGCGCAAGGACTAAAACCTACAACTAACCCAGGTCGAAGATTCCCTGAGTTGACGTCAATGGCCACCAAGGTGTCTCCAAAAGGAGCACCACCACTTGGAGACCCGTAGCTTGCCGCATACAAGGTTGTGCCATTTTGTGATATTGCCAACGCCCGCGAGTGGATTCCCACTTGGTAGGTTCGCGTAACAGTCAAGGTAGGAACAGATATTGCGCTTATAGTACCTGATACATAATTGAACACGTAAACGGTATCATTCGAGGGGGCAGAAACGAGGGCAGATGGTCCATTGCCGACCTTTATGCTTCGAATTACCTTAAGGGTCTTGGTATTAATAACGCTTATCTTGTTCCCCTTATATGAGCCGACCATTACCAGGTTGGTTCCGGGTACCTGGAGGATGGGAGTGGGCTCTTGAGGGACTCTGATTGTAGCAACTACCTTAGCGGTACTCAGATTGACTACCGCCACCTTGTTTGCAGAAGTTTCCGTTACAAAAGCGAGTTCTACTGGGACGTTCTTACGTAAAGCACCCGGTGTACTTGCTTTGCAGGCAACTAGTGACAACAAACAGGCGCACGCAATTAAGATTTTATTTGGAATTCTCACAGGATCAAGTGTATTAGATCCTAAGCGCCGAGATTCATTGAGGGGATTCTATGAATAAGGTGCCGAATTCCAAGTAGAACCCCACGACGAAAAGTAATAGGTATTATCTGCATCGCACGAACCGGTACCAGTATTCTTTGCGTACCAGGTCCCGCTCTGCGTCTTGCCAATGTTTCCTGCTCCAGCCTGAGTACTGCCTTGAATATGGTAAACATACCAGCAAGTATTCGTATTCTTCGAGTAAGCAACCAACGATATCATTTGGAACTGCGGGCTCGACCCCCCCCACGACCAGTTGGCCGGCCCCACTGATACCTCAAGAGGAGTGTTGATCGAGATCTGGTTTGAAGTAGTCAACGGGGCAACGTCAGTAAACTGACTCACATATTGAACCGTATTATTGAAATTGGGTAACTTTGTGTAGTTCGATCCGGTCGGATTCGTTACATTTTGAGTTCCACTACAGTTTGAATTGTTTAGCCCAACAGCACCACAGAAATTCCCATAAGACAGGTAAGACTCTTCGGCGGCTTGGAGGACACGATCTAGCATCTGTTGAACACTTGCGTCGGCTCCAGTATTTTTTGCACCTTGAAAACTAGGAATTGCTAGAGCCATTATAATTCCAATAATAGCGACCACTACCATTAGTTCCACCATGCTAAACCCAGCGCTGTCTCGTATACGGCCCCCTAAATCGCCAGATATGGCTGGTCGTTTACTTCGAACCTTCAAAGGCATTGTATGGTTCGTCCCCACTTAGTTAGCCAGAGCCTTTTAGGGCGCTCAAGGGGATTGAGCCAAGGGGAGGTCCCGAGGGAGGCAGCGTGGCATTTGTCGGGACCGGTGGAACCGTCCCCATCATGGTCGAAACAGAGTTTGTGAAGTTCTTCAACGAGGTTCCTAGCCCGGACACAACTGAATCCAATTCCTTCTTGGCAATGGTTGGAGAGGTATACCCAGCATACTTCTGGGCAATCGAACTGAATTCATGGGACACCGCGCCGGCAGCAGAAATAACTGATGGAATGTCGCTTTGGGTAGCAGACGGTACATGTACGTTCTTGAGGGAACTTTCAAATGATTGAAAATCATTGGACATAATCTGAGCACTTGGTGTTATTTCCCTTGCGTCAGCATTCATCGCATCGACAAAATTTCCGTAGTCAACCTTTATACTGTTAGAGATCTTGTCGATTGCCGGAATTAGTCCACCCTTATATAGAGCCACGTAGTACTGATCGTCGCTGGCCAAGAGCTGCTCACTAATTCCATCAGTAGCAAGAATTTGAGCGAGTGATTCCGTGTTGGGAGCGTGTCCAATAAATCTAGTAGGGCCTGGGGTAAATCCCTTTGGAGCACTGTGTCCGCCGACTACTGGAGTCAACGACAAAGACTTAGAGCCTAAACTACTTGACGCAGGATTTGCCGAAGGACTCCCCCCACCACACGCGGCTAGAATTATTGCCGCTCCGAAAACTGATGCTCCAACTACACAGATACGACGTCTAATTATTGCTGAATGTTCTAACATGCTGCGGTTACCTCAACTCCATTATTTGGCGAAGCAGTGGGAGCGCTTCCAGTGGGACACACGGGAGTCTCTTGGGTAATGACTGCCTGATGGAAGTTTTGAGCAGCCAGCGGAGTAATCATGTACGGCGGAGTCAGATAATTCAACCTTGGATCGTAGTTGAAATTGACGGGGTTGTAGCCACCTTGATATGAAATACTTCCACCGCCGGCTATATAGTGAGTCAAGATTCCCATCCAGAATTCTGTAACCGAACCATTCACTTGCAAGTAGCCGAGGGTACTTGTGTCTGAGTCTGAATCACCGCCAAATACACATTCTGAGTCGAAGTCTTGGGTAAAGATATTGAGAACCGCCAAGAAGTTCCATCCCGAACAGCTGTGATCAAGATTTGAGAAGTAGTTGTAATTTTGTAGATAGAACGACCCCCAAACCGCGTCTATTTCGGCATCTATAGTCAGATTGGTTGGCGGATTGTTATCTACGGTCTCCTGATAGCAAAGATCGCAGTAGTCATTTCCGTCCCCATTCCCCGAGAATGGGAGATTGGGAAATATTATCCAGTTGTCACAGCCACCGGGTCCAGGAAGGTAGTTTGCAAATGGAATTACGCACTCAGCGTCAGCTATGTTGTAGCTCCCATCCCCATCACTCCAATAGTTGTCACTTTCAGAAGGATCTTGGCTACAACTAATTGACCATGAGTTTGTACTACACCCAATATCCCAAAAGTCAATATTAAATCCAATGCCATCTGTGGAATAGTAGCCATCGTAGTAGTCCGGAGATCCTGGCTCTACAGATATACATGCACCATCAAAGAATGCACCGATGAGATACGTCTCACAGTTGCTCCTGGTGGGATAGTTGATCCCGACGTTATTTTGAGCAATTAGACCGAGCACATCATTGCAGCTGCCCGGCGGAGGACTACCGCAAGCATATGTAGTATTTCCAGTTATGACAATGTTACCTTGAGTGGATGAGATTGGTCCGCTTTGTAGGTCAGTAACATTATAGGTACCGGTAAGATTGGCTAAGGTACCGGTCGAATAACCGTATGTAACGGCAGCCACGGTATACTGTCCACCAACGGTCCCGTTGACATACGCGTTGCCATCAACTACAAAAAATAGTCCATTCGGTGACGTAGCTCCGCCCCCGGAACAGTTTCCTCCGTTGTTGATAAAGGGAAATCCACCAATACTTGCTCCTCCCCCGCCCAAGAAGGTAAATGTAGTGTTGCCGAAGTAAACACACCCGTCTCTCACTGCCCAATTGTAGATGGCGTTCAAAGTATAGTCTTGAGCGTCATAGGAACCGGCAACAGTATACGGAGGCGATCCATAAGACGTATTTTGGGTTATAGGTCCATCGCTAGGCGATATTGACTCACTGGTGGGACAAACTAAATCAATTGAAATGCCCAAGAAGCTGAAGGCAAGAGTTGCACCTCCGATCCAGTAGGGAGACCCAAAACTGAGGCCCATTGGCCAGCCTGACTCCCACCACGGCGGAGGAGAAGGCAGTGCACCATTGCTTGAATAGGGATCTCCGGTAACGACTGGACCTGAAAAATATGGGTTTCCACAAACGTAAAACTCATCCTTTGAATAAACCGGACCACTAACGTTATCTGCACCTGTCCAGAAAGCATCGTGATAGGCTATCCCCATAAGTCCACAGGCCCCATTATCGGGGGACGGCGAACCAGTCACTGGGTCGTATCCTGCCGCCCCCCACGCGGGACCATATGCCCAATCTGGGCCTTGATTCATGATGAATAAGTCAAGATAGAAATTGCCAGGGTTTACCCCATACGCGTAGTAACCACACTGTGATATTGGACTGGTTGCAAAGTCTCCGTAGATATAGGGGTTAGCTATACCATAATTAATATTTACTGCATTTTGGTTCGTAGAAGGTCTAGTAAGACTTACGGTTATTGTTCGGTACTGATAGGTCGCGTTTGCTATGGTCGAGCATGTTCCCCCTCCAGATCCACTAGGCCCAGACCTTCCGGTAACAGTTAGTGACATTGTGCCCGAGGAATAGTACGCGTTTGTGTTGGGAACATAGAAGAAACACTCGGAGTTAGACCCGGGAACTCTTGCCCAGGTTGGCGTGCCAGAGGATCCTCCGAAGGCTGGATTGGCGCTGGGAGGAGGACTGCCAGCAGAGTACTGCTCATAGTTTGCATTCTCGTCAATATTGTTGATGTAGTCTGCCACGCCAGCCTCTGCGGCATTATAGGCAGCACTGTGGTTCACCTGTTGATTGGCTACCGGGGCTTCGCCGATTACTAGAGCAGCAAGCACCGTGGGGATGAGGAGTAGCACTACCATGGCAGACAAGACGAGCAACATAGACTGTCCTCGAATGCCACTAAATCGGGCTGCCCGTCTTCTTTCTACGACTTTTGCTCGCCGAGTCATCGCCTTGGCTTTTGAGGACCCAACTCTTGACTTTTTTGTATATAGGAAATCAATTGCTTTCATGCGGAAACACTCTGACTGTTAGGCAAAAATATGCAGGTTGAATAGGAAACTTGTTGGGCACTAGCACTAGCCTGGAAAACTGCTGATATCGATACTTGGAAGACGTTATCAATCGGCCCAAGGCTCGATCCAGAATGCGAGGGTGGATCGTTTATAAGCCCATCGATACCAGAAACGCAGTTCCCCGACGGATCGTAGTAATTAAAGCTGAAGTCGACAATGTCACTAGCTATGTCTTGTGTATAGCTAGGACAGAACCCAGAGGTAGAACTCGTCGTCAACATCAGATCATAAACATTGGTCGGGCCGTAGTTCCCAGTATGGTTCAAATAAAAATGATACTGAGAGTAAGTATTGGTATATCCCGGACAGAACTCATTTAGGCCATAGAACTGAAGATCCTGAGCGGTCCCAGAAAAGACTAGATCGTCCGATCCTGCGGTTAGGCACTCATTGCCAGGAGGTAAGGCTGGTCCATAGCAGGCTGCATTTTCAACATAGTAGTTTGCATACTCAGATACTAATTGGGCTTCATTTGCCTGAAGTGTTTTTTGAGTGGACGATACGGTAGATGTGTACATTCCTTGGATGATCTTGAACGTACTCAACGAGATGATTGACATAAGAAATACCACGACTGCCATCTCTACTAGTGTAAATGCGCTTTGGTTGCCCCGACATCCATGGCACCGACGAAGAAAAAACCTACCCAGTCCTTTTGTTACTACATGCATTTGTACCCCGTATCTGCACCAAGTAGGGCGGTGTTGATTGTGCCAGGAGCAGCAAAGGAGGTTGACTGAGTTACGGTTCCAAAAGCTGAAAGAGCAGATGAAGTAACTGAAACAGATACCATAAAAATAGGTACGACATTACTCACTTGGATATTTGTCGGACACTCCCAGTAGGCAGTAGTAGTAACGGAAAATGGAATCTGCTGGCTACCATTACTTGTCTGACCCCCGTTCGCCTTCATCACCTGAGTTGACGTATAGGGATCATTATAGCCACCAGATATTCCGGGCATGCACGCCTGCGCGGTTGGTGCCGGATTACAAGCCGATGAACCAGAGTTCAAGACAAACGGGAACGGGAACGTAGTAGCATCATCCGATCCAAGTTCAACTTCAGCCTGGCTGATCACCTGTTTTGCTAGGCCGGTAGCCACGATTGAACTTCTTACCGCATTTGAACTGGTGGTCTCGCTCTTTAACGTCTCAACGGTGGCAACGGTAAGAGCACTGATTATAAGAATTGACACCATCGCTTCAACAATCCCGAAACCCGATGAGTCACTTCGGAAACTCTTGACGATTTGACTTGCCCGGGTCCCTACGCGAGCCCAAAAACCACCACGCTCGGCAATTTGGTTCTCTACCGGGAAGTTCCCCTCAGATCCACTCTGTCTCACAGTAGAAATTCTACTAGAAACCTAAGATTTTTGAACGGGTAAATACACCTACTGCCAGGTGCTTCACCCATATGTAGCACGTAAAAGAGCGTCCTTTAGGTATTAATACCTATAGATTTCGTCGGTTTATAGAGCACTGATCTCAAATCCAACCGTCCCTGGCGGTCAAATCGGACTAGAGCCTCTCAACAATCCAGTCAACCGCCTGGGTCAATATAGCCACGTCATCGGGTTCGATGTTGGGAAACATGGCCACCCTGAGCTGGTTGCGGCCCAGCTTCCTATAGGGCTCGGTGTCGACAACCCCGCTCAAGCGCAGGGTTTTGGCCACCTTGCCCGCATCTACTGACTGGTCAAAATCTATAGTCCCCACTACTGGACTTCGCATGTCAGGGTCGTTTACAAACGCACTAGCGAAGGAAGACTTTTGCGCCCACGAGTAGAGAATCGAGGCCGACTTGGCCGACCGGCCACTTGAAAAGTCGAGCCCTCCGTTCCTATTCATCCAGTCAACCTGTTCGGCCAGCAAGAAAATGGTAGCTAGAGCCGGGGTGTTATAGGTCTGGTCCAACCGGGAGTTCTCTACGGCTATAGAAAGGTCCAAAAAGGCCGGAACCCACCGGTCGGTGCGCTTGGAGAGCTTGTCAGCTCTACTTATAGCGTTAGGTGACATGACCGCAACCCACAGTCCCCCGTCACCACCGAAACACTTTTGCGGGGCAAAGTAGTATACGTCGATCTGGGAGGGATCGAACTTGATCCCACCGGCAGCCGAGGTTGCATCCACCACGACGAGAGAGTCGTCAGTAACCGGGCGTTCAATGGGCATTGCTACCCCGGTCGAGGTCTCATTGTGGGTCAACGCATAAACGTCGACGTCGGGCGATACCTCCGGCTGAGGATGACTACCTACCTCGGCCTCAATTACTTGAGGGTCGACAAGGTGCGGGGCGGCCTTGGCAGACTGGGCGAACTTAGACGAAAACTCCCCAAAGACTAGGTGTTGGCTCTTGCGTTCAATTAGCGAGCTACACGCTATCTCCCAAAAGGCCGTACTACCCCCATTGCCCAGGACGATCTCATAACCCTCTGGTAGGCTAAAGAGTTCGGCTAGTCCCCGCCTGACCCGGGCAACCTGGTTTCGAACGGTGGCCTGGCGGTGAGAGGTACCCAGATACGAGTCGGCACTTGCCACCAAGGCGTGCAACCCGTCAAGGCGCATCTTGGATGGACCTGACCCAAACCGGCCATCTGAGGGCCGTAGGTCTGGTGGTAGCTCTAGATAGTCCGGACTACTCACTCTTGGTCAACCTCCCGAGACGTCTTGAAGCTTTTTGCCCGAAGAGATCCAGGGCATCATCTCGCGCAACTTGGCCCCGACCTGTTCAATCTGGTGCCCGGCGTCGGAGGTCTCCAACTCTTTGAACCTCTGTCTGCCGGCCTCGTTCTCAGCTATCCACTCCTCGGCAAACTTGCCCGTCTGAATCTCAGACAGAACCGTCTTCATGGTCTCTTTGACGTGCCCGTCGATGACCCGGGGACCCCGGGTGAGATCGCCATACTCGGCCGTGTCCGAGATCGAGAACCTCATCCCGGCAATCCCCTGTTCGTACATGAGGTCCACGATCAGCTTTACCTCGTGGAGGCATTCAAAGTAGGCCACCTCTGGCTGGTAGCCCGCTGCAACCAGGGTCTCAAATCCGGCCTTGACCAGAGAGGTAAGCCCACCGCACAAGACGACCTGCTCGCCGAACAGGTCGGTCTCGGTCTCTTCAGCAAACGTGGTCTCTAAGACGCCAGCCCTTGAGGCCCCAATCCCATAGGCATATGACAGGCCCAAGGCCCGGGCGTTGCCTGAGGCATCTTGATCTACGGCCAGTAAGGCTGGAACTCCTCCACCCTCCTCGTAGGTTCGCCTGACCAAGTGTCCGGGCCCCTTGGGGGCCACCATGATAACGTCCAGGTCTGAGTTAGGGGTGATTAGTCCAAAGCGAATATTGAACCCGTGAGCAAATAACACGGCTGAGCCCGCCGTAAGATTTGGGGCGATCTCTTGATCATATACCCGCTTCATCTCGGTGTCGGGGGTCAAGAGCATTACCACGTCAGCCTCCTTGGCGGCCTGAGATATCGAGCAGACCTTAAGTCCGGCCTCTATAGCCTTGGTCTTGGAGCCTGAGCCCTCGCGCAGTCCTACCCGCACGTCCACCCCACTATCTCGAAGGTTCAACGCGTGGGCGTGTCCCTGTGATCCGTACCCGATAATTGCGACCTTCTTTGCCCGAATAAGACCTGGGTCACAGTCGCTCTCATAGTACATCTTAGCCATTTCTTGGTTCTACCTTTCTTAGTTTGCTACCTGGCCGGTTACGCTTCGCAGCCTTGGTCTACCAACTTCAAGCCTTGGTAGAGCCACTCGTCCGCTCCTTTGGAGGTCTACAATCCCATAGCTTCGCATAAGTTGCTCAAATCCATCCAACTTGGCCGGCTCGCCAGCCATCATGATTGTCACCTGATCTGAGCCTACGTCGACGATCTTGCCCTCAAAGATGGCGACCAACTCCATAACTTGGCTCCGGCTCGTACCATCGGCCTGCACGGTCATGAGGGCCAGCTCTCGCTCGATTGCTTGATCTGGACTTAGTTCCGAGATCTTTACCACGTTGATCAACTTGAACAACTGCTTGGTGATCTGCTCTAGAGGGGCGCTTTCAACGTCGACCACGATTGTTAGACGGGACAACCTAGGGTCGTCGGTGGGAGCAGCAACCAGGGAGTAGATATTGAATCCCCGTCGTGAGAATAGGGCAGACACCCTAGCTAAGACCCCGGCCTTGTTTTCAACCAGCACGGACAAAACGTGATGCTTTTGTGACATTACCTGTTTCCTTTCTTAGAGACGGCCTCAAAGTGGGCCTCAATAGCCGGACCGACCACGATGTCATCGTTGGATTGACCAGCTGGGACCATGGGGAATACCTTTTCTTTAGCGTCAATGCGGAAGTCCACCACGACCGGGCGATCGTTTATTGAATTGGCCTTGTCAATAGTATTTTCAATATCGTCGCCTGATTCCACTCTGAGTCCAACACCACCCATGGCCTCGGTCCACTTGACATAGTCGGGAAGGTCTGGAGAGAGATAAACCTCCGAGTACCTCTCCTCATAGAACATCTCCTGCCACTGGCGAACCATTCCCAGGTAGGCGTTGTTCAAGATGGCGATCTTGATCGGAATCTGTTCCATGGTGGCCGTTACAATCTCTTGGGCGGTCATCTGGAAACAGCCGTCCCCGTCTATCGCCCAGACCATCCGGTCGGGACGACCAACCTTGGCCCCCAGGGCGGCCGGGACCGCAAAGCCCATCGTACCTAGCCCACCGGAGTTGACCCAGGTGTAGGGATGACGAAACTTCCAGTACTGTGAGGCCCACATCTGGTGTTGACCAACCCCGGCCACCAGGATGGTGTCATCGGGGGTCATTGCCCGAAGCGTCTCGATAACCGCCTGGGGCTTAGCTGGTAATCCTGGCTCTGATGGTTCGTAAACCATTGGATAGAGATGTTGCCACCTGGCAATCTGTTCGGCCCAGTTATGTCTCGGGGTGGTCGCCCAAAAGTCCTCCCGGTCTGCCTTGATAGCCTGATCGGCCACGGCCCGGGTCAACTCCTCAATGGCTAGACGACAGTCAGCCACTATGGGGACCTCAGCGACCCGGACCTTGCCTAACTCGGCCGGGTCAACGTCTACGTGGATAACCTTGGCGTTGGGTGCAAATGCCGACACCTTCCCGGTCACCCGGTCGTCGAATCGAGACCCCAGGGCAATTAGGAGGTCACACTTCTGAATTGCGGTTACCGCGGTGTAGTTCCCGTGCATCCCGGGCATCCCCAGACAGAGAGGGTGCTCGTCTGGGAAGGCCCCACGGGCCATCAAGGTGGTCACCACCGGGATCTTGGACCGGGTGGCGAACTCCATTAGTGCCTCAGAGGCTCGGGCTTTGAGGATTCCCCCTCCCGCATAGATGACTGGGCGCTCGGCCTCTACTATTAACTTGGCCGCCTGGGCTATCATCCGGGGATGGGGTCGGAGATTTGGTCTGTATCCGGGTAGGTCAAAGTCAGACTCCTCAGGCCAGTACCATTCCATCTCTGCATTAGAGATATCTTTGGGAATGTCCACCAAGACGGGCCCCGGTCTGCCGGTTGTGGCCACATGAAATGCCTCGGCAACAATTCGGGGAATATCCTGGGCGCTTGTTACCAGCCAGTTGTGCTTGGTCACACTTGTTGTTATCCCGGTCGTGTCGGCCTCTTGAAAGGCATCCGTACCAATTGCGGCCAGGGGGACCTGACCGGTGATACACACCATAGGAACCGAGTCCATATAGGCATCACACAGGGCGGTAACAATATTGGTCGCCCCGGGTCCGGAGGTAACCATGGCCACCCCGGGCCTCCCGGTTGCATGCGCGTATCCCTCGGCTGCGTGTCCGGCACCCTGCTCGTGGCGCACGAGAATATGGCGAAGCGAAGAGTCGATAATAGGGTCGTATACCGGAAGGATTGCTCCCCCGGGTAGCCCGAAGACTACCTCGGTCCCGCAGGTTTCTAACGAGCGAATTAGGGCCTGTGCACCGGTAAGTTTCATCTCTGCCATTCCTTGTAGTTGTTAGGTTTACTGTCTTGATCTGCTGATGATCGATCGTGTCTTAGTTTCGTGCACCTTTACCTGTGATCTCAGGAAAAGAAAAAGCCCCCCGGGTGGGAGGCTTCAAGCACGCAGACGGAGGTCTTGCGTGCTACTAGGTTACTACGAGCGAAGAAACAATAGCGATCATCGTCAACCATTGTGGCATACTTTGCCTGTAACGTGCAAGTGGACCGAGACCTACTGGGTTACCGCACCCTTTTCGGCCCCCTGGACGAGCTTGGCAAACTTGGCTAGTACGCCACTGGTATAGCGAGGTGCCGGGGCCTTCCAGCTAAGCTTCCTACGCTCTAGCTCCTGCGCGGACACGTCTAGTTCGATCGAGTTCGAGTCGACATCAATTACAATGCGATCACCGTCTTCGACCAGGGCGATCGGACCCAAGTCGAGCGCCTCTGGAGCTACGTGGCCAATGCAAAACCCGTGAGTTCCTCCCGAGAACCGACCGTCGGTAATCAGGGCACAGTCGCCGCCTCGTCCGGCTCCCTTCATGGCCCCGGTCACCGCGAGCATCTCTCTCATCCCAGGCCCCCCTTTTGGACCCTCATATCGTATAACGACCACAGTTCCGGGTTGAATGGACCCGGCCAAGATCTCATCCATGGCCTCGTCCTCACCATTGAACACCCGGGCCGGTCCATCAAAGAGGGTCTGGTCGATCCCGGCGACCTTGACCACGGCACCGTTGGGCGCCAATGATCCGGTTAGAACCGCAATACCGCCCCGGGCGTGAATTGGCTTAGATAGCCGGTGGATGACTTCACCGTCGGGTCCGGGGGGATTTATGTCCTCAAGATTTTCCGCCAGGGTTTTGCCAGTTACCGTGAGACAGTCTCCGTTGAGCAGGCCGTGTTCTAACAGGTGGGCCATGACGACCGGGACTCCACCAACTCGGTCGAGGTCAACCATGTGATAGGCCCCGTGCGGCTTGGTGTCACAGATATGGGGGACTTTAGCGGCAACCTCGTTGAACTCACTTATGTCAATATCAACCCGGGCCTCATGAGCTATTGCGAGGAGGTGGAGCACGGCATTGGTCGAGCCACCCAGTGCATTGACCACGGCGATCGCATTCAAGATTGACTCACGGGTAATTATGTCCCGGGGCATTATTGCCTTCTCCAGCAATCCGATCACCGCCTGACCACTTGCCAGGGCCAAGTCTTCACGCCTTGGATCAGGGGCTGATGGCGAGGCACTCTGGGGCAGGGCCATTCCAAGGGCCTCGGCAACTGCGGCCATTGTATTTGCGGTAAACATCCCGGCACAACTTCCCTCGCTCGGACACGCATTTCTCTCAACCAGATCGAGTTCTTCGGCGCTGAGCGTGCCAGCCGAGTAGGCTCCAACGGCTTCAAAGACACTAACTATGTCAAGTGCACGGTCATCAACTGCCGGATTTCCTAGCGGATGGGGTAGACAGCCCGGGAGAATCGAACCGCCATACAGAAACACGCTGGGAAGATTTAGCCGGGCGGCAGCCATGAGCATGCCAGGAAGTGACTTGTCGCAACCAGCCAGGGAGACCAGTCCGTCAAATCTCTCGGCGTGCATTACAGTCTCAACCGAGTCCGCTATTACCTCCCGGGAGACTAAAGAGGCCCGCATCCCCTCGTGTCCCATGGATATTCCGTCAGATACCGCAATGGTGACAAACTCGATCGGAAACCCACCGGCTTGTCGAACCCCGGCCTTGCAGTGCTGGGCCAAGCGAGACAGGGGCATATTGCACGGGGTTACCTCATTCCAAGATGAGGCCACCCCGATCTGAGGTTTGGACCAGTCATCATCTCCCATGCCAATTGCCCGAAGCATCGCTCTAGCCGGAGCCCGGGTGTAGCCCTCGGTGACCTCGGCCGAACGAATCTTTAGGCTAACTGGTTCGGGCTTAGTCGACACAACAGGACTCCTTAAATAGATACTCGGAGGTTGACACTGACACCTTTATAACTAGCCTTTCTTGTCTCGACGAGCGTTCATTAGAGAGATAACCGCCTTGCCGTCTGCCTGGCCTCTAGTTGATTTCATCATCTGGCCAACAAAAAACTGAGCCACCTTCTCATCGCCGGCTAAGAATCTCTCCCACTCCCCCGGATTAGACTCGACGATGTCGTCAAGGGTTCTTGCTAAGGTCGTATTGTCTAACTTCTCGAACCCCTTTGAGTTCGCAATAGCCTCCGGATCTACCTCAAAGTATCCCCCGAAGCCACCTGTTGAACCACCGAGTTCTTCAAGCTTTTGGTCAACTTCATCGAGCATTTCACCAAGTACCAACTTGGACTGTGTGGCGGTGATGTCGCCAACGCTCTCCATGGTAACCAGCCTCGAAAAGGAAGTTGGAGCCAGATGCAGTGCAGCGTCTACCCTGGCGACGGCCTCGTTTGCACACCTAGACAGGGCGATTCGCGGATCGGCTCCGTCGTCTAGGGCACCTAGAACTAAGGCGTCAAGTCCGTGAGCGACGACCGTGGAAACCTGGTTGGAAGACGGCGTCCCTGGTGAGCCAGCTCCGCACTTGGATCCGAGCAGAGCTCTCCTCTCGGCTGGCATTGGAGGGAGACCAGACCGGATACCCCCTATCCAGGCCTCGTCAGGTGAGATCACCACTAGGTCGGGCTCAGGGAAATATCGATAGTCATGGGAGTCCTCTTTGGATCTCATTGACGAGGTCTCCCCGGTGTCCTCATTGAAGTGCCTGGTCTCTTGTCTAATTGTGCCACCTTGTTGGAGAACTGCAATCTGTCGGGCAGCCTCAAACTCTATGGCCTTGCCCAGTGATTTCAGGGAGTTCACGTTCTTTATCTCACATCTCGTACCCAACTCTTTGGATCCAGATCTCCTGACGGACACGTTGGCATCAACTCGCAGAGAACCCTCCTCCATCTTGCCGTCAGATGCCCCGCAAGCTACCAAAATAGCCCGGAGTTCCGAGACGTAATCTTTAGCCTCTTGCGCTGAGTTCATGTCTGGAGCAGACACGGTCTCAACCAATGGAACCCCCGCACGGTTGTAGTCCACCAGAGAACTAGATGCCCCTTGAATACGACCGGACTCCCCCAGGTGGGTTGTTTTACCCGTGTCCTCTTCTATGTGGGCCCTCTCAATTCCCACCCTCTTGCCGGTTGTCAGCTCTAACCAGCCGTCACAGTTTATGGGGGCATCATACTGGGAAATCTGAAATGCCTTGGGCATGTCAGGATAGAAGTAGTTCTTGCGATGGAACCGGGAGGGCCTGATGTCACAGTGTAAAGCGGCACCAATCCGCATGGCCAAGTCCACTGCACGGGAATTTAGCACCGGGAGCGAGCCTGGAAGACCTAAACATACCGGGCATACATTAGTATTTGGGCTGTCTCCAAATGAGTTTGGACAACCGCAAAACAGCTTGGTGTTGGTGTCCAGTTCACAGTGGACCTCAAGGCCTATGACAAGGTCCCAACCCTCAAGTGAATCCGAACTCACTGGGCGAGCCCCTCTATCTGTGCCCCAACCTGGAACATGACTGCCTCACCCAAGGTCGGAGCCATAACCTGAACCCCTACGGGGAGATTGTTGGCACCCAGCCCGAAGGGCACGCTCATTGCAGGATGACCAGCCAGGTTGGACGCTATTGTGGCGATATCGGAATTGTACATGTCTAGGGGATCTTGCTTTGCCCCAAAACCAAAGGCCACGGTTGGCGAGGTTGGCGATAAGAGTACGTCAAAGGACTCATAGGCACGACCAAATGCTTTTGTAATCAGGGTCCTTACCCGTTGAGCCTGACCGTAGTAGGCGTCATAGTATCCAGAGGACAGTGCGTAGGTTCCTAGCATTATCCGTCTTTTGACCTCCGGTCCAAACCCGGCACTCCTGGTAGCTCTCATCATCGACTCCACGTCTTGGCCGGCGACCCTAAGTCCATAGCGGACCCCGTCGTAGCGGGCCAGATTTGACGAGGCCTCGGCAGGGGCTATGAGATAGTAGGCAGCCAGTCCATATGACAACTCCGGGATAGAGATCTCGTCGACCTTGGCACCAATAGCGGCCAACTTATCAGTGCACTTGGTGAATGCTGCCTGAACGTCCGGGCTGGCTGGCGCAAGCAACTCGGTCACAACCCCTACCCGGATCCCGTCAACACCCTTGTCGCAGGAGTCCAAAAGGCCCGAGAAAGGCTCGTCAATTGAGGTCGAGTCCCTTGGATCGTACCCACCAATTACCTCACATATGAGTGCCGCATCGCCCACATTGACGCATAACGGTCCGATCTGGTCCAGGGAACTGGCAAAGGCAATCAGGCCATATCGAGAGACCCGACCATAGGTGGGCTTTACCCCTACAACCCCACAAAGAGAGGCCGGCTGCCTAATAGAACCCCCCGTATCCGAGCCCAGAGCACAACAGACAAATCCGGCGGCAACGCTCGCAGCACTACCTCCGCTAGACCCGCCGGGTACATAGTCCAAGTTGCACGGATTTCTAGTTGGACCAAAAGCCGAGTTCTCCGTGGAAGAGCCCATTGCGAACTCGTCCATGTTGGTCTTACCAACAATGACCGCTCCAGCATCTTGCAATTTGGCCACCACGGTTGCGTTATAGGGAGGTATCCAACGCTCCAGCATCTTAGATGAACAGGTCGTTGCAATCTCCCGGGTGCAAATGTTGTCTTTCAGCGCAACCGGGACCCCGGCTAGGGGACCCGGATCAATCCCACGGGCAATTAGGTCGTCTATTTCACTAGCACGCTGTCTGGCCTGGTTGTCGAGTACGAGATTGAACGCATGAATTTTATCTTCGCAACGGGCAATCTCCTCTAGGCAGTCTGACAAAACATCAGAAGCACTTTGGAATCGAGTCTTGACCGCAATCGCTGTCTCTCTGACTCCCTGGCGAGGGAAACTGGTTCGCTGAGTACTGGTCATGGTTCGTCCAAGATCTTTGGAACCCGAAATTTACCCTCAAAGAAATCAGGGGCATTGCTTTGAAGGTCTTCCAACTCAAGACACTCATCTAAGACGTCATCTCTTAGTACGTTGCTTAGGGCAATCGGGTGTGACATAGGAGACACGTCTCGCAAGTCAATTTCAGCAACTGTAGAGGCGTGATCTAATATAGCTCCTAATTCCCGGGTAAATGCATCAAGCTCGCCATCGTCAAGACCCAGACGGGCTAAAGAGGCAATGTGGACTACCTCTTCTCTCGATATTTTACCCCGCGAAGCCTGATCGGTCACAAAAGCACCCTGGTCAAGAACTGGGTCATTTCTTGAACGATTTTCTCAGCGTCAAAATCCAGAGTTGCTACATGATAGCTGTTTTCAAGCAAGACTCGGTCAATTGGGCCAGAAACTGACTTCTCAAGAAGGTCGCCATTACTTGGGGGGACCACGTGATCTTGGGTGGACGAAAACAAGAGTACTGGGATCGTTATCTGGTCTAGGCGACGCGATATCTTTTCTACCGACTCAAAGAGAGTAAGTAACGGACGAAGTGGGGTCTGAGGATAAGCCATTTCCATGGAACCAGGTTTAGCAATGTCTGAACCAATTCCCTCAAAGGTTTCTATCCCCGACTCAAGAGTCGACCTGAGTATCTCAAGAAAGCTCTCGGCTGGTGGTTCACATAGGGGATTTACCAAAACTAGACCTGCAACAGATGGCTCTTCAAGGGCCAGGTTGATGGCCAGAGTCCCCCCCATAGACAGTCCACACACTGCCATCGAGTCACAGTCTTGACTTAGTTTTCCAAAGGACTGCGTTACACTAGTGAAATAGTCTTGATAGGTCGTCGCGATCATGTCGTCTACCTGAGTGCCGTGACCTGGGAGGAGAGGCATCTCAACGCTGTGTCCCAACTGAATGCAAACATCAGCTAAAGGTCTCATTGATTGGGGATTCCCAGTAAATCCGTGAATCACGAGTACACCATGACCTGTCGTGCCGCGATGAGAAAGAGGTTCTGCCCCAGGAATTATAGGAGACGTCATATCCTTATAACCTAGCCACCGTGTCGTAGACTCAACAACTTGTCTACACGATCTCCCCTATTTTGGCCGCGAGGTCCGCTAGTTCCCAACGCCCGGGCGAGGTAATCTCAGGACCCATCTGCCATCCCAGCATTCTTTGGACGGTTCCCCCTTGGACAAAAAACGTCTGGCCGGTGATCTCACAGTCCTCCATGGCCAAGACGGCGACCAAAGGTGACACGTTCTTGGGATCCCACACGTCAAATCCGTCCTGGGGGGCTTTTACAACGTCAGACAGCCCGGGGGTGGTCTCGGTCATTCGAGTTCGGGCAGCCGGGGCGATAGAATTTACCCTGACCCCATACCTGGAAAGCTCTTGAGCCAAGATTGTGGAAAACGAGGCAATTCCAGCCTTAGCCGCCCCATAGTTAGCCTGACCTGGATTTCCCAACAGGCCCGAGGTGGACGATGTATTGATAATAGACGCCCTTGGAGTCTCGCCAGCCTTAGAGCGCTCCCGCCAGTACTGTGCGCAGTGTCTCGCCGGGACAAAGTGGCCCTTGAGATGAACCTTGATGACCGAGTCCCACTCATCTTCGGACATGTTTACCAGGACCCGATCTCGAAGGATTCCGGCGTTGTTGACCAAAACGTGAAGGTCGCCAAAATTATCAAGGGCGCTCTTTACAAGGTTGGCGCCTCCCTCCCAGGAGGTAACGTCGTCGTGATTGGCTACAGCAATTCCACCCGAGGCCTGAATTTCGGCTACTACCTTGGTCGCTTCACTGGTATCCTCACCAGATCCATCCATGTGTCCACCCAGATCATTCACGATCACCTTAGCCCCATTGGCCGCGAAAAGCAGGGCGTGTTCCCGTCCAATTCCCCGTCCAGCACCCGTAATGATTGCGATTCGACCATCAAGTAAACCCACGAGCGCAACTCCTTTCGCCCAACAGGGCCTTGAAGACGTAACAGGAAGATTCTCGCGCTAAAATTAGCTCAGTGCTAGCCGACGCGGGTAAAACTTAGTTGGTGTACAGGCTAACCGAAGACCCCTGGGCAACCGAGGTCCCCTCAGCTGGGTTGGTAGCAAACACAACTCCACCCGGTGGTCCGTAGACATTTTGTGGGTTGAACCCCTTGGCCGAAAGAGCATTCGTGGCCTGGGTAACCGAGTCCCCGTTGACGTTGGGAACCTGAACCATGACCGGACCAAGCGAGATCAAGATGGTCACTGAAGAACCCTGGTTTACACTCTGGCCTACCGGTGGGTCGGTTCCTAGAACCAGTCCCTTGGCCACCGTAGAGGAGTTCTCTGACTTACTTGCCACGGTCAGCCCGAGTCCCTCTAGTGCACTGGTAGCACTCTGCGGGCTAGCTCCAACTATCGACTCTGGGATTGTCTCGGGTTGGGGCCCCTGGGATATCTCAAGGGTGACAACTTGACCGTACCGGCCCCGGCCGTGGGGGCTATAGGAGATAACCTGGCCACCTGGGACGGTCAAAGAATAGGCCTGGGCAAACTTCGGGTTGAACCCGCGGGCACCCAACTTGGCCGCAGCTAGACTCTCGCTCATCGCGTCCACATTTGGAACCTGGGCAAACGGAGGACCGAGAGACACGACCACGTTTACCGAGGCTCCCTTTGGGGCACGCCCATGTGGGCTGGGCGACTGAGAGAATATCGCCCCGATCTGGGTCGCCTTTATGAACCTTCTGGCAACAACTCTCAAGGTTAGATGATCTTTTACTACCAGCCGACTGGCTGAGGCCGGTGACATCCCTACTACCTGGGGAACCAAGACCTTGGGAGCAAACACCCCGGTCTCATACGCGTAAGCCCCCCCGGCACCTAGTATGGCAACCAGACAAATGAGGGAAACGACCTTGAGCCATCCCTTGGTCTTGGTTGGATCGCCCCCAGGCGTGGCTGTTTGCTTGGATAACTCTTTATTACCAGATGACTTCCTAGAACTAGGAGCCCGTCTGGACTTGGTCCCAAGGCGTCCTTTCTTGGCCGTCGAATCCTGGTTGGCCTCGTAGTCAAAGAGACCGGCCTTCGTGGTTTCTCCAGTACTCTCAGGAACAAGAGTGGTCCCCACGATTGTGGCGTCGGGGCTCGAGAGGTCCGGGTCACCTTGCTTGACCTGGTTCACGACCAGAGGCTCTGGCCTGTCTAGCTTTTTGCTAATGTCCTCTAGCTTGTCAACCAGACCACTAGAGTCGATCCTGAGTCTCACGATAGGGTTGAGCATTCTTGACAGAACGGTTCCAAACTCCCCTAGGTGCTCGGGTATCGGGATGTCATAACCAACCCGGGCCATAAGGACCGAGACGGTCGACTCACCCTTGAAGGGCGACTCTCCAAGAACGGCCTCATAGAGTACGAGACCTAGTGAGTATACGTCTGAGCGACCCTCAAAGGAGTTCCCCGTGGCCTGTTCAGGAGACGTATAGCGGGCCGTCCCAAAAATTGAACCCTCGGGCTCAGTCCAGGCGGCCTCAGCCAGTGCGCGGGCCAGACCAAAATCTGCAATGGCCGCCCGACCGTCCTCGTCAAAGAGGATATTTGCTGGCTTTACGTCTCTATGGATTAGTCCCTGACGATGTGCATACGACAGTGCCTTGCTTGCCTCAACCCCGATATGACAGGCCTGTGCGACTGTCAACCTGGTTTGGTGCGATATAATCTGAGCGAGACTTCCTCCACCCATGTACTCGAGTACCAGGTAGGGCCCGGCCTCTTCCTCGCCCCAGTCGAGAACTCTAACTATGTTTGGATGGTTAAGTCCCGCTGCCGACTTGGCCTCGGCCCCGAACCGCTTGAGAAATGCTGGCTCGTGGACAAGGCCCGGGTGTAGTAACTTGACGGCCACCTTGCGGGCAAGCCGGGTGTCGAAGGCCTGATAGACGTGCGCGGACGAGCCCGTCCCGCAGAGCGTTTCGAGCCGATACCTTCCTCCGACGACGCGGCCTATTTGATCAGCGATCTGAGATATCGCCATTGGACTACAATAACCCTATGACGTGCCAAAATGGTGGATAACCAGGTTTGTTAGGTGTTAGAGGGCAACTTCGGGGTGATCTAGAAACTCCAAGAACCTGTCGCCACTAATTACTGGAATGTCCAGCTGTGTTGCCTTGGTCACTTTGGAGTCTCCCGGGTCTTGGCCGATAATTAGCGCAAAGGTCTTCTTTGTAACCGAGCCGGTTGGTGTCCCCCCTCTTGCACGGATCAACTCGTGGGCCTGATCTCGCGAGATCCCTGGTAACGTGCCACTAACCACGACCGACTTTCCGGTCAAGGTATTGGCCTGGCTGGTAGTGTTTGCCATGGTCTGGCGTATTTGGGTATCACTTGCGGCCGTCACGCCAGCTTGAATCAGTCGTTCGATTAACTGTTTGTTTGATTGTGATGAGAAAAAGCTAGTCACGCTCTGGGCAATCGCCCGTCCGATCCCGTCGAGTTCACTTAGGTCATCTTCTTTGGCCTTCATTAGTAATTCTAGACTCCCAAAGTGGTCTGCTAGCTGGCGGGCACCGGTTTCACCTACATGACGGATTCCAAGGCCAACTAAGAGCCTAAAAAGTGGACGGGTCTTCGATGTCTCAATGGCACTTATCAGATTGGCCGCCGAGAGTTCTCCCATCCCATCTAGGCCCTCAAGACTGGTCTGGGTCAAAGCGTAAAGATCCCCTACATCGCTAATGCGGCCCTCGGAAATAAGTTGGACAACTCGTTTCTCGCCAAGCCCGTCTATCTCCATGGCACCCTTGCTAGCGAAGTGGGCAATGCGTTGAACTCGTTGGGCTGGGCACTCGCTGTTGGTGCAGTACCGGTCACTCTCGCCCTCGAATCGAAATAGCTCTCCATGACAGCTAGGACACCTGGCCGGAAACTTCCAGCTTCTAAGTCCCTTGGATCGGCGTTCTAGCACCGGACGCATGACTTCGGGTATCACGTCCCCGGCTTTTCGAACAACCACATAATCTCCCGGGCGAACGTCTTTGAGTTTTACCTGGTCCTCGTTGTGCAAGGTAGCCAGGGAGACCAAAGACCCACTAACACGAACGGGCTCAAGAACTGCGAAGGGGGTTGCTTTACCACTCCGACCTATTGAGACCTCGATTGAAATAAGACGGGTCGTGCGTTCTTCGGGCGGGAGCTTGAAGGCGATCGCCCACCGGGGCGCTCGAGAGGTGGCCCCCATCTTGGACTGGAGGCCCAAGGAGTCCACCTTGACCACTACCCCATCGATGTCATAGTCGAGACTGTGACGATTTTCTCTCCAGTGCTCACAGAAGTCGATCACTTCGTCAATGGATGCTACCTGAGCCCGGTTAGGATTAACCGGAAAACCCAGAGAGTCAAAGTAGTCAAGAATTTCGTGATGGTGGCCGAGTTCCGGGGAGCCCTCATGTGCGCCGAGTTGATAGGTCCAAAACGACAGCTCTCGGTCTCTGGTCACTTGGGGGTCTTTTTGGCGAAGCGATCCGGCAGCAGAGTTCCTGGGGTTGGCAAACATCTTGCCACCAGCCCGGGACTGGTGTTCATTGAGTCTCTCGAATGCCGATAGGGCCATGTAAATCTCCCCCCGGACCTCTAAGAGGGCCGGGGCTGGACACTTCTTAGACCCAATGGTCTTGGGGATAGAGTCAACCAGGCGAATGTTCTCAGTAACGTCCTCGCCGTTGATACCGTTACCTCGTGTTGCCCCTCGCACGTAGTTGCCCTTTTCGTAGACCAAGGAGATTGCCAGTCCGTCAATCTTGAGTTCGCAGACGTATTCGACCAGTTGGCCGGGATCTAGGAACCTATCCAGGCGACTATTCCAGGCCTTTAGTTCATCAAAGTCAAACGCGTTGTCCAGGCTCATCATGGGAACGACGTGACTAACCTGGGGAAATAGCTCGCTAGGTCTTGATCCGACCTGTTGAGTCGGCGAGTGGACACTTTTGGCCCACGGATTGTCTAGTTCAAGGCCTGATAACTCACGAACCAGTTGATCGTAGTCGTAGTCAGATATCTCGGGCTCATCATGCTCGAAGTAGGCCTTGTTGTAACGAGCGATCAGGTCCCGGAGTTCCCCGATTCTCGTGAGGATTTTCTCCCGGGAGGGCTCGGAAGGCGTGATACTAGCCGACAAGTTCCTCTAGTACTTTCTGGGCGTGCCCGTCAGCTCGTACGTTATACCAGGCCCTGAGGACCTTCCCATCCCCGCTTACTAAAAAAGTCGACCGAATAACACCTAGGACCTTTTTCCCGTACATTGTTTTTTCTCCCCAGGCACCATACTTTTTCATTGTCGTCAACTTGGGATCTGAGAGAAGCACAATTGAAAGGCCGTACTTAGAAATAAACCGCTTGTGACTATCTAGGTCGTCAGGTGAAACCCCAAGCACCGGTACCTTTAGTTTTCTAAAGTCGGCCCAAAGGTCAGTAAATTGGCACGCCTCCTTTGTGCATCCAGGGGTGTCGTCTGCAGGGTAGAAGTAGATAACGAACTTTTCTCCTCGAAGGTCTTTAGACGACACGGTCTTCCCAGAGCTATCTCGAAGCGAAAACTCTGGCGCCTTGTCTCCGGCAGTCAGTCTTAGGTTACTCACGGGCTTCTCCTTTTTATTAGCGACTATTTGATTATCGTTGCTGAACCGGCCACATAGTCGTCTTGATAGATAGCGGCGGTTTGCCCTGGTGCGGGCTTGCGTATCTCGTGGTCTAGCACAACGTGGTCTCCAATCCATCTAGCTGGCACGGCTAAACCGTGGGCACTAAATTGCATAAGAACGAGCTGACCTTGCTCAATGGGCTCACCGGTCCATGTCGGTGGGCCTAGCTTTACTTGGTCGGTCAAGAGGTCCTCGTAGGAACCGACCGTGGCAATTTTATTGTGTAGGTCAATTTCGGTTACAAAACGTCTCGTGGGGGTTTTCACGCTTGAGACTCCTGAAGAGATTCCCTTGCGCTGACCAACCGTGAGAAGCTCTAACGAGTCGGTCTCCCCGATTGGTGTTCGGGTCTGTGCATCAATCAAGACCCCCTTGGTTAGTTGGACCCGAGCTTCCATGAACTCCTTTCGCCCACCCTTTGAGGTTATAAAGCACACGTCTTGGCTGTCAGGCTTTTCAGAAGTCCTTAGGCCAAGCGACCTGGCCATCTCGCGAACCTCGGTCTTGGCCAGGTCACCAAGAGGGAGAAGGACTCTCGACAGGGCGCGCTGGTTCAGTACTGAAAGCACATAAGACTGGTCTTTGGTCATATCGTGAGCGCGTCTAAGTCTAAATTGTGGACCGTCCTGTTCAACCTTTGCGTAGTGCCCGGTAGCAATTGCGTCAAACCCAACCCGGATAGCCCGGTCCAAGAACACGTCAAACTTTATCGACCTGTTGCACTCAATGCAGGGGTTTGGAACGAGACCGTCCCGGTGTGACGATACATAGTGTGAGACAACTTGACTCTCAAAGTCCTGTGTAAAGTTGAAGACATGATGGGGTACGCCCAGTTGCGCGGCCACCCTCCGGGCATCTTCAACGTCAGATATCGAGCAGCATCCAGAGTCACTTTCACCACCCCACAGCTTCATAGTGGCACCCTCAACCTGGTGTCCCGCATCTCTGAGGAGGGCAACCGCTACTGAAGAGTCCACCCCTCCTGACATCCCAACCAGTACTCGCACGAAGTGATTCTAACGCGTCTTTGGTGCGCGATTCCTAGCGAGCCTGGCTCCTGAGCTGGTCGAGAGCACAAATGAGAGCCTCAGAGGCCAAATCGATCTCTTCAAACTTAGTTGACCAGCCAAATGAGAAGCGTACCGACGACGCCGCAGCATCTTGGGAGATCCCCATAGCACCCAGGACGTGGCTGGGTTCGACGGCCCCACTCGCACATGATGCTCCGGTTGATACGTGAACCCCCTGGCGATCTAAGAGGATTAGGAGTTCCTCATTTGAAACCCCTGAAAATGTCACGTTGACAATTGAAGCAACCCCTTCAGGAGAGCTATTGAGAGAGACTCCATCTATCTTTGAGGAAACAAGGTCCAAGAAGTGTGCTCGGACATTGCACAAGCGAGCTTGCTCTCGTGCCTGATCTTCCAAAACCAGCTCTAAAGCAAGCGCCCCTGCAGAGATTAGCGCAACGTTCTGGGTGCCCGGCCTGAGCTCAAACTCCTGGGCTCCACCGGCCATGATCGAATGTAGTTGTGTCTTTTTCCGAGCCATGACTACCCCGACCCCTTGGGGACCACCAAATTTGTGCGGGGAAAACGTTGCCAAGTCGACCGGCCTAAGTGTACTGGCCAGGTCGAGATGCCCTACGGCCTGGACGCCGTCAGTATGTAACAGGCAATTAGGTGCGTGACCCTCTAAGAGATCTGCAAGCTGGTCTATCTTGTTTACAGCCCCGGTCTCGTTGTTGACCAAGATTACCGAGACCAACCTGGTCGAATGGTTGACCAGGTTGGACAGATCTTGGAAGTCAGCTAGTCCGAATTTATCGACCGCACACAGTGCCCCATCCAGTCTTAGGCAGGTGTTGAGTACGGAGTGATGCTCGGCGGCGGTACAGACCAAGTTCGGACCCCGCGCACCACTTGTCCCCGCAATGGCCAGATTGTTTGACTCGGTGCCACCAGAGGTGAAAACTACCTCATATGGGCTACATCCCAAGTGATGAGCCCAAATCTCTCTGGCTTCCTCCAGTTTATTTTTGGCCACCTTGGCCATTGAGTGAGCCCCAGACGAATTACCGTGTAGTTCACCAGATTCAAGGGCAGCAATGAGAAACTCTCGTACCTGTGGTCTAAGGGGTGTAGTGGCAGCGTGGTCAAGATATACCCGACTTTGGCCTGGTTCGTACTTGATAGACACGACTAGCCCGATGGAATAAATATGGTCGTGGACGTGGAAACAATCGTCGTACCCGCCCCGGGATTTGTGGAGATGGTTGGTAGTGATGTCGACGTGGTCGACGTGCTTGACAGGGCCCCTGAGGTTGACGTGGTTGGCGAAACAACAGCTGGAATCGTAGAAGTAGTGGTACTTGAGGTTGTCTGGTTCAAGTTGCCGGTTACAATTGTTGACCGTCCCGGCTGAGATCCGACGGTCAACAGACTGTTTAGTGCCCTGGCGTCTGCCTTGGAGTAAGCCCCAAAGAAGTCGAGAGATTCTGTGGCCACGATCTGTTCAAGCGCTGTTTCCTGGGAGTACTCATCGATGTACCCACCGCCGATGAGCGTGACTAGATACTTAGGACCGGTCTTGTCGTCAGCAAAGACGCTCTGAGACAATCCTGGGGGGTTGATCGTGTCAGTACTTCCTTGCAGAATCAGTAATGGGGCCCCGGTTGAAGAAAAGTAGTGCCCCCCGGGTAGGTTGAGCAGGGTGCCAGACATGTCAACTACGGCCCTATATGTGTACCTATTGCAACAAGAGTTATATGCGGCAGCCAAGACCGTGTCACCCCCGTCTGAGTGACCAGCCAACATGATCGCAGTTTGATCTACCATGCCATTCAAAAATGACATGTCGTCTTTGGCGTAGTCCCCCTGATTGGTCAACTGGGACACGATAAAGTTTATATCTTGGGGCTGATTTACAATGTCGTTCTCGTTTGGACCCCCAGGAGCATTCGGATTAGTCAACGGGAACGTAACCCCAACCACGATATAGCCTGCCTGGGCCCAGTATGAAAGAAGGAGCTCGTAAGTGGACGGTGCTTGCCTGAATCCTGGAGCAAAGATAACTACCGGATACGGTCCAGCTTTGAGATAGGCTTTGGCCCCGCTTTGAACAACGACCGATTGAAACTGCTGGGTAGGAAGTCCAGCTTGTTTGTAAGCAGGGTACAAGATCGTGGCAACAAGTGGCCTTGGGATCTTTGCCCCAGACTGAGAAACAATAAACCTAGACGAATCCTGAAGAGTTGTGGTTTGTTCCCCCACCGGGAAGGGGCCGCCAAGCCCATAATGCTGGCGTGACAGGGCAAGGAATGAACCCGAGCCACTTGTTTTGGTCGGTAGGCGTTGGCTAGTTCCCGCGGAACTTATTTGCGAACTTTTGCCTCCCCCAGAAAGTTGAGCCACAACAGCAACTAGCAAGGTGAACAAGACGACGATAGTTCTGGCCAAGCGAACCCGTCGACGTCGTCGTGCGTTACGTATCGCAATTCGCGGACCGAAGTGACCAAATGATGAGTCGTTGACCGGTGAACTATCGGGCAAGACCACATGGGAAAGTGCACGATTAGATCCGGTGGCCTCCTCGTTCAAGCTAAGGTATCGGTGTTCAATGCTCGGATCGGAGTTTTGGTCTGCTTGTCCTTCCAGATGGACTAACTGGAGCTGATCGGGGGATTGACTTAGGTCCAGGACCTCCATCTCAGCTGGTCCACTTTGATTCAAGCCGACTGTCTCGGCTGGTTCACCCAGGTTCAGGTCGACCGTCTCGGCTGGTTCACTTAGGTTCAGACCCGCAATCTCAACCGGTTGACTTGCCCAGCGCCCAGCAAATAAGAACACGTCATCGCCTAAAAGGCCTTCAGGATCGTCGTCTTCATAAAACTCGGGTGGAAACTCTGGCACGCTACCTACAAAACTACCCCAGGACTCAGGGCTCGGTAACTGATTCTTGGAACACGACCCTCTAGGTTGGTTTGGCCACCATGACAACCACGGCCACGAGATAGGAAGCAATCACCCAGGGAGTAAAGCGCGCCAGAATCCTGGCCTGGGATACAATCAGGCTCCCGGATCGTGCGTCATTGTCTTGTTGGTAATTTTCGAGAATCTTCTTGATGCGAACTTGCACTGGCCAGACCCTTGCCAGATAGACGCC
>DAIDHF010000026.1 GCA_027452005.1 Acidimicrobiales bacterium
CAATCAAGACCTGGCGGTGGTATCATGAAGGACGAAATACCAACATAGAGGGTGGACCGACAAATGGGGACCCGCCACTGGGCTAAGCGAGTTCGACCTTTTATACCTCGGTAACCACCAGTTCGGGTATCTCGTCTATAAAGCGGCTCCGGCGGTTGTAGGAGGTTTCTCCCCACATTCCCCTGGAATTGGCATAGCTTAGATAAAGCCTCTTTCTTGCCCGGGTTATCCCAACATAAGCTAGCCGTCGTTCCTCTTCAATAAGGTCCCCGTCGTCAATGCTTCTACCATGGGGGAAAATACCTTCTTCCATGCCAACCATAAAGACGTTCTCAAACTCCAGACCCTTGGCCGTGTGAATAGTCATCAACACTACCCTGCCTAACTCGGAGCCTAACGAGTCACTGTCTGAGACCAAAGTTACCGCCTCCATCATCTCGTCGAGGCTCGAGAAGGACTCGGCCAATGAGTAAAGCTCTAAGACGTTGTCGATCCTGGACTCGGCCTCAAAAGTGCCCTCAGCTTCTAGATAGTCTAGATAGCCAATTTCGTTCACCAGGTACTCAATAATCTCCCGAGGTCCTCGGTCTGACGTTGAAAATTCTCGAAGACGACCAATGAGGGCTGTAAACTCACCAATTGCGTTGCATGTACGAGTACTAATCCCAAGGTCATTGCAAAGCTCACATGCATCAAAAAGGGTCAGGTTATACTTCTTAGCCCCGGCATCTATCTTGGCCAGGGTGCTATCGCCAATGGACCTCTTGGGGACGTTGATGATCCGCTTTAGAGAAACCTCGTCGCTAGGGTTGACGATCACGCGCAAATAGGCCAGGATGTCTTTTATCTCCTTGCGGTCATAGAACTTCACGCCACCGAGTACCTGATATGGAACACTCCAGGAGATTAACTGCTCTTCAAGGGCCCGTGACTGTGAGTTGGTCCGGTAGAACACGGCAATATCTGAGTAGGTCTCTCCCCTAGACTTGGCTAAACGGAGTACTTCTGAGACGACCCAGGAGGCCTCGTCTCGCTCACTGGTGCACTCTCTTATATAAATGGGCTCGCCGTCACTGCTCTCAGTCCATAGGTCTTTGGGCTTTCTCCTAACATTGTTGGAAATTACTGCGTTAGCGGCCTCGAGAATTGGCTTGGTAGACCTATAGTTGCGTTCCAACAAGACCACCTTGGCCCCGGGGAAAACCCGTTCAAAGTCCAGGATGTTTCTAATGTCGGCCTTGCGCCACGAGTAGATCGATTGATCGGCGTCTCCCACGACACAGATATTCTTGTGAACCTCGCTGAGAGCGAAGGCAATCTTGGCCTGGGCCCGGTTGGTGTCTTGATACTCGTCGATCAAGACGTGCCTGAAACGGGCACGCCACTTTTCAATTGCGCGCTCATCGGTTGAGAATATCTCATAGGTAAGCATCAAGAGATCATCAAAGTCCATCGCATTGGCCTGAAATAGACGCTTTTGATACTCCCGATACACGTCGGCCACAACTTTGACAAACAGGTCACTCTCTCTCGATGACGTTGCCAGGGACTCGAAATCTATAAGTTCTGCCTTGGCCGAGGAAATTTGACTGGCTATCTTTTTGGGGGGGAACTTCTTGGCATCTATATCTAGATCTCTCAAGACATACTGAATCAGTCGTACCGAGTCGGCTTGATCGTAGATTGTAAAATTCGACCGGTAACCGCGCGACGGGGCCTCGGAGCGGAGAATCCGGACACAGGCCGAATGGAACGTCGAGACCCACATCTTGTCAGCAATCGGACCTATTAGATTTCGAACCCGATGTTGCATCTGTGACGCGGCCTTGTTTGTAAAGGTGATCGCAATAATTGACGACGGGTGAACTCCGTGATTGCCTATCAGGTTGGCAATCCGGTGGGTGAGCACCTTAGTCTTGCCCGAGCCCGCTCCGGCTACAACCAAGAGGGGGCCCTCAACATGGGCCACAGCTTCTAGTTGCCCAGCATTGAGACCTTCAAATATCACAGAGTCATCTAAGAGTGCCTGGGCATGATCGGGGGTGTGTGAGCTAGCTACTCCCACTCGATGGTTCCAGGGGGTTTAGAGGTGATGTCGTATGCAACCCGATTTACCCCCGGAACCTCGTTGATAATCCGAGACGAGATCTTATCAAGCAACTCGTAAGGTAGCCTGGCCCAGTCGGCAGTCATGGCGTCCTCGCTTGTTACTGCCCGAACAACAATGGGATAACCATAGGTCCGTTCGTCTCCCATGACCCCCACGCTCTTTACGGCCAGGAGTACTGCAAAACTCTGCCAGAGAGTTTTCCATAGACCAAATCTTTTTACCTCCTCAACCACGATTGCATCGGCACCAGATAGAATGTCGATCCTCTCTTGAGTGATCTCACCGACAATTCGTACCCCTAGACCAGGCCCAGGGAAGGGCTGGCGCCAGATGATCTCCTCAGAAAGTCCCAGATCTAGTCCGATCTTTCTAACTTCGTCTTTGAAGAGATCCCGCAGAGGCTCAACCAACTCAAAATCCATGTCATCGGGAAGTCCTCCCACGTTGTGGTGGGTCTTGATCGTGGCCGCGTCCTGACCCCCGGACTCTATAACGTCAGGGTACAGGGTCCCTTGTACCAAGAACTTGTGATCGCCGTGCTCTCGGGCTATCTCCTCGAAAACCCGGATAAAGTTCTCCCCAATTATCTTACGCTTCTCCTCGGGGTCTTGAATGCCAACTAAGGCCGACAGAAACCGGTCACGCTTGTTTGCCATAACCAGATCCACGTGGAACTTTCCGGCAAAGAGGGCTTCAACCTCGTGGGTCTCACCTCTTCTCATGAGCCCGGTATCAACATAGACACAGGTTAACCGGTCACCCACGGCCCGATGGACCAAGGTTGCAGCTACGGCCGAGTCAACCCCTCCCGAGAGGGCACACAGGACCTTCCCGCCACCTACCTGGGCCTGGATCTTTTGAATTGAGCTCTCGATAATGGACGTGCTTGTCCAGGTGGCTTCGGCTTTGCAAATATCAAGCACGAAGCCGTCTAAGAGTTCCTTTCCAAAGTCGGTGTGAATAACCTCAGGGTGAAACTGAACCCCGTAGATCTGACGGTCAGGATTCTCCAGGGCCACAACTGGGGCCTCGCCAGTCTTTGCAGACACCCTGTAGCCAGGTGGAACCTCAACAATAGCGTCGGCATGGCTCATCCATACCTTGAAAGCACTCTCGGGAAAGCTACTTAGAATACCTGAGCGGTCCAGGACTTCAATTTGCGTGCTCCCGTACTCCCCTCGGCCACCCTTGAGCACGTTTCCACCAAGGGTCTGAGCAATAAGCTGTGCGCCGTAGCAGATCCCCAGGATCGGGATCCCGGCTTCAAAGACGGCGGGATCAATCTTTGGACTTCCGGGTTGATGTACAGACTTAGGACCCCCGGAAAGGATTATCCCGAACGGGTTTTTTTCTCTAATCTCAGATACCGATATTTTGTAGGACACGATCTCGGAAAATACTCGCGCCTCTCGCACCCGTCTGGCGATTAGCTGGGAGTACTGAGCCCCAAAATCGACGACTAAGACTCCTCTGGGATTTGCTTCTGGGATTTGTTCTCTTGGGTGGGTCGTCACCGGTGCAATGGGCTACACACCCATTCCTACGTGCTGGGCACGTTGAAGAGCCTTGCCCTCGGTCTGCAGAGAAGGTGCCACCATAACTTCAGCCTTATGGAACTCTCTGACTGTCTCATACCCACACGTGGCCATCGAAGTTCTCAGCGCCCCAAAGAGATTTAGCTTGCCGTCATTTTCATGTGCCGGGCCTACCAAGACCTCTTTGAGACTCCCCCTAATTCGGGTCGCAACCCGAGTACCCCGAGGAAGGGTTGGATGGAACGTGGCCATTCCCCAGTGATACCCCTTCCCGGGAGCTTCCTGGGCACTAGCGAGCAAGGACCCGAGCATAACTGCGTCAGCCCCACAGGCAATTGCCTTGGCGATGTCACCTCCGTTAGACATTCCCCCGTCGGCGATCACGTGGACATAGACCCCGGTCTCTTCTAGGTGGCGCATCCGGGCCCCGACTGCATCAGCAATGGCCGTGGCCTGGGGAACTCCGATGCCGAGCACTCCACGAGAAGTGCAGGCGTTACCCGGGCCTACCCCTACTAAGATACCCACGGCCCCGGTTCTCATCAGGTGCAAGGCTGCAGGATATGACGCACACCCACCCACAATGACCGGAATGTCGAAGTTGCGAATAAAAGACTTCAGGTTTAGTGGCTCTGCCGACTTTGAGACGTGTTCGGCCGATACCACGGTCCCCTGAATGATCAACAGGTCGAGTTCGGCTTCTACGATTGCCCGAGAAAAGGTCTCGGTCTTTTGAGGGGTTACCGAGGCACAGGTCGTGACCCCGGCCTCTTTGATCTCGCGAATCCGCTGAGACACCAGCTCAACTTTGGGTGGCTCAGAATATATCTGTTGCATCCGGGCGGTGACCTTGTCGCCTTCGAGGCTGGCAATCTCTTCGAGGTATGGCTCGGGATCTTCGTATCGGGTCCACAGGCCTTCGAGGTTCAATACCCCGACGCCACCTAAGCGACCAATCTCAATGGCCGTGGCAGGAGAAATTACCCCGTCCATGGCCGCACCCATCAAGGGGAGTTCAAAGCGAAACGCGTCTATCTCCCAGGAGATGTCTACGTCTTCGGGGTCCCGGGTTCTCCGAGACGGCACGATCGCAATGTCATCGAACCCGTAAGCCCTTCTACCGGACTTCCCAATACCTATCTCAACTTCAGCCACGAAAAAACAAGCCTCCTATTTGCACGCCCAAACACGTCTTCGTAATCCACTATAGCCCACGCCAACATGGCACCCGTGGCCCCTAAAATCCCCTGGCCAGGCCACAGGGTTTCCAGCTAGGGTCCTCGAAGTACCGAGAGATCCCCGGTTTTCAGACCCGAGATTATCTTTTTATATTGTCCCCCGGCATCATGGCCAGCGGCATCTGTTGGCATAATCTTGCACCCACGCTCTCGATCGATCCCATATAGCCCGAAGCGTGGCTGGTAGCTACCCCACTCGTAGTTGTCTACGAGCGACCAGTGGAGATATCCCTTGATCTTGGCACCTCGGTCCATGGCTCTGACCACTGCTGCGATGTTCTCTCGAAGATACCGAGGCCGATCCCAGCCGTCGATTCTAGGGTGGGCGATACCACCTTTGGTCCGGGTGCACATCCCGTTCTCAATAACCCAAAGTGGTGTCCCGTCATATATGCTCCACAGCCCGTCACAGTACCCTCCAAGGGCCACAGGATCGGGCCCGTCGTCCCACAGGGGCTTGGCTAGCGACCAGTTCCTTCCCCCCGCAGTTCTCTGTCCGGGAAAAGACACGTGATTAGCTGATACCGGGTCGTAGAAGTCAAACCCGATGAAGTCAAGAGTCGACTCGTAGGGGCTGTCATAGATTGCCCCATATAGTCCCTCAAGTGCCCGGTCTTTCCGAGAATGCTTTCCGGAGTGCTCGGAACTGGAGATCTTCGAGTATGCCCTTCCAACCGCTTTTCGCCCCAGGGCCTCCAACGCCTTCGGGCTGGCGATCTTTGAGTACCACTCTTGCTTTCGAGATAAGAACCAGTTGTCTAGTTCGTCTCGCTTGACTCCTTGACTTCTGGCAACCAGGGTGTCGATGAGCATCCGGTTCAGCTCATATATTGAAACCTCGGCGCTGTTGGTATTTACTAACGCCCCGGGTTGTAGATCGTGGATAATCTCATAGGCCTTCACATGCCCGTGAAGCAGATTGGCAGACGCCGTGGTGGCCTCTGAAAAAGCGAAGTTTCGAGCCGGGGGAAACAAGCCAAAGAGATAAGTGGCCATTGAGAGTGCGTTTATCTCATTGATCGTTATCCAGTTGTTGCAGTACTGGGTAAACTCTGGAACGATTCTCCTGACAAACTCCGCAAATCGGGCCGGCGAGTCACTATCAAGCCAGTAGTCTTCCCCTAGCCAACCTGGATGTGTAAAGTGATGCAAGGTAACCATTGGTTGCATCGACCGATCCAGACACCCTTGCATCATGGCCCGATACTTAGCAATCGCTTCCTCGTCATAGCTACCTTCTTGGGGTTCAATTCTGGCCCACTCAATCCCGAGGCGAACCATGTCAACTCCGAGTCCGTGAGCGAGATCTAGATACTCGTCGATCCGGTCCCACCACTGGACCCCCATACCCGAGGGTTCCACCCGACCGGTACGTTCAAAGCGCTCCCAGTTATTTGCTGGCTCACCTGGTCCGTTGAAACCACCTTCGGCCTGGTAGCCTGAGATGGCTACTCCAAACACAAAATCCTCGGGGATAACTGGCGCTGGTGAGGAAGTAGATTTCTTGGGTGCCGGGCTCACAGTGGCTCCTTCCGGGGTGTCTGGTCAAGTAATTAGCCCCCAGGCTAGTCCAGTTTTCGCGTTTGTAGGTAACAAGAGTGTTCTGGAATACCTCTCATCCCTATCAAGGTGACGAGGCTTAGGGGTAATGAACTTGACTGTCTCCTCGGACTGGTTGTCCGCAAGAGGACTAGTGAACAATTCGCCTAGCGGACAGGCCTCCCATAAGTTCTTGGAGGTCTTCGGCTACTGCTTTTGATTTTTAGCCCCACGCTGTGGAACTTCTTGTGGATAACTCTCCTCAATCTCCCAGTCCTGTTGAGCGACTGATAGCGGTAGTTTGCCGACCTCTTCTGCCCTGAAGACGACCGCTCGATATACTCGCCCGCTTCTCGGCGCCTCTCGCGTTCCATTGACCAAAGGACCTGTTGACGGGCTAGTTCAAACTCGCGCTCCCAAGCACCCTCCCCCTTTTCGGGTGGGCCTGAAGGATTAATCCCCGTGACGTCACCGGAATGTCCGAGTGACTCCTCGGTGGGACTCAACCTAGTACGCAGGTGTGATTGTGAAACACTCACTATATACAAGGTTCTCACTTAATTTGACCTAATTCCAGTAGGCAATCAGGTCCGGGTAAAACTCATCTGACCCAAATCCTGGCTAGGACCGGGTCTCCTATGATGTTTCTGCTCCCAAAATCAACTCTAGTAAGTTCTTCAGGATTCTGGCTGTGGCTCCCCAGATGGTGTCGCCTTCAACCTCGAAGAACCCCACGGGTCCTTCGCCAAAACCTGGAAACTCCCAGATCTCCTCCCGAAAAACTCCGGGTTCCATGAGTTCGGTGAGGGCGATATCAAAAGCTCGCTCAACCTCGTCGGGGTTTATCTGGTACCTAGGTACACCCCCTGGGAAAAAGGAGGTATCTAGAAATCCTACGATCGGGACAATCCATGAACCACTTGCCACGGTCGGCATTGCTTCGAGGTGTCCATAGGCTGCCACCCAACCTGGAGCTATCCCGACCTCTTCGTGAGCCTCTCGGATGGCGGCGTGGTCAAGTGATTCACCTACTTCAACCCTACCGCCGGGAAATGACACCTCGCCGGTATGGCTGCGAAGCTTGTTCGACCTTCTGGTCAAGATGGTCTTTACATTACCCAGGTCGTCTTCGAAGAGGCCGACCAAGACAGCCGAGGTAGGTTTCTTGGAGGTGAGGGCTTTTTCGGCGGCCAGACGCTGGCGAGGAGTTAGCTGAGTTCCAAGCCAGGCCTCCTGATAGGTGCTAGGTATAGAATTTAGCTTTGACCTAACCATTTTTGCTTTTATATCCTTCAACGAAATGATCTTCGGGACCATCACGTTCGGGGATTCCCACATGGGTAGGTCTCCTGGGCGGTAGTTGTCAGGTCTAGGAATTACCTGCGGACCACCCCTCATGGGATTTCCTTATCAATCACCTGCTGGACCTCTGAACTTATAATTAGCCATGAGTTGGAAAGAACTCTCCAATGAGATTTGTGTGCGAAACAAAAAGTCGGCCGGACCTCAACAAGATGCCCGACCGACTTTGAAACTGCAAAATTACATGCCTCCCCGGGTATAAAAGTCCGGGGAACACAAGATATTACATCATGCCCATTCCGCCCATGCCTCCGCCACCCATGGCGGCGGCGGCTGCGGCCGGGTCAATCTTCTCGGGCTTGTCCACAATGACTACCTCAGTGGTTAGAACCAACGCCGCTACTGAGGCAGCGTTCTGGATTGTAGACCGGGTTACCTTGGCTGGATCGATCACGCCAACCTTGAGAAGATCGGTCATCTCTCCGGTGGAGGCGTCGAAGCCGTTAGACCCTGTCTCACGGACCACGTCTTGGACAACCACGGCGCCTTCGTAGCCAGCATTGGAGGCAATGTGGCGAAGTGGTTCAGATAGCGACTTGATCACGATATTGGCACCCGTCGCCTCGTCACCACTGAGCTTCTTGGCAACCTTTTCTGCGGCCTGGGTGGCTCGCACGAGGGCTGTGCCTCCTCCGGCAACTATACCTTCTTCGATTGCAGCCCGGGTTGCTGACAGAGCATCTTCAATTCGGTGCTTCTTCTCTTTGAGTTCAACCTCTGTGGCTGCCCCTACCCTGACAACTGCCACGCCACCGGCCAGTTTGGCGAGGCGCTCTTGAAGCTTCTCACGATCCCAATCCGAATCGGTCTCGTCGATTTCACGCTTGATCTGAGCAACCCGACCAGCCACTTTCTGGGAATCTCCGGCACCTTCAATAATGGTCGTGTCGTCTTTGGTCACGATAACCTTGCGTGCCGAACCCAATAGGTCAAGGGTGGTGTTCTCTAGCTTGAGACCGACCTCTTCAGAGATCACCTCGCCTCCGGAAAGGACGGCGATATCTTGAAGCATGGCCTTGCGTCGGTCTCCAAATCCGGGGGCCTTGACTGCAATAGCTGAGAAGGTACCACGGATCTTGTTTACAACCAGGGTAGCCAAGGCTTCGCCTTCGACATCCTCTGCAATAATCAACAAGGGCTTGCCCGACTGCATTACCTTCTCTAGAACCGGGAGCATGTCGTGGACAGAGGAAATCTTGGAGTTCACGATCAAGATAAGTGGACTGTCCAAGATCGCTTCTTGACGCTCGGCGTCGGTTACAAAGTATGGAGACAAATAACCCTTATCAAACTGCATACCCTCGGTAAAGTCGAGCTCTAGACCAAAGGTGTTGGACTCTTCAACGGTTACCGTGCCGTCCTTGCCAACCTTGTCGATTGCATCAGCTAGGATCTTCCCGATCGCGCTATCGGCCGCCGAGATGGAGGCCACCTGGGCGATCTGGCTCTTGTCTTCTACCTCTTTGGCCTGTGAGGCAATGTCGGCAACCACGGCCTTGACGGCTGCCTCGATGCCCTTTTTGAGTGACATTGGATTGGCCCCGGCGGCTACGTTTCGCAGTCCCTCGGTTATAAGGGCCTGGGCCAACACGGTTGCCGTTGTCGTACCGTCTCCGGCCACATCGTTAGTCTTAGAAGCTACCTCCTTGACCAGTTGAGCACCTAGGTTCTCAAAGGGATTCTCTAAATCCATGTCGCGGGCTATCGTCACCCCGTCGTTTGTTATTGTGGGGGCACCAAACTTCTTGTCTAGGACCACGTTGCGACCCTTGGGTCCAATGGTCACCTTGACTGCGTTGGCTACCTTGTCAACACCGGCCTGCAGTTCTCTGCGGGCTTCCTCGTTAAATTTAAGCATCTTTGACATAGTTTTATTAGCTCTCCTAAATTACTTGCCTAGTTTTGCAAGGACGTCACGGCTGGACAGGATAAGAAGGTCCTCTCCTTTGACAGTTATTTCGGTTCCTCCATACTTTGAGTAGACGACCGTGTCACCTACCTTGACATCGATTGGAATAAGCTCGCCTGAGTTCTCAGCCCGTCGGCCAGGCCCTACTGCCAGGACCTCTCCTTGCTGTGGCTTCTCCTTGGC
This sequence comes from Acidimicrobiales bacterium, assembly GCA_027452005.1. Taxonomy (GTDB): domain Bacteria; phylum Actinomycetota; class Acidimicrobiia; order Acidimicrobiales; family JAKAVM01; genus JAKAVM01. Next base: position 9,877 of record DAIDHF010000026.1, read on the forward strand.
GGTGTCTGGAATGACAATTCCCGATGCGGTCGTCTCTTCGGACTCACTTGGACGTACCACAATTCGGTCATCTAAGGGAACAAGATTCATGTATTCAACCCTCCTGATCTGGTCTTTTTACTTGATTTCCATTACAGCAATTAGCTGGTATTGGAGATATTTTAGCACTCTAGTGTTGCGAGTGCTAACTGTAGCCGAACTACATTGCTCCGGTCAACCCATATGATCACCCCGAGCCGACAGTGGGATTGAGCCATTCGAAGATGCCGCCCAGCAGAACTACGCGACGGGTCGTTTTTTGGAACCAGGCCGCCTTAGCTGGCCGGAAACCCCAAAGAGGCCACTGCGGGCGAGTCAAGGGGGCTTGGACCAACCCGGTTGAACTTCCAGTGTCCGCAGGCGGCGACCATGGCGGCGTTGTCAGTACACAAGGCAATTGGTGGGAGAAAGACCTCCCAGCCATTTTCCTGGCAAAGTTCACCCAGGCGCTTGCGAAGGAGGCTGTTTGCCCCGACCCCTCCTGCGAGACACACGCGGTCGACTCCAATCATCTTGGCCGCTCTCTCGGTCTTTCGGACCAACACGTCCACACAGGCCTCCTGGAAGCAGGCCGCAATGTCTTTTTCTGATGCCTCAGGATTGTTTTGAGCCCACCGAATAACTGCGGTCTTTAGGCCAGAGAATGAGAAGTCCAGCCCTTCATTTATCATGGGTCTCGGGAAGGTTACCAGACCTAAATTACCCTCGGTCGAGATCCTATCGATTATCGGCCCTCCTGGATATCCTAGCCCCAAGAATCTAGCCACCTTGTCAAATGCCTCGCCAGCAGCGTCATCGTGGGTCTGACCCAACAACGTGTAGTTTAGGTGGTCTTTCATGTGTATAAGCATCGTGTGACCACCTGACACCAACAAGACGATCATAGGAAACTCCATCGGCTCTCCCGCTAGGAATGATGCGTAGAGATGGGCCTCTAGATGATTCACGACTACGAATGGAACTTCCCAGGCAAGTGATAGCGCCTTGGCATAAGAAACTCCGACCAAGAGTGCTCCAATTAGCCCGGGGCCTTGAGTTACAGCCACACACTGCAACTGTCTTGGTGAGATATTCAAACTTGCCCTGTCAAGTGCGTCGTCTATAAGTGCCGGTAAGATCTCCAGGTGTGCCCTAGAGGCTAACTCGGGAACAACCCCACCAAACAAGGCGTGTAGATCAACTTGGCTGGATACCAGGCTAGATTCTATTGAGTAACCATCTCTGACCAAGGCCACCGCGGTCTCATCACATGAGGTCTCAATGCCTAGTACAACCGGCAAAGTCGGGCCTCCCTTATTAGTTTGATTCATTCAAATGCCCCGAAAGATTCGGCGCCTTGAGCGATAAGAGCTATAGTCTGAGCGCGAAACAACAGCACCCAGCCTCCTAGACCTGCGCCCATGTGGTCTTTCCACCTATCCGGGACAAGATTGACTGGAGGCGAACTTCGTAATTAGGCGACCCGATATCATGAACCCACATTATTAGGGCATCCTCATTGGTCTCGGGGTAGTAGTTCTTCCTTACCCCACCTGGTGCAAAGCCGAATCTATAGTATAACGACTGGGCCGATCTATTCGACATTCGAACCTCCAAGGTCACGTCGAGAGTTTCGTTTGCAATGGCCGTTCGAATCATCTGAACCATCATCCTAGAGGCAATGTGACGTCTTCCCCACTCAGGATCCACAGCAATGTTGGTGATATGAGCTTCGCCACAGGTCATGATCATTCCACAGTAACCCACGACCCTTGGTCCTATCTTGGCAATATAGTAGGCTCGTCCAGTCGGCGTTGAAATCTCTGACATAAACAACCCGACAGTCCAAGGTCTAGGAAACACCTTGTTTTCAATTCGGATGACTGATCTTAGATGACGTCGCTTCATGGGGATAATTACAACCGAATCAGTCCCGGTTTGCGACGTCCTCTGGTTGGCTACGTCAAATGCCACGCGAAAACTTCTTGGTTCAAGACAGTTCCCCGGGAATGTCTCTGGCTGATTGACCTTGTTGGAAGCGTTGCTTGAACCCCACCTTTGCATCGGCCTCACGAAGATATACTGGCATTACTTTGATGTACTCAGTTACTTGCCCAAGACGCATCCGATTCAATCCCATCGAGATCAAAGTCTCCGACCTAGGCACAAAGTCTCCACTAATCGATACATTAGTCCGTTGACCTGCCGTTGCAAGAAACTCGTTTACTACCACGTCTATTTCCTCGCCTAGCTCTAGAAATCCATTTCCTATTAGTGTAATGGTCGACCTTTCGGGGCGGTCAATCCGGTTCTCGGGCTCGTCTTGTTGAAGTATTGACCCACAACCTTGATCCAACGAGGCACATTCACCCAAGTATTTACCTAAAAACTCTGTAAATCCTTCTAGAGAAATCACCCTTGGGCCACTATTGAGGACTAAACCTGGAGCCCGGGGAACTCCACGATAGTCAGCTATAAAAAGCTCCCCTCGCCGGGCATCAATAGCACACAAGGCCCACTGGGAGTTTTCATCAGCCTGGTTTGCCAAGATGTCTAGGCTCGACAAACCCACCATAGGAATCCCAAGGCCCTGGGCGAGGGCCTTGGCAGTAGCCAGCCCAACCCGAAGACCAGTAAATAAACCGGGACCGACGTCAGTCACTATAAGGTCTAGGTCGCCAAGTTTTATGTTTGACGCCTTGGCAATCTTGACTATCTCTGGGGTCAAGTACTCCGAGTGCATTGCCCCCTTTTCCAGTACAGACGTCGCCAACAATCCCGAACCATCAGAGATCGCCACCGATGACATCTCGGTAGAGGTCTCAATAGCTAGAACATTAGTGGTCAAGGTCTACTATACCTTTTTGAGTTTCCGAGACTAATTTCTCAATAGCTCGCGCTCTTGTAGGGAATCGTCAACTTTGAGGCTCCCGAAGTCAATTGACTGAACTCTAGAGTCCCAGCTCGCCGAACTGCCCGAGATCGTTACCAGTCTCCAGTCGTCTTGTAAGACTCGCAGGGAGATCTCTAGGTACTGCGTCCTCAATGATGGCTTGGCCAGTTCCCCCCACTCAACCAGGGCAACTGCACCAGCTAGGTTGGTCTGTTCCCCGAGTGCGAGATCGTCAAACTCGGCCAACGACTCAAGCCGGTACAGATCAGCATGTAGAATATTCATCCGACCCCGATACTCTTGGACGAGTGTGAACGTGGGACTGGTAACCAACCCGTCAAATCCGAGTGACCTAGCAAACCCCTTTGTAAAAACAGTTTTACCTGCTCCAAGTTCACCGGTGAGTAGGATGAAGTCGCCGGGAATGCAGACTTTCGCAAGCTTGTCAGCAATGGACATGGTGTCGGCCGGACATCTAGAGCGAAGTTGACACGGTGTGGGTTGCGACATGGTCTTAGCAATCCTAACACCTGAAAGTTGTTAGGTTGAAATTATCTCTTTGGCAACTACGAGGTCTGCTCGAATCTGGGCTACTACCTTGGCCCCAGCCCTTAGAGCATAGGAAGGGTGGAAGGTTGGAATTAGCTTTGTCTGCTCGTACTCAAATATCGAACCACGTAGCTTTGTAACTCCCTCAGTCGTACCAAGTAGGGTTTGAACTGCAAAGTTGCCAAGGGTAACAATCGCCACGGGAGATATGAGCTGGATCTGTCGCTTGAGATACCCACAGCAGCTTTGGATCTCATCGGCTTCAGGATTCCTGTTATTCGGAGGCCTGCACTTGACCAGGTTGGCTATATAGATCTGGTCCCGATCAAGGCCGATTTCCTGAAGTATCAATCGATCCAAGAGCTTGCCGGATCTACCCACAAAAGGCTCCCCGGCTAGGTCTTCATCTCTACCGGGGGCCTCTCCAACAAACATAAGGTCAGCATTTGGGTTGCCTACCCCAAAGACCACCGAGTTCCTGGTCTCGTGCAACTTACATTGACGGCACCCGAGGGTCTCTTGTTTTAGCTCCAAAAATTCTCGTGATCTTCCCGTGGGTGAGCCCATAGGCTCCTATATTATACAAACCCGTCTGAACAGGACTTTTCTTGGCAACCTACCACCTTATTCCACTTGATGGCCCTCATTCGCGCTAGCCTTGGAACCAGTGAGGTTCAACGGCCAGCGCTCTGGGACTTGTTGGGTCGCATTATACGGATATGACAAATACTAACAAGCCTTCTGACAAGTCCTTACCAGGGAAGATAACCAAGTTCCTTCCCAAGACCTTTGGGGCTGCTACCTGGATGTCTCCCACCAAGTGGGCAGAACAGGCCATAGAAACCGAGTTGTCGAAGCGCCCCGATCACTACTCTCACCAAGAGATGCTAGGTGAATTAGATCTACCGCCCGATACCATTCACCACAAGATCATCATGGACGATGGTGGCGAGATCCACGTGGTCGAACTGGGCTCTGGACCACCAATAATCTTACTGCACGGGGTTATACTCTCGGTTGCCACTTGGCCCTACCAGCTAAAAGAGTTGTCAAAATCTCACCGAGTGATTGCCTTAGATCAACGTGGTCATGGACGATCCCGGCCCGGAATTGAGGGAATCACACTAGAGCGCCTGGCCCAAGATCTAATCGAGGTTATGGACGCCCTCGGAGTAAAAAAGTCAGTTGTGGTAGGTCACTCAATGGGTGGGATGGTAACCATGACAGCCGTCACCAAGTACCCAAGAGAGATTGCAAACAAGATCTCAGCAATGGTCTTAGTTGCAACCAGTGCCGATCCGCTGGTGAATATACCTGGGCTGTCTCTTTTAGTCAGCTTGCTTTCGCCGGGCATCAAGACGGTTTTTCATCTAATAAGTGGTCGAAATGCCCTCGCCAACATAAAACCTCTTCGATACGTTGCAGCAAGAATTATTCTAGGAGGCAAGCCATCCCCTTCAAACGTAGAATTTGCCCAACACCTAATCAAGGCCGCGTCGGCTCAGATTCTTAGTCAGTTGTGGAGCCAACTACTCGTCTTTGACGTGATAGAACCCCTGACTAGAGTGTCACTACCCACTATGGTCCTGGTTGGCGAAAGTGACCTGCTTACTCCCCCATGGCACGCAATTAGAATGGTTAAAGCAATTACCGGCTCAGAGTTGATCAGGTTCCCTGGGTGCGGCCACATGATCATGTTTGAGAGACACAAAGAGATGAACAAGATTATCCTGAACTTTGCAAAACACGTTCAAGGCACCAAGTCGACACAACAAGGGACAGTCGCCAAGAGGCGTATATCGCAACAAGACAGTGACAAATAGAATAACACTTTTGCTAAAACTGGGTTATGCTATCTAAAAGTTTTGCACTGGCGTAATCGAAAGTTATTGTATCAGTCCTGAATTTGGAGGCGTCGGTAGTTGAAAGTCGGTATATTTCTAAGGTCTTCCTCAAGGGTGAGCACGTCCCTCAAAAGTACTCTTCTTTGCACGTCGGATGAATTGTCAAAGTTGTCTGACTTCACTTGATCGAAAAAGGTTTCAAGGATTGGCAGCGTTGACTTAATCTCTCCAACATTGCACTGTGAACTTGCAGGATCTGCTTTACATTGTTCCATAATATCCAATGTATCGAGATTTGCCTTTTCCACTACGTTCACTTGATTTATGTAGCGAACTGTCGTGTTGAGTCGTCCGAATACTCCTCCGGAAGTGGAAAAGAGTCGATCAAATGAGTTTATCTCCGCTATTGTCATGCTTGCTAAAACCAATAGACCGAAAATTGTTATTACAACGAAGGCAAATTTAGGACCTTTTCCAAGGATCAGTGCGTGTTGATTTGACCGCTTGGCAGTGGAAGCATATAACAACAAGGTCGAGATAATGATATGAGGAATTGCAATGAGCAGACGGAAAGAGACCGAAGATCTCGCTTGCTCGATAGGCGGCCCAATATATAGATCGATCGGGTCTCGATTATTAGGGGTAAAGTTCTGAGCGCTAATCTGTCCTGCAGCGCCTATTGGTAATATTGCTGGTTCTAGTTTTGAAAAGTAACTATAGGCATCCCGCCATCCTTGATGGGTATAGGGAAACCTTGCCAGGGCGGTTCTTGGAGAACCACTGTCATAAGCACCCCAGATACAGTAAAAGCTCTCTGATAAACCTTCTGAATTTGATTAAGTCGAGATCCCCAACATATAGGTGGTGCCTTGCGCGATAAGTTGCTCCACTATCCTCCTTAGGCTAAAGGTTACCCTTCATTTACCTACAAACCATCGATTTGAAGAAAATTGCTTTTAGTAGTGCTAACTATTCCAAGCTAAAGTCGGACTGCCTTCTAATTGACCCAGATCCGGGGAAGCCTCCCAGTAAACCCACATACTACCTCGTAGGTAATCACCGAGAGCCATTTTGCCCAGTCCCGGGCAGTTATTTTCTCGTCCCCTTGAGAACCCAAAAGTACTACTTCGTCGCCAACTTGAACCTTTGTGACTCGTCCACAGTCGACCAAGAGTTGGTCCATGGTTACTGCGCCAACCACCCGGCAGGGCTTGCCGCCAATCAATACGTGCCCTCCGCACGATCCATAGCGCCTTGGTACCCCGTCAGCATAACCAATCGGAACTGTAGCAATTGTTGTTTGGTGCTCAGTTACGTACTGATGACCGTATGATAAACCGGAATTCTCCGGCACCTCTTTAACAAATGACACCCTGGCCTTTAGGGCCATGGCACTTTCAAATGTTGGCTCTTCAGGTCCGTCGATTGGGCTATATCCATAAAGGGATATCCCACACCTCACCATGTCGCGTCGGGCCTCTTCGTAACGGCCAGCTGCGGCAGAGTTTGCCATATGGACCACTACGGTTTGGTTGACACCGGTTAGAGCCTGATCGACAACTGCGTCAAACTGCGAGATCTGGGCACGAGAAAAGTCACTAGACAGGTCATCGGCCAGGGCAAAGTGGGTCCACAATCCAGAGAGGGTTATTTCTCGGAATTGCGAGGCCAACTCTACTAGGTCCACAAGTTGACCTGGAGCGCATCCGACTCTGTGCATCCCGGTATCAACCTTTATATGGAACTGAGTGCTTTCACCCTGGGAGCCCAGTTTCTTGGTTGCCTGGACTAGTTGCACAATCCCCTCATGGGTATAGATGGTTGGTACCAGCTTGTGGACGACTGCCTCTTCCATCCCTCCACCCAAGGGTTCTGACAACAAAAGTATTGGCTCGTCTATCCCGGCTCGACGTAGCTCTATCCCCTCTTCAACAACGGCCACGGCCAGCCAATGAGCACCCCCCTTGACAAAAGCCTTGGCACTCTCTATCGCCCCGTGTCCGTAACCGTCGGCCTTCACCACGGCACAGAGCACAGATGGGGCTACCACGTTGGCCATCTTGAGGGCGTTGCGCTCAAGAACGGTCCTATCTACCTCTATCCAGGCCGGTCTCCGATGGGCTTTAGCCAAATGACTTATCTCCTTGCATATTTACAGAATTATTCTCCCGCACCCACGACATGTCTAGTTGGATGTCGAACAGTTTTTCTCAAACCAGGTCCCGATGAGGTGCGGCAAGTCACTTGCTATAAGTCTTCCTTGACTAGAACCTCTCGCCGAATCCCCGTGAATGTAGGCTCCACAGAAGGTCGCCTCAAAGCAACTCATCCCTTGGGCTATAAGTGCTCCAATTAGGCCGGCTAGGACGTCTCCGGTTCCGGCCGTGGCAAGGTTTGATGTTCCACTCGTTACAACGGCCGCCCGTCCATCGGGGCTAGCAACCACTGTTGACGGACCTTTCAGGAGAACAGTAGCCCCGGTGGTCTTGGCAAGTGAAACCACCTCGCTAATTCGGTCGGAATCTGGCTTTCTTCCAACAAGGGCCTGAAACTCGCCTTCGTGGGGAGTGATTACTACATTTTGAACTGGGTTTTGCCGAGTCAGCTCACCTAGCTCAAATGGCGATCCAAACACCTTGAGTGCGTCCGCATCTAAAATGACCGGGATTGTCACCTCTTTCAAGATCGCCCTGACCAATTGAGCCTTGAAGCCCCCGCGGTCACCGGAGTGGTCAAGTCCAAGCCCAGGACCGACAATTGCCACCTTCCAACGCCTGGTTGCCCGTACAAACTCGTCAACAAACCCTTGGATGGGGAACCTGTCAAAGACGGCCTCGGAGATTGGGTATCTCAATGGACCGTTGTCGGTTACAACAACTCTTACCATCCCAGCACCGGATCTCAAGGCGGCCAACGCGCATAGGTGAGAGGCGCCCTCCATGCCTTCACTTGCCCCTAGTATCCCTACCGGATATGACCACTTGTGATCCGCACGCCCCCTGTGGGGCAAAATTTTGACGCAGTCGTTGTATTCGACCAACCACTTGTCAAATTTGCCCGGTCGTAGTCCAATGTCATGAACGACTACCTTGCCTGCTTTATTTGGTCCATCCCCGAAAACTAATCCGGGCTTGAGGGTTCCTAGACAAACGGTCATGTCAGCCCTAATAGCCCCAACACAGGCGACACCAGTATCACCATTTACCCCCGATGGGATGTCAACCGCCAGGACCTGGCTGAATTGTGGGACGGTTGGAGATTGGTACTCTCCGCGAAACCCGGTCCCAAAGGCTCCGTCTATAACTAGGTCAGTTCCTGGGGGAATTTGAATTTGGGCGTTTGCGTCAGTAGCTACAACCTTTGCGCCACGGCGGGCAAGTAGGTCGGCAGCTACCCGGGCGTCGTTCCCATTGTTGCCCTTCCCACAGATCGCCACGACTCTCTTGGCATAGGTTCCCCCAAGCAGGTCTAAGGCTCCCTTATAGACGCCGTAGCCTGACCGCTCAATGAGCACGCTCATTTTCCCGTCGTTCGCGGCTTGCCGATCAAGTTCCCTGGTCTCTTCAACATTCAAGATTGGTATCAATTAGCTGATGTTCCCTGGCTTGCGAGGCCAATTACTGAGGCCATGGCGGCCGACCCGGTGTGCGAGAGTGACACGATCCATCTTTCAACGCCATAGCATTGAGACAACGCCAGAGCACGACCCGAGAGCACAACCTCGGGCTTTCCTCGTGGGTCTTTTTCTATTCTGACATCCTTGAAAGATATATCCCAAAGTCCTCGGCCAAGGGCCTTGATGATGGCCTCCTTGGCCGCGAAGCGTACCGCATAGCGCTCTGACGGGTCGGGACTTTTGTTGCAGTAGGAAATCTCGGACTCACAAAAAAGTCGGTTTATAATGGTTGGACGGCGAGAAATTAGATCCCTAAATCTTTCGACCTCCACAAGGTCTATGCCATGCAAAAGGCCCGCGTACTCATTTTTCACTCCACTGTTACCGTTTTGGCAAGATTGCGAGGTCGATCCACGTCGTTGCCTCGTGCTACTGCCAGATAGTAAGCAAAAAACTGTAAGCAGATGACGTCAAGTAGAGGAGCCATCAAAGGATGCGGGGCCTTGGGGACCCATATCACCTCGTTTGCACCTTCAGCCGAGGCCAGGTCACCTTGGCTTGCAACCACAATTACCGAGGCACCTCGCGCCTTTACCTCCTCCAGATTTGCCATTACTTTGGACCAGAGCCTGTTTCGGGTAGCAATTGCAATCACGATGACTCCGGGCTCTATAAGGGCAATCGGACCGTGTTTGAGTTCTCCTGCTGGATACCCTTCGGCTGAGAGATAGGAGATCTCCTTGAGCTTGAGCGCTCCTTCCATGGCTACCGGATAACCAACATTTCTCCCGATAAAAAAGAATCTGGTGGTTCCCTCGGCGATTGGATCTCTCAAGGTTGGCTGATTTGTGGATTCTGTCGGATTGACCTTGAGACCTTGCACGAGTCTTTTGACCAGCTTCTCAATCTCTTGCCCAACCCCGAGAGTCTCAGCCATGAGCTGGGGCATCTCTTTGAGATGGTTGACCAATTCAACCGACTCTTCGGGATACAAAGAGTTTTTAGCTTGAGCAAGGTGAATTGCAAGAAGATAAAGTGAGGCAATCTGGGCCACGTGGGTCTTGGTCGCTGCAACCCCCAACTCGGGACCGGCTCGAGTGTATAGCACTGCGTCACACTCACGGGTCATTGAACTATCCACCACGTTTGTGATTACCAGTACCTTAGCCCCCTGCGAGCGTGCCTCGGAAAGTGCCCGTATCGTGTCTATGGTCTCCCCTGACTGGCTTACTCCCACGACCAAAGTTCGCGAGTCCAAGATTGGGTCGCGGTAGCGGAACTCTGAGGCGATATCTACTTCAACCGGTACCCTGGCCCAGTGTTCAATTGCATACTTGGCAACCAAGCCCGCGTGAAAACTTGATCCACAGGCTACTATGAAAACCTTATCGATCTCGCGGAGCTGATCCCTTGAGAGGTGCTCCTCATCTAAGACGATATTGCCGTCCAGGTCGATTCTTCCTCGGAGGGTATCGGCAACACTTGTCGGTTGCTCAAAGATCTCCTTGGACATAAAGTCGCTGTACCCACCCTTTTGGGCCTCATCTAGGGTCCAAGGAACTCGGGTAAATTTCGCCCGAGTTATCTCTCCGCTTGCATCGGTCAGTTCTACCTTTCCAGCAGCAACCAGGGCTATCTGGTCATCAACCAGTGAGTAGACCTGATCGGTCTCCCCTAATATCGCCGGGATATCAGAAGCAATCAGCCCGACTCCATTTGAAGATCCCACAATTAGCGGAGACACGCGCCTTGTGGCAAATATAGTATCGGGTTGATCTGCGAACAGGACGGCCATGGCAAATGTCCCGTCTATCTCCTCAAGAAGTCTCTTGATTGAATCAAGAGGGCTCGATCCCATAGACGCGTAGCTCTCGAGTAGGTGGGCTATAACCTCGCTGTCCGTTTGTGACGTAAAGTTATGTCCGGCCGCGACTAGATCTGATTTGAGGCTCTCAAAGTTCTCAACGATCCCGTTATGGACTACGGCGATCTTCGATGTGCAGTCGACGTGAGGGTGGGCATTTTGCTCGTCAGGCCGACCGTGAGTTGCCCACCTCACATGGCCAATTCCCCCGATAAGACCGTGCTCATCTCGATCTAGGGACTGGTTTAGCCAGTCAACCGACCTGGTCCCGCTGCAGGCCCTCTTTCGCCAGATAACGGCCTGAGGGTTTGGTCCACTTGGATTATCGAACTCTAGGCAGCCGATACCAGCTGAGTCGTAGCCTCGGTACTCTAGTCGCTCCATTCCAATTTTTAATACTTCTAGGGTCCGGGTCGATCCAATTACTCCTATAATTCCACACATCTCGTCGCCTTTAGCCAGAAATTCCAGGCGTGCTCTTGGCGCCAATCTCACGAGAGATTACCTCTGCCAAGATGTTGGCAAAGTGATTAGCGCTGTCTTGGTCTTGGGCTTCTACCATAACCCTTACCTTGGGCTCGGTACCCGAGGGTCGAATCACGACCCTTCCGCTATTGCCCAACTCGTGGCGAACCTTGGCCGTGTACTCGTCGACCACGCTCGACTCTAGAACCTTCCGTGGGTCTTCAACGACTACCGAAATTAGCGACTGGGGCAACCTGGTCATAGATTGGTCAGCCAACTCCTTGAGACCGGTGCCTTTTCTAGCGACAAGCTCAATTAGCTTCAAAGCCGTCAATAGCCCGTCGCCAGTTGTTGCTAGGTCTCTAAAGATCAGGTGCCCAGACTGTTCTCCCCCTAAGCACGCCTTGGTCCGGTCCATTTCGATTAAGACAAACCGATCGCCAACGTCGGTCTCTCTTACCTCTACCCCGATTTCTCCCATGGACTTCCTCAGCCCCAAGTTGGCCATCGAGGTTACGACTACCGTGTTTTCAGCTAGTCTTCCACGATCCAGGAGGTCTCTGGCAAACATAGCCATCATCTGGTCGCCATCGACCAGATCCCCGGATTCATCCACCGCCAGGCATCGATCTCCGTCGCCGTCGAAGGCTACTCCCAAAGTCGCCCCGTGGCCGATGACCTGACTACTTAGTTCAGATAGGTTTGTCGACCCATAGCCGTCATTGATATTGGTCCCGTTGGGACTATCTCCAATAACGTGTAACTGGATTCCAAGTTGCGAGAAAACGTCTGGCGCGATCTTGTAGGCCGCTCCGTTCGCACAGTCAACAACAACTGATAGCTCTCCTAAGCGAGGATTAGTCCTGTCAATGGACGACACAAGAAAGTCACGGTAACCCTCCACTAGTTGTGTTTCAGGATGTATCCGACCACAGTGCTCCCGGTGGGTCTCGTGAAAAATCAATTCCTCGCGAGTTGGGTCTTCAAGGAGGCGTTCTATGTCTGCCTGTTGAGAGTCTGACAACTTGTTCCCCCCGGCAGCAAAGAACTTAACTCCGTTATCGCTAAAGACATTATGAGATGCCGATATAACTACTCCCGGAACGTCTAGGGTACGGGACGCCCAGGCAACCCCGGGGGTGGTAACTACCCCGAGATCAAGCACGTCTAAACCCGCCGAGGCAATCCCAGCTGAAATAGCCGCGGCCAACATTTCGCCGGAGATCCGGGTGTCTCGCCCGAGTACAAACCTTGGCCGGTCGCCTAAAACCTTCGCTGCCACCTTCCCCAGGCCCACGGCCCACTCGGCGGTCAACTCCAGGTTGGCAATTCCTCTTACTCCGTCAGTTCCAAACTTTAGGCTTACGGCACTTGTTGACTTATTGCCGCTAGACAACGCGAAGACTATCTCTTCGAATACTGAGGTGCTTTGCGAGCTTTCTTTAGGCCGTACTTCTTAGATTCTTTCTTACGGGGATCCCGACGCAACAGCCCGGCCTTCTTTAGTTCGTCGCGTAGTTCAGGATTGACCTCGGCCAGCCCACGGGCTATTCCAAGGCAGAGGGCCCCGGCCTGACCAGAGTACCCACCTCCTCCAATGGACGCGTCAACATCGTAAACTAAACCAGACGGAGCGTTTGAGAGCACCTTCATCGGGGCACTTGCTCGTCTAATGTGCAGTTGCGATGGAAAGTACTCGTCAAGCTTCTTTCCATTTACCGTAACAGACCCGGTTCCTGAGCGGAGCCTGACACGGGCCACCGCCTCTTTGCGTCGTCCCGTTGATTGAGTAAGAGGACTAGGCAACTGAACTGGTCTCCTTTTCTAGGAACCCGCTACTAGGATTCAGGATTAGACTCACTGGCTTTTGAGCCCCGTGAGGATGAGTGGGGCCACTGTAAACCTTTAGCTTGCCAAGCATCTTGCGACCTAAGGGACCCTTTGGCAACATACCCTTGACCGCCCTGCGAACAACTTCCTCAGGTCGACTACTAAGTTCGTCTTTTAGGGCCGTTTGCCTGAGCCCTCCTGGATACCCACTATGGCGGTAGTAGATTTTCTTATCAAGTTTGCCCGCCGACACTGCTATCAAGCTTGCGTTGGTCACGATTACGAACTCTCCGGTATCCATGTGCGGAGCAAAAATTGGTCGATGTTTCCCTCTCAGGATCTTGGCGATCTCCGAGGCAAGCCTACCCAGGGTCAAACCCTGAGCATCTACCACGTACCACGATCGTTCTATCTCGGACTCTTTAGGGCTGTAAGTTGGCAAAACCATAAATCTTTCATCTGTGGGGTGTGAGTAATCGTGTCCCTAAGACACGACACTTACCATACAAATCGCAACGTCACGTGCCCGGGCGGACAACACAATTGCGACTACCTACAATAGATTCCCCCAGGCCTAAATATCAAATAGTACGCTCCTGACCTGGTACTTGCCCTGGACAGTTCGCACTTTCCGGTCCTCGGGGACCAAATTGGACAGATCAAGTCCCAGAAATAAATCAAGTCCAATCGGTGACTCCACGGCTGGACGTTAGGCTAATTGTTTTGATATCGGGCCACGGTAAAGGCAATTATTGTGGGTACGTCTAACGCAAAAACTACCAGACTGGCAATCAGAACGTACAAGGTCGCCCCTCTAGTGTGGTCGTAAATGAACACGAATCCAAGAAGCCCTGAGATCACCAAGTAAGCCACAAATGCCCACCTGGCCACCACAAAAAACTGTTTCCAAGCGAAATCTTTGATCGTGGCCAGAGTCACCATGGCCACTACCGTAAAGAGCCCGCCGGCTGCAACTAGCCCGAGAGCCGGTCCCAGAGGTGGAGCCTTGGGGAGATGAGAGGCCAGATATACCCCAGAGGAGATCATCAAGGTCACCGACACCACTATTAGCTGTGCAACCGGGGGAAGTTTTCTAGGTTCATATACATCTGGAGATGGCCTTTGTGCGCCCGTAGTGGTCCCGGATTCCATTACGTCGTCGCCAGTCGTGTCATGATAACCAGAGTCGCAATCTGCATCGCCCCGGTAATGCCAGCAGTATATATAAATCGCTTCATCAAGGTCCCAATGATCTGTCCGTTGGGAATTGGCTTTCTCAGTTCAAACAACACGGCAATGTTTGCGGGCTCCAAGATCCCAAGGGCAATAACTGACATTACGGCCACGACAATAAAGGAGGCCACGATCCAGCCGTGATGAGAGTAGCTTGACTCCAAATATCCCAGGTGCCGAGCTAGCTGCCAACCAGCGCACAGGGTACAAATAACCAAAGTTGGCATTATCAGGACCAGTTTTGGCATCAGCCTCTTGGTAAGTTCCATCCGGCCCGCTATAGACATTTTGGCCAAAATCATCGGTCCCAAGATAAAACCAAGAAAAAGGTCAAGCGTGGTCCACATTCCCCCTGAGACCACGTGAAAAAAATCCAACGCCCAGAGAGTATTGGTTGCCACAGCACTAACAAGCCCGATCAAAACCCCGGCCACCACGAAAAGACCTCTGAGGGGAACAACCGAGAATGAGGCCTCGTTTCCGGGAGATTCCGACCCAGTCTTTCCACCGGGACCTACTTGAAGGTCTGCAAGGCTGGTCTCAACCACGGTCTAGATCCGGTTTATTAATGTGAACACTCTCATCATCTACCAATTTACCCTTGGATTCCAACTCTCGGATCTGTCTGCGTAGTTTTACTACCCCCAAGAGGGCCTCTGTAATTATTCCACCGTGCATCTTTGACTCACCTTCAGTACGATCACGGAAGATAATCGGGATCTCGACGATTGAGGCTCCGTTACACATTGCATGCACTGTTGTCTGGATTTGAAACCCGTACCCACTGGCTGAACACAATTCCCAGTCAAGCCCCTTGAGGGTGTCGACTTTCCAGGCTTTGAATCCTCCAGTTAGGTCCCGTACTTTTGCCCCCAAGACCATTCTGGCGTAGGCGTTACCCCACCTCGACAGCGCCTCGCGCCTCAGTGACCAATCAATTACGCCACCCCCGTGAACATAGCGCGAACCTATTGCTATGTCAGCCATCTCGAGTCCTTGAATCAACCTAGGTGCATCCTGGGGGTCGTGGGAAAAATCAGCATCCATCTGAACAACCCGGTCGTATGATTCTTGTGCAATTGCCCACTTGAACCCTGCAACATATGCCGCTCCAAGCCCCTGCTTGGCGGGCCGACTCAGTAGGTGAACCCGATTTGGATGCTTCTCTTGGGCCTCTTTTACTAATTTGTCGGTTCCATCTCTGGAGGAATCGTCGACAACTAGCACCTCGAACTCGACCACCAGGCTCATCAGGACGTCTAAAAGCCTTCCAATGTTGTCGGCCTCATTGTAAGTTGGGATTACGACTAGGGGTCTCAAGACTGCCCATGTTAGACCGCTTTAGGCGACCTCACCATTCAAGCCCAAAAATACTACGAAAAAATCAGACGAAGCCCGGTCGCAAATAGGACCACGGTGAGACCGTATCGAACCTCTTGAGACCTAACCCCTTTAGCCGACATTAACGCACCACAGTACACCCCGAAAATAGCTCCCAGGGCAAGTGGTATTGATATCGAGTATCTCACGTCTCCGACGATTGCGTGCCCAAGACTTGCAATCCCTAACAAAGGAATGGCCTGGACTAGATCTGTTCCGACCAACTCTCCAATGGTCAGCTCGGGATACAAGATCATCGTCCCCGCAACCATGATTGACCCAGACCCCACTGACGTAAAGCCAACCAAGATAGCTCCAAAAAACCCGAGGGCCAGTGTCATCAACTTTAGAGTCCGGGGATGAATTTCACCGGTCAACTTGACTGGAGCTATCTTTCGAACTGGCGTTGCCCGGAACACTATGGCAAAGGTGGACAGCACCAGTGCGACCCCGAGAACTGGATTTAGTAAACCCGGCGCTCTCCCGTGTCCAAGATACACCAACAGTGCCACCCCAATCACCGCTCCTGGTAAAGATCCTAACACGAGTAACCTGACGAGATCTTTTCGTACTGTCCTGTAACGGGCATGTACAATTGCCCCAACCGGCTTCATGAAAAAAGACGCTACCAAGTCACTTCCAATTGCAGTCATCGTGTGAACCTTGAACCCGAGTATCAAAATTGGGGTCAACAAAGCTCCTCCGCCAGTCCCGGTTAGGCCCACTAAAAGCCCGATGACCAGGCCAACTACTATTAGTTCAAACATCGTCTAGGGGGCTTGGCTGATTCCTAAACGTGCAGGCCGCACTCGGTCTTGTCACTACCGGGCCAGCGTCCCGATCTTGGGTCGTCGGGGTCTAAGACCGGCGATGTTACCGGGGCACACCCAATTGACAGGTAGCCCAAAGGAACTAGTGGGTGGACGGGCAAGTTGAACCTGTCAATGTAACCAGCTACATCATCATCACTCCAGTTCGCAATGGGATTCACCTTGACGACCTGATATTTCGTATCCCAAGATACTATCGGTACCTCGGCTCTTTGACTGGTTTCGGTCCGTCTTATACCGGTAATCCAGAACTCGTGCCCCGATAAATAGCTTATCAATGGCTCGACTTTACGTCGTTGACAGCACATCTCGGTCCCACAAACATCTTGCGACAAGTCAACGTTAGGCTCAATAATCTCTAGGTTGAACCCGAGCACTTTATGGAGCCTGTGAACGTATTGAACGGTTTCTGTGAACGCGAACCCGGTATCGATAAACACAATCTTGGCAGAAGGATTCTCTTGGGTGACCAAGTGCGCAAGTACCCCATCGGAAAATGAAGACGTTGTAACTGCCCGGAAGTGGCTTTCCTCAAAGGCCCACTTGATTATCTCTTGGGCACTCAGGTCTTCAAAATCCGTACTCAGGCGCCTTAGAGCTTTGTCGTCCAATCTGTGCGCCCTTACAATAGGATCCATTAATTAGTACCTGTCTTCCCTAAACTTCAGCCATCTTATAAAATCCGACTAATCCGATCATATTTTATGACAAATAAGGTAAATTGGCCAAACCCAGTGGCTAGCTGGGATTTTGTGCCACCAGGAGGTATTTAGCTCTGGCTAGATCCCCTCCACGGCTGCATCAAAGTACCGGAACGGGACCGGTTGGGACCTAGTCGCCCGGATCATTAGGGCCATCTTTCGACACTGAACGAGTAGCTCTCGGGCGACTTGGCCTGGCCAGGGCCTAGGGAGAAGCTCAGGAGGGAGCAATGGGTCATCATGAAAGCACTCCTGAAACGCAACAGCTACCGCTAAGGCACCTGATAAAAACAGGTCATCCCCGAGGCGCTCGTGGCGATTTCGCATCTCGGCTAGGGCCGTGGGTACTGACCTGAGCTCATCGGCAAAGACCTTATATCGTTCAAAGAGGGTCTTGACCGGCCATAGCCTTTCGGCAATGGCTCGTGGGTCTTGAAGGCCTCCAACCAACAAATCGTCGGTTGTGGCCATTCCAATAAATCCCTCAATGGCCAACTTGGATGCCTCGGTCCTTACTTTGGCGTGCCAATCATGGGGTGAAATGTAAAGACCTGGATGCACCTGGGCACCTCCTAAGTCTAAAAGACGATCACGAAATCTATCGCGGGTAGCTCTCATTGCCTCGGGAATTGCAAAGAAAACAAGCCTCCATCGCCTATCCCAGCCACTTCCAGCGGCGTCCTGTCCGTAAGCAAGCTTGGTCTTCTCGTAAAGTCCACCGAGAACGTCCTGGCCCTTTTGAGTGGCAACATAAACGACCAGTCCATCTTCGTCCACGGTCCTCTCAAGTAGTTCTTCGCCAACCATTCGGCGCAAACAGGACCTAACCTGGGCGTCGGTCTGCCCGCACGTCAGGGCCACCGGCATTAGTTCTTGGACCAATATTCGGCCGTCTTCATGGGCCATTCCAAATATCAAGGTCCTAGTCGGTAGTTGTACGAACGTCTGGTTAGCGATCACCCATTATTGCTAGTAAGGGAGTGCCACGCAAGGGGCGCCGGCGCGGGCCAATTTGGAACCCTCCTCCCAGGGCCAGACTGGTTTATTATTCCTATTTCTAGTTTTTTACAATTACTCAGAAGTAGATTGTGACCAGGAAGTTTTTTGATTTCCACAGACTGAGTTGACGAACTATTGACTTACTCCTCGAGAAATCTAAGAAATCACAACCTCACCAGCAATTTGACCGCTTGAAGTAGTTGATTGCCACTATTTGACACTATTAAGCACCACTACACAAGGTCAACCCATAAACTAACAGAGATATATTACCAGTCAGATTATTGCTTGGGGTTGCGTTCCAAATTAGCTTGCCTGGTGTCGAGGAGAGACTTCTCCGAAGGCGGGGTTAGGGCTTTTGCTTTCAACCCTCAACTAAATCAAGAACTAGACCTGACCGGACACCGCTTTGTGGAGTCCAAGGAGGATACAAGAGAGAAACCTAACGAGGGCCTGCCGTCCGCACATCGTACGGACAAATTCAAGTCCCGAACCGCTGAGCTATCACTAGCCGATACCCGCCCCGTCGAAAGACGCTCTCTGGCGTGTATTGGCCATGAGGCCCCGGTTCGCGAGGTGAATGCATAAACGACGGTTCTGCCCGCATTCCTGGCCACACCTAACAACTGACCCAGAAATTAGGAGTTCTGGGTTATAGGAAAAGGAGGCGCTCAATGCGCAAGCAGATAGCACGACTAGTTCTTTCTATATCCGTGCTTCCTATTAGTTTTTTCATAATCAACCTGTCTTCCCATAGCGTGAAGACCCCACGGCTCACGGCTTGGGCAGGTAGCCACGTGTTGGCCAGCCCGGCCTCACCTCACCGGTCGCCCACTTTGAAAACTACCCACTTTAAAGTCTTTCTGGCCTCGCAACGAGGTGCAAAGGCCAAGGGATCGGCCCAGTATTTGACCAATCCGGCCACGACCTGGACTTCCAGTGTCGGGGCCGTACTAACCCAGGCCTCGAGCCAAGTCTTGGTCAAGGGTCACCAAATCGAGGCCCAGTACCAGGCGCAACTGGCAGCTCAAAGACGAGTCCAGCCCCAGGAAAGTACCTATCAAGCCAGGACGTACTCTGAACCCCAGATTTCGGGTTCGATGCAAAGTGCCCTGGCGTGCATACGTCAGTATGAGTCGGGCAACAACTATGCAGACTCGTCCAACCCCTACTACCGGGGGGCCTACCAGTTCTCCTGGACTACCTGGGCGTCAGTGGGCGGCACTGGAGACCCGGCAGGTGCGTCTCCGGCCGAACAAGATATGAGGGCCGAGATGCTCGTGGCCAAAGACGGCTGGGGGGCTTGGTCAACAGCCAGCCTGTGCGGTGTTTAGACCCAAGCCAACTTAGACCTTAGTCGTGAGAAGAGGTCAACGTATAGAGTTCAGACCCACCGGCCACAAACTCCGAGGACTTGAGCCTGAGTCCGACCTCAATTGCCTCGGTCTCATCCACGCCTTGGTCTTGGGCAAACTTACGCAGGTCTTGGCTAATCCTCATTGAGCAGAACTTTGGGCCGCACATAGAACAAAAATGTGCCGTCTTGGCTGGCGCGGCCGGGAGGGTGGCATCATGAAAGGACCTAGCCGTATCTGGGTCCATGGATAGATTGAACTGGTCTTCCCAGCGAAACTCAAACCTGGCCTTAGATAGCTCGTCATCCCAGGCCTGAGCCCCGGGATGTCCCTTAGCTAGGTCGGCTGCGTGGGCAGCTATCTTATAGGCAATCATCCCGGCCTTGACATCGTCTCGGTCAGGTAGCCCGAGATGTTCTTTGGGGGTAACATAACAAAGCATCGCCGTGCCATACATCCCGATCATGGCCGCCCCAATTGCCGAGGTAATATGGTCGTAGCCAGGAGCCACGTCGGTAGTTAGGGGCCCCAGGGTGTAGAACGGGGCCTCGTTGCATAGCTCGATCTGGAGATCAACGTTCTCTTTGATTTTGTGCATGGGGACGTGTCCTGGGCCCTCGATCATGACCTGAACGTCATGGTCCCAGGCAATCTGGGTCAGCTCACCTAGGGTTGCCAACTCGGCGAGTTGGGCCTCGTCGTTGGCGTCAGCAATGGAACCCGGTCGCAGACCGTCTCCTAGAGAGAACGCCACGTCGTATTGGGACATGATCTCACAAAGCTCGGCAAAGTTGGTAAAGAGAAAGTTCTCCTTGTGATGAGCCAGGCACCAGGCAGCCATAATAGAGCCGCCACGCGACACGATCCCGGTTACCCGGGTAACGGTCATGGGAATGAAACGCAGAAGTACCCCGGCATGTATCGTGAAGTAGTCCACTCCCTGCTCGGCTTGTTCGATAATCGTGTCCCGGTAGACCTCCCAGGTCAACTCGGCCGGGACTCCACCGACCTTTTCTAAGGCCTGGTAGATTGGAACCGTTCCAACTGGAACCGGACAGTTCCTGATTATCCACTCTCGGGTCTCGTGAATGTTGCGACCCGTGGACAGGTCCATCAAGGTGTCGGCACCCCACCTGGTTGCCCAGGTCATCTTCTCAACTTCGTCGTCGATTGAGGACCTAACCGAGGAGTTCCCGATATTGGCATTAACTTTCACCAGAAAGTTCCGGCCAATAATCATTGGCTCGCTCTCGGGATGATTTATGTTGCTCGGGATTATAGCCCGGCCTCTGGCAACCTCATCGCGAACAAAGCCGGGATCGATGCCCTCGCGAACTGCAACGAACTCCATCTCTTTTGTTATCTGGCCTAATTTGGCGTAGTGCATCTGGGTGACCACCTGGCCTGGCCTGGCCTGGCGAATTTGGTGAGTGCCAAACGACGCCCCGGTATCTTGATCTCGATGTCCATCAACTAGCTTTACATCGCCTCGCGAGTCAATCCAGGGCAACCTGGACGGGACAATCCCCTTCTCAACGTCACCTCCGGGTCCACTGGTGTCATAGAGCCTGACCAATACCTTGTCGGGGTCCTGGGAGGACAGGACCTCTTGAAAGGGCACCTGGATGTCGGGGGTTGACCCATTTACATAGATTTTGCGTCGAAAAGTCACGATCTTATACTAACTCGCTTGGGACACTCTCGGGCGAGCGGGTAATATGACGGGGTAGGTGACTAAAAGGCCCTATTTATTGCAGTACCCGTTGGCTTGTAAATATGTCTCCAAAT
This sequence comes from Acidimicrobiales bacterium, assembly GCA_027452005.1. GTDB lineage: Bacteria > Actinomycetota > Acidimicrobiia > Acidimicrobiales > JAKAVM01 > JAKAVM01. Next base: position 31,242 of record DAIDHF010000026.1, read on the forward strand.
TGACGACAAAGTTCGGATCACCTCTAAAGTTGCCCTGGCTGCTCATGGTTTGAAGGGTGGAGAACGCTGAGGACGTCAATCCCAACCCACACTCATCGGCCACCCACGGGGCGATAAACCCCGTAATCGTGCCAGGTCCTTGGGAATCTGTGGCCTGGGGGTGCTGGACTAGGTTCCACCACTTGAGAGCATCCTCCCTTAGCTGGACAGGAAATCCCTGGGTTACCAGGACAAATTGGGCGTCTTCAAACTGGTAGATTGCAACCGGCATTCCCGACTCGGCACAGTCTGGTCCAAACCGACACTGAAATCTAATATCGGCCCCGGTGACCACGATGTCGCCGTATAGGTTGACAACTTTAGCGCTCTGGGTCACCAGGTCGGTGTAGCCATAGGTGTTTGCGTTTTCCGGGTAGTAGGCCCGGACAATTGAACAGCAAGAGGCGCCGGTTGAATATCCAACCAAATATATAACGGGACCACCGCTCTTTTGGACCTCTAGACAGACCTGGGACACGTACGACCAGACCTGAGCATTCTGGCTGGTCGATCTCACTACTGGAACAACCGCACTCGAATAGATCGTGGCTCCCGACTCATCAAGAACTAGTGAGGCCTCAAAGGTCCCCGGACCGACTCCCAGGGTCTGACTCAGTTGTAACTGGACGTTCCCACTGGAGACCTCCTGATTGGATGCTGACCCGTAAGTAGACGTGGCCGAGCACGCAAAGGAAGCCGGATCGCCACCCGAGGGACCACTAGATTGAGGCGTCTTGGGCCCGGATGCCTCAGTCGACTTAGGAGCCTTGGGCTTGGATGCACCAGCTGTTTTGGCGGTTGAGTGTCTAAGCGTCGAACTGTTGTGACCATGACCACGCGAGACCTGACTTTGAGCTGTTGCTCGGCTTCCCCCGGCGCATGAGGTAACAAAGGCCAGGCCAGCTACGGCACACCAAATTGTGATCGTTACTCGATCGCGTGGGTGGACCATGCCCATCAAAATACCCCGAGGGGACTGGCGGCTTTAGCCCTAAGGGCAGTCGCGGTCTGGGGCTCAGCCCCGAAGGGTCGTGTAACACTGGTCAGGTGTGATTTCCGGTGAGCCTGTACTGGCCCTTCGGGCCGCCTTAGGGTACAGCCGAAACGAGTCTGGGGTTGGATGCCAATGAAGCTGTGGGCTTGAGCGGCTAGATAAGTCACTTATTACACTCTAGGCCCGAATTCACTACCCTGAGTTGCGGTCTTGAAAAAACGACGAGCAAGGTAAATTAAATCTTTCACGACGCAAAGAGCAGAGAGGTTGCAGATATCGATGTGTGACCACGTTTATCACCATGATCTATCCCGACGAAACTACCTCGGTTATCCCGTGACGGCAATGGCTCGAATCAGGCGGATGCGTGATGCCCGGGCCGCTGGCCACAGCGAGGCCCCGATCCCGAGCAGGCAGGCGACGACCAGATATATCGCCAAAACCTTAATCGGGAGTGAGAATGAGGTCACCCCGAGGGGTCGAAGGATCCTGACCGAGGCCACCGAGACCACTGCACCTACTACTAATCCAAATACGGCCCCGATGCCCACTACTATTAGCGATTCCCAGTAAACCATGGCCCTAAGTTGTCGGCGAGTTGACCCAATCGTTCGCAACACCCCCAATTCACGGGTACGTTCAAAAACCGACAGAGACATCGAGTTGACAATTCCAAACATGGCCACGGCTACAGCTTGAAGCACAAGAGCCGACATCAAGGTGACCAAAAGGCTAACGTCTCGATTGACGTAACTACGAAACTGAGACTTGTCGAGAACCTGTATCTGAGGGTAACTAGACAGGGCCGTCACGAGCTGGTCGTGAGCCAGGCGCGTGGAAACCCCCTGGCGAAATCTGACCAGGGTAAACTGAATTCCCTGGTCTAAGATGGCCGAAGAAAACTCCTGGGGGCCAAAGAGGAAGTCCCCGTCGAGAAAGTTGTCGGCGTATATTGCCCTAAGCACAACAGACACCTGGTTGGTCCCATTCAGGTCTAGGATAACCTTTTGGCCTACCTGCCAGCCGTAGTGCTGGGCTGTTGAGGCCGAGACTGCAAATCCCCCGTTGTAGAGGTTGTTTAGATTTCCCGAGATTACTTCAGTATGTACTACCTGGTCCCAGCTTTTCGGGTCCACTCCGTAGACCTTCTTGAGTGAGCCATCCAAGGATATGGTCCCGATCGAAGCACTCGACATGGTCGAAATGTCCTTGAGTGTGGTCAGATTTACTAGGGCATCGGGGGTAAAGGGCTCCACGTTTGGGGTAATCAATACGAACCCGGCCTTGACCGACCTCTCAATTCCATTGACCGCCGAGGTCTGAACTGACGAGGCGATGATGGCCACGATTGAGATCAAAGAGAGCCCGATCATCAAGGCCGCCGCCGTACCAGCCGTTCTTCGTGGATTGCGAAGTGCGTTCTTCATGGCCATCGAAACCGTGACACCCCGATCAATCGGGGCAACCAGGTTTAGTCCGCTCACGATCACCATGACCAGAACCGGACTACACAAGGCTACCCCGAACAAGAGCAAGAACCCGCCGAGGCCATCCATGGAAATTCTAAGCGAACTGGCAGTAAAACTCGGGGCCACGATCAACATCCCGAGACCGACTACAAGCAACACTACCGCCGAGCCAATTCTGCGCCACGTAAATTTACCAATTGCAGATTCGAGGTCGTCGCGCAAGGCTGACGCCGGACTTATACGAGACGTCCGGATGGCTGGCACGATTGCGGCAACAAGTGTTGCTAAAAGTCCCATCAGTAGCGGAATAAGTATCGTACGGACACTTATCGAAGTCACCGAACTTGGTAGATATATCCCTCCAAGAGATACTATTTTTGGAAGAAGGCTTCCGGCGGCAAATATTCCCCATACAATTCCAACAAGTGAGCTTACAAAGCCTATGATCATGGCTTCTCCAATTACCACGAATCTGATCTGACCTCTAGATGCCCCTAGACACCGATACAATGTCATCTCCCAACTCCGTTGGGTGGTGACTAGCGAGAACGTGTTGAACACGATTAGAGAACCCAAAAAGAGAGCGATCAGAGCAAAGATGGCCAGGGTCCAGGGCAAAAATGACAGCCCTTGTGAGAGACTCTGCGAGGTCGATGCTGCCAGGTCCGACCCTGTGAGAACCTCGTAGTTTGGACCAATCTCTCGTTGTACTTCGCCCAGTAGGGCGTGTGTAGATATATTTGGCTCCTTGGTCAGGTCGATCTCTGAAAATGACCCCGCTATTCCCATGTCTTGTTGGGCCGTGGTCAGGCTAAACCCGGCAATCGTCGCCCCGGCCAGATACGACGATCCCCCTAGAGTCACCACCCCAACCAGGTCGAACTGGTGAGCCGAGCCCCTAAAGGCCACCTCTACTCGCTGTCCAACGTGAAAGTGATTGTGCACGTAGGTTGCAAGATCCATTACTACCTCATGGGGGCCGTGAGGAAAGTGTCCGGTCACGATCTGCATGGACCCCAGTGACGTGGTAGGCCCCACAGACATTCCAACGTTTGGAGACCCGAAACTCCCTATAAGCTTGTGGTTGGGCGAGACAAACTGAGAGTACCCAATTACACTTCCCGTGGCCCGCTTGACTCCGGGTAACGTGGATACCTGACCCAAGACTGATCCGGGCACCGCAATCCGGGGCGCCGTAGCCGAGTTGGACAGCCCCACGGCTTGGGATCGAATCACGACCGACACCTGGCGGGTTGCGGTTCCAAATATCTGGTTAAACGTGGCGCTAAAGGAGTCCCCGAGTACGTAAGTACCGGTCAAGAGACCCACTCCTAAGATTATCGACAGGGTCATGGCAACTAGTCTTAACTTATGATTTACCAGATTTCTCAGGGACATCTTGAGTAGTCCAAGGTAGGACGAGCCAGACTTCAGGTCTCTTTTCAAGGGGACTATCCCAACAGGCTGGGGGCCCCGGAATGGTCCCCCACAACCCGACCGTCTGAGATCTCAATTACTCGGCGGGCCCATTTGGCGGCGAGGTGGTCGTGAGTCACCATTACAATTGTCTGAGAGAACTCGGCCATGGTCTGGGCCAGGAACTCTAGGAGCTCACTTGAGGTCTTAGAGTCCAGGTTCCCGGTAGGTTCATCGGCTAGGACCACGTCAGGCTTGGTGATGAGTGCCCGGGCCGTGGCGACCCGTTGCTGTTGTCCCTGCGACAGCTGGGAGGGCTTATGGGTAAGTCGATCTCCAAGACCCACAGCATCGACGATTCGATCTAACCAGTCCTCTTCTGGGCGCGCCCCGGAAATGACCAAGGGCAAGACTATATTCTCTCGCGCACTTAGGGTTGGAAGTAGGTTGTTAGTCTGAAAGATAAACCCAATCTTAAATCTTCTCAGGCGCGTCAGCTGGGCCTCATTCATCGCTGTAACCTCGTCTGACCCAATAAAGATCTGCCCTGAACTGGGCTTATCCAGGCCAGCCATAATCTGGAGCAACGTGGTCTTCCCCGAGCCCGACGGTCCCATGATGGCACAAAATGTCCCGGTTTCAATTTCTAGGGAAATCCTGTCTAATGCGACCACCCGTGTCTCACCCTCGCCGTAGACTTTGACCACGTCTTGGGCCCTCAGGGCAATCTCGGGCTTAGTCATTGGAAACATCTTAGTGCCCAGATTCCGTCGTAGGTTATAGCACGAGGCATTCTCCTGGAAGTCCCACCGTCTAAGTGAAGATCAAAAGCAACCCAACAGCTGTTGCGAATGCAACCACGGCCCACCTGAGGGGTTCTTCGGGGATCTTTCGGGCAACGCTTGAACCCAACCAACCACCCACGAGGGCCAACGGGGCCATAACTGCCACAACCGACCAGTCAACCCGAGTATGGACCATAAACACGACCCCGGCCAGTAGGTTGCCCGTGAGGGTCAGGACCGAGCGAAGGGCGTTCATCGGCTGGATGGGTTCACCGAGAAACATCCCCAAGACGGCCAGTAAAATTACGCTAACCCCGGCCCCAAAGTACCCCGCATAGGCCCCACATAAGATCATGGCGACGACCAGGAATGGGTTGAAGAGTCGCCGTCTTGACACTGGCTGGCTGGATTCGAGGTTACCCCTACCCGAAACCGGCTCCAACCTTGTGGTCCCTACCATCCGGGCAACTCGTCTTTGCACGGCCATAAGCACGGCGGCCACCAAGATCAGGTATGGGACGACCTCTCGAAAGCGAGACCCTGGAAGAGCCAAAAAAGCCCAAGTCCCCCCGGCACTTCCAATAATAGTAAGGGCACCAAACCAGATAATCCTAGGCCCTTGCCCGGAAAGCTCTCTGCGGTATCCAATGGAATTGCCCAAATAGCCCGGAATTAGGGCCAACGTGTTGACAATGTTGGCCTGAAAGGCCCCTATGTTCAAGACCAACAGGGCCGGGAACGATACCAGGGTTCCGGTTCCGACAACACCGTTGACAAAGCCCGCACCGAGTCCGGCCACGGCAATGAGCAAGGTGTGTGCCAGGGTCACCCGGACAAGGCTAGTGTGGTTGTGTGCCTCCAGAAAAACCTCAGTGGACCGAACTTTACTCCGAGGTAGTCACCTCGGGCCTATGTACCGGGTGTGCCAGCTGTGTGATTGCGTGCCCTCACGACGTACTTGACTACAATACCCAAGACGGGATCTACAAGCCTTTCCACATCGACCGTGACGGGGGGATTGATAGTTGTACCCACGGGGAACGGGGTTGCACCCTGTGTACGAGGGCCTGTC
>DAIDHF010000027.1 GCA_027452005.1 Acidimicrobiales bacterium
CCAATCGTTCCCATGTTATGCCCTAGAAGATTTGCGACCCGACCGGCTTGATACCCGCTTTAGTCTCGGATTGGAGCGCTTAGCAGCCTTCGAGGCATGACGAGAAGAATTCGCAAGAATCGCACCTGCCGCCTTCTCGGAAACCCCCTCCTTACGAGCAATCTTGCTTTGAACCGCTTTGAAGCCAGGATGAGCTTTTGACATAGCTCCATATTACCAAAAGCGGCCAGAGAAGCTAAGAAGCTCTCTGGGCCGCTCCTGGCTTTACGCTGGGATCACTCCCTAGCGTTTGGGGGGGTAAACAACATCGTACATCGTTTAGTCCCGAAGTCAAGAGATTTCTGAGAGAAAAAATCCAATCTGCCTCTTCCCATCAGATCAGGACTATGGTACCATGGATATATCTAACATTGTATTTTCCTGTAATACAGTATACGGGAAAGTCGTGTATTACTGTATACACGTTTACTGACGCTAGAATGCTCAAATATTACAATTTCATTACAATTAGGTTCGGCCTATTGACAAGCAACAATAACCATGAATAATACTATGTAAGTGACTAGTAACTATGACATTGTTAATAACATTGTCCTTGTCACTGTCTATGTCATTGTCAATGACATTCCATCCATCCTCAATCCGTAGCTACCATCCTCAATCTGTAGCTAGACCCTTCGGAGAACCATTTGCCATTCCAACTAGAATCTCGCCCGGCCCCTGGACGCTCTTCCAAAAAGATCAAAACAGAAGCCACTGAGCTCATCTCCTGTCGTTTGCCTCTATCGCATGTTCGGCTGATAGATGAATTCCTCGCAGCTCGCACTGATGGCGTTCTCAAGACCCGCTCTGACGTGCTCCGAGACGCCGTGATGATGTGGCTTGAAACCAAGTCTGAGCAACATGCCCTCGATCCGCTCTCCCGTCTTTACATGGCGTACTTCAAGCAGGAAGTCCTCGAACAGAATTGGTCAGAGATGGTCGATAAGCTCGTAAACGCCTTTACGAAGCTCAAGAACTCCGCAACCTATCTCGGTCAGGAACATGACGTAGCGGCGCTCCTGGCTGACGTGACAACTCTCTCGGAGGATTGTGGCGTTCAGAGCGCAAGTCAGGCTCTTGCGGAACTGGAATCCCAAATCCGCTTTTACTACGAACACACCTTCAAGACGAAATCCCGGAAAAGCTGATGCAGTTGCCCGAGTGGGCGGCAGAGCTTCGACCCGATCAAGAAACAGCTATCACCGACATCATTGAAGCTTTCCGTCATACAGATATCGTCATCCTCGAAGCTCCTACAGGCTCCGGGAAAACACTGATCGGTGAAGTAGTCCGGCAGAAGCTCAACCTTCCCACGGTCTACGTTTGTAGCTCCATCGAACTCCAGCACCAATTTATGCGTGACTTCCCTTACGCAAAGCTCATTCTTGGTCGATCAAACTACGAAACCTTAGATGCTCCCAATCCAGCCATCGACTGTGGAGACTGCAACATCCAAAAGGGTGGAGCATGTGATGCCTGTCCAGATTCCTTCACGGATCAGTCGTCACATTGTCCATGGTGTCATCCTGTTTCGGACTGTCCATACCGAGTCGCCAAGGAAGAAGCCGTCAAGGCTCCTCTTGTCTGCACAAACATCTCATACTTTTTGCATGAAACTGTTTATGGACCTAATTCATTTTCTGGTCGTCTTGTCATCATTGACGAAGCTGATACACTAGAAAAAGCTTTCATCTCATTTATCGAACTTTCGCTCACATCGTTCGACATACTGACTTGGAGGCTTGGGTATCCCGATCTGAAAACCAAAGAGAAATCATGGGAGGAATGGTGTTTAGACTCATTGCAGAAAGTGCGAAAGCTATGTTCGCAGCTAGAAGAGCAGCAAAAGTCGATCGAGCCCAACTCATCGGACAGTATCCTCATCTCGAAACAACTATCCCGTGCTACTTCTGCTCGCAGCAAGCTAACCGTCTTGCTCGATCCAGAGAAGGGCATACCATCCGGTAACTGGGTTTATGCAGGTGAGAAGGCATCCAAGGCTAGCAAGGTTCCTGACGCAGGCTCGATAATATTCAAACCGATCTATGTTGCGCCCTACATCAACGATCTTCTCTGGAAACACTCAAAGAAGTTCCTACTGATGTCTGCAACAATCATCGCTCCGACTGTGTACGCCAAATCATTGGGGCTCGAAGGATGACGACAAATCTCTCATACCAATTCACGTCTATACCTTCACGCTTTCCCGTACCGTCACGTCGCATCTATGTCTGCCCAGTCGCACCTATGACTTACAAGACAAAAGACGAGGCATATCCCCTGATGGCTGCTGCTATCGAAAAAATTTGCCAAAAAAGACTTGACAACATACTTGTACACTCTGTATCGTTTGCTTTCGCTGACTATTTAGCAAAGACAATAAAGGTCGCTCGACCCATTTACACATTCCCCCCGGGAAAGCCAAAAGAGCGTAGCAGGGCCATTGATTCCTTCAAAAGAGGGGAACAGGGTATTCTGATAGCTCCGGCCCTAGACCGAGGAATTGATTTTCCCGGGGATGAATGTCGAACAGTCGTAGTGCCGAAAATTCCGTATCCATCTTTGGCCGATCCTCAAATTTCAGCCATTCTTTACAAGCCTGGAGGTGAGCTCTGGTACTCGATTGAGACAATACGATCACTTGCTCAGATGACTGGACGTGCAATGCGCAGTGAATACGACTACTGCGAAAGCTATATCCTCGACACGCAATTCATCACCCTCTGGCGCAAGTCAAAGAATCTGCTTCCTTCCTGGTTCAAAGATGCAGTAGTAATGGATGAACCAAAACGAATCTACAAATAGGAGTAACATACATGGCTTTTCAACTCGATGAAGGGTTTTCAGTATCCTTCGATTTCACGGTCGGGCTGGCATATTTTGGCACCCGGGCCGAGTACAACAATGGCGATACCTGTCTTCTGATCCTGGAAGGAGAGGATGAAAACGGCGAAGACAAGTCAATGTTCATGTCAGTCGGAAAGGGATGGGCAGCATCAGATGATTCCCGCCTCGCAATTCACCATGACCAGAACGGAATCCCGGATGGAAAGACAACCTTTCTCAAGACATCGCACGTCGGTCGATTCATCAATGCTCTACTCGAACTCGGCGCTGGCGCTGATATGGAGAAGCATACCGAGCACCCGAACGGCACTGGAGCCGACACATACATCGGACTCAAGATGCACATTGAGACCGTAGAAGTCGATTACGGTAAAGAGCTCGGCAAGAAGCGCATCCCGCTTCCTACGGCCTTCCTCGGCTATGAGGATGACGGGGCACCTACTCAAGCAGCTCCCGCTCAAGCTCAAGCTCCGGCAGCTTCAGTCGAGGGTGCATCTGTCCGTGAGTCTGTGATCGCAGTCGCCAAGTCCCAGCCAGATCACGCTTCTTTCACAAAGATAGCGTTCACTCTGCCGGGCGTTGCGAGTGATCCCGAGCTCATGGCAGAAATCGCTAATCCTGCTGGAATCTTCGCGACTGCGAACGCATAATCATGGCAGTCTCGATTAGCCTGAACATCGAGAATCCACCTGAACATCCACGGAAGAAATCAACTCAATGGGAAGTTTTGCTTTATCAGCTTCTCAATAATCCTGGAACTTGGGGTCGTGTTGCAATAATCGAATCTAAGGATTGTAACCGAGAAGCTAAGAATCTTCTCCAGGCAATCCGCTACCGGATGAGAAAGCTTTACGGCACAGATGTTCATGTCCGCACCCGCATAGCAGATTTGCTCCCTGACGATGGTTCTGACATCCCTCGTTGCGCAGTATTTGTCTGCTTTGAAACTCAACTCGTATTCGACTTTGACAATGAAACCCCGGAGGAAATCAATGTCTAACAAAAGAGACATCTGGGAGGGTCACAAAAGGACTCTTCTCAATCGCATGTACAACACTGATCCCGACTTTGCTCAGGAACTTCACGACACGATCCTCTTTGTAGAGGATGTGGTAATGGAACTTGAGGAATCGGAGAATCATATCGAGCCCGGAGCAATCCAAGCGTCAGCGACATTTGATGCTTCAACTCAAGGAGAGACACCACCTAATGCACCTGATAGCACTGTCGGGAGCGTTCCTGCTGGGAACGTTCCTGCTGGGACTTCTTATCAATCCGAGGCTGATACTGCCTCCAGTGCCCCACAATCGGATGGGAGCGCTAGCAGTGTTCCTGGCAGTGTTCCTGTTGCTCCCGCTCCTGATAGTTCTGTCGGTTCTGTGGCTTCTGGTACTCAAGATCAGGCATCGAGTGATTCTGCGTCAGCTTCGCAAACGTCTGATCAAGCCCCTATTCAGCCATCACAAGTGCAGACACCACCGGTGAACGGATGACACTTCCTTCTGAACCCACAACTACTAGCTCGGATATCATCATCCGAGCTAGTAGTTTCGGAGGGTGCGACAGAGCGATTCTTGCTTCCCTCTATGGAGAACCCAAAAAGCCAACTACGGCCAAACAACAAGAAGCTTTTGACCGAGGTAATGCAGCGGAAGATAAAATTCTCGCTCGTATCGCAAAAGAAAATTCCACAAAGGTTGTTGATCAACAGCTCGAACTTACTCACCGAATTCAAATCGGCGATATTTCTTTTGCTCTACAAGGCCATATCGACGGACGCCTTGACACTCATTCGATGGCTATCGCTGAAGCGAAATGTCTCAACAAGCAGAGCACGGAAAAATTTCTCCGAGATCCAATCAAGTATCACCGCAAGTACACTTTCCAGGCTTCGATCTATGCCTACCTCCTCCAGCGCCACTACGATCTCCCCCAGACTCCAGCCATAATCTTCGGCATCTACAATTGGGAATTGAAAAAGTATCATGTCAATTCCTACCCCACCTTTCACACCTGGGAAGAAATCGAAGCTCGCCTATATCGCATTGCAAGTTACTTCTTCGGGCACACCTATCCCGAATTCTGTAACGAATATTCGTTCTTTTGCGACTACACGCTTTGCAATAAGGAACCTGCTCCAATCGAACCACCTTCAGAGCTTGATCAGCTTCTCGCTACTTACCAATCCCTCAAGGATCAGACCGAAATAGCCAAGCAAGCCGTCCTCGATAACGTCTCAACCCGTTCAGATTTTCCGATCCGAACGGCAACCCACACCATCACCCAAACAGCTGCTTCGACGTATCAATCTATTGACGCCGAGAAAGCTCGAATCCTTCTAGGAGACAAGTATGAAGAGGTACTTGTATCGAAAACTCGCTCGGCATCTTTCACGATACGGAGCAAGTCTTCAGGCAGTAATATCAGCTGATATCACTGTCTATGATTGCTTCACGCACGAACGCACCCCGGACTCGATCACTCACTATCCACGATTTTATGCAATATGTAAAATTCCTTTTTCCAAGTTCACTCATTTCGGTCTCTATGAATGTATTGAATGTGCGACAAAGGTAGGTCAAGACACGGACGGAGACCTCTACTACGTTGATCCTCGTCGCTATCTCGGCTTCTCACATAGATTCTCCACTAATGTGAGGAAACATCTGCAATCAATCCTCGCCTTCATCCGCAGTTCCGAACGAACTTCGCCACCCCCACATATCCGATAGAAAGGAAACATCATGCTTCAATCTTCAACTCCTTACATACCCGAACGCATCCTTTTGATGGGTGCCCCAAACTCAGGCAAGACTTCAGCTGCTCTCCAGCTTGCTCGGGTACTTCAAGCGACGGGCTCCCCATCTCAGGTTCACATCATTGACACAGATGGAGCAATTCCCCGGATGCTGACGGCCTACGGTGAACTCACCAACATCCATCTCCACACTTGTCACGAATGGCCCGAAATGAAGAAAGCTATTCTCGACATTTCCCATTCCGCAGATAATCAGGACTGGATAGTTGTTGATTTCCTTTCATCACTGTGGGATGCCGTTCAGAATTGGTATGTGAGTCAGGTCTGGAATCAATCAATTGATGATTACATGATCCAGAAACGCAAATCCCTAACCCCCAATACCAAGAATTTCAAGGTCATGGATGGTTGGCTAGATTGGCCGGTGATAAAGCAAATCTACGCACCTGTAATCGAAGCTGTCACAGTCAAGCAACGCTGCCATGTTCTCGCTACAGCAACGATGAAAGCTCTCTCTGAAGACGATACCGGTCCGAATCGTGAGCTCTTCGGACAGTTCGGTGTTCGACCAGCTGGCGACAAAGATATTGCCCATCGCTTTCATACTGTTCTGATTGCAGCTCACAAACCAACAAAAGGGTGGACACTCACCACAGTCAAGGATAGGGAGCGGACATCTCTCTCAGGTCAACCGGTCAACTCATTTCCGATGGATTATCTAGTTACTCAAGGATGGACACTCTAATGGCAACCCTTAGGACGACTTCCGACACACTCACCTTCAAAGAATTCTCCTACCTTTGCCGGGCACGGACATCCGAATGGGATGGCTTGACAGACGCATGGACACTCTCAGATTGGTTCATGGCTCTCGGCGGTGAAGTTGGAGAAGCCATGAACGTCGCCAAGAAAATGCGACGATTGGAGGTTCGAGTTCAATATCTAAAGACTGAAATTGACGATCTCACACTCGAACTTGCAACGGAAAATGATGATACCGACCTTATCGTAACACCAGAAGATATAGCGGCTGGGCACAGGCTCCTCATTGCTTACCAAACAGAGCTTGCTCAAGCCAAAGAAGCCTATGATGCTCTGCACAATCAGCTAGCAGACGAACTCGGTGACGTAATGGCCTATCTCGACCTAGTCGCTGATAAAGCTTGCATCCCTTGGCCGGAAGCCATCATGCGGAAGTTCAACGCTGTCTCCGACCGAGAACACCTTGACTATTACTTCCAATACATCAAACCATCCAGCAATAAGTGATCCTCGTTTCCCCCACGGAACCGGCTGCTCTGCGTTCTATCGGTGAGTCGTTCACACTCACGCCCGAATACTTCGGGGCTGATGTTCTAATCTTGGAGTTTTATGGCAGAGCAGCCATCCAGCGCAAGACCCTTGCCGATCTTTATGCCTCTATCCGTGACGGCAGAATCGACAAACAGATCAACCAACTTCGTTCCAACTCCCCCGACTACGAACCAATCCTAATTATCGAGTCTGCCGAGTGGACATCTTCCTTCAGCGCTCTTCACATATCTGACTTTCCGTACAGCGCCTATCTTCACTTCACACACACAATTGCCCGGTCGGGAATCTTGCTTATCTCAACGACTTCTCTGGCGCACACGATCGCCACGGTACAATCGTTAGCCACTTACTACACAAAGCCCACGCACAATACCTTCAGCGCTCTTCAAACGCATGTAATCTCTCCGGGCTCCATCCTCCAGTACGTCCCTGGCATTGGTCCCAAGCTGGCTCACGCTATCGTCAATCATTTCGGTTCGGTTCCCCTGGCGTGGACTATCTCTCGCTCCGAACTCTTAGAAGTTCCGGGCATTGGCCCTAAACTCGCTGATAAAATTCTCTCATGCTTCCAGCCATCCTAATCTCCCTTACGCTCAGATGGTCGCCGAGCGCTGTGAACTTGGGCAATACGCCGCCGAAAAGCACTTTGTCCGTATTCGTGGATTCGCTCCATCCGCTGCCACCTCTGCCGATTCCGACACTGTCACTGTCACCATATCTCCAATGCGTCAGACATCGGGAATCATCGGACAATTACGCATGGGGATATCCAACCGGCACAGGTGACGGTGGCGGAGCGTTTCAATTTGAACGGCCTACATGGGACTCGGTAGAACCTGATTCGCTATATGGCAATGCCTCGGCGCTGATACAAGATCAGGCAGCCGAGGCATTGTTTGCTAGGGACGGCAGAAGTCCCTGGATTAGTGACGGTTGTTAGCTACTACTGTCTCCAGTACCACGGCCATAGCCCCAACCACGGCCATTGCCCCAACCACGGCCATTGCCACTGCCACTGCTCAAACCACGGCCATTGCCCCAACCACGGCCATTGCCACTGCCACGGCCACTACCACTGCCATAGCCACGGCCAGTCCCATCATTACCACCCATCGTCCATCTCCGATCCAAGCCCAATTATCTCCAATTCCCGATACCTCAATTCCTCCTTCAACATTCGAATCATTCGCCATCCGGCCATCTCTTGAAAACCTTCGGCATACTCATTATTCACTTTCAACGAAAATGAACTCCAGGCCGATAAATCCCAGCCTTTCTCAACAAAGCACGCTTCAGCCACTCTCTCGACAACGCTAGGCGAAGAAATCGGATCATCTTTTCCTAACGATTGACTCCAACCATCCTGCTCTAATTCGCTCAAAACACGTTCGATTTTCTCGTCACTCCACAATCGAATGTTTGGATCATGATATGTCGAGCCATGAGCAAGGCCGATAGCATGGGCGAGTTTTTCAGGGACGGTTTTCATCTCTTACTCTCCACTGCCATAGCCATAGCCACTGCCATTGCCACTGCCATAGCCATTGCCCCAACCACGGCCATTGCCATTGCCACTACTATAGCCACTACCACCGCCCCAACCACCGCCACTGCCATAGCCACTGCCACTGCTCAAACCACGGCCATTGCCCCAACCACGGCCATCGTCACGGCCACTAAGTATTCCCCTCATTAGATAGATTTTCCTTTCTTACTCTCCACTACCACTGCCATTGCCACTACCACTACACGTAATCACTACGCTACGTGGACCAGGGAAAATTCCCTGGTCCACGTAGGATTTTGCGCTAGGATTTTGTGCTCCAAATTTTCACGCTTGCGATACTCTTGGGGACGTAGGTTATTCCGTCGATTACGATTTCCTTGCTCATTTCTTCCTTTCTTCTGTGGCTCACTCATTGAACACACATAGCCGAGTACCTCAATACCCGACTATCTAGGCTCACGAGACTATCTGGTTACTCTTCCTCCTCCTCATAGGCCATGCAGTCCGCAATGTCTGCAATTTCCCTAGCCAAGCCTTCAGCAGCGAACCAAGCCATAAACGTACATAGCTCATCATGAGACATCACCGTTGTCTCCCCAATTTTCATCGGAGGGGACTCGCCTAATTCCACACAATATTCCTCATAATATCTCCAGAGACAATCGGACAAATTCTCATAGAGATCGACCATATTAGAGGTCAAAGTCAATCCCGGCCAACCATCACTAGCGGAATGATTCGCAAGTTCCAAGACACTCTCCAGTGTCCATCCTTCGAAAATTTCATTGGCGAGCTCATATCTCGCGTTAATGAAATTTTCATTGATCAGCTCCTCTAGTTTTTGTTGCGATTTCTCTTCACTGGTCATTTCTTCACTCACTTTCTTCACTCGCTTTCTGTCGTAGCGGATACCAACTGACTGTAAACATCGGCTGCCTTGTCACACAACTGATCGAATATCCATGCAGGTGCATCTCCGATTTCCTCGAATGATGGCTGCAATTCTTCCCCTAATTCCATCCAAATATGATTGATATATGACAATTCCGGATAACGATTCAACAATCCATCCTCAACCACACTCTCAAAAACAGATTCGCCGAATTGAATCGCCAACTTTTCCCATTCAGCCCACTGTTCCTCGGTAATCATCAATTGGATGTCGATTTCCTGGTCGCATCGGCAGCACCATACCCGATGATCGCATTCCTCATCACTGAATATGACCTTGGGAAAATCGCCACTGTCATAGGTCGATTCGTCATACCTATCGAACGGCACCGTACCCAGAGTATTGATAAGTCCAGCCACCAGATCCAAGAAGCGCTCACTATCGATAATCCCGCCGTCAGTGACCACTTCACCGAGTGGATTGATGCAATCAGTACACCAAGTGTCTGCTTGCCAAACATACCCAACAATTTCGTTGAATCTACCCATGGCAGCACTCCTCCTTGGAAACTCGATCCATCAGCACGCTAGCAAGCTCAGCGACTATTTCGGACTCGAGTTCATGCGACAGAAACGGCTCCATGGCCCAAAGCCCCTCCTGGTCAATCACTCCACCATGCGGGCACTTCAGAGAGACAACGTAGCCGACAAAGCCATATCCAAGGATGTCCTCGACTATGGAACGTAAACGGGAAAAATTGGCGTCACCACGCTTAATATCGTTCGGCGGTTGCCACCACGCAACTTCCCAACGATTACGGTCGATAATCTCAGCGTTGCCGTCAAAATCCTTGGGACGAGAGGCATCGTGACCCGTCCTGACGATTCGACCGTAACAATCGTAATCGTCGATAGATACTCCCTCATCAGGGACGATTTCGAACGTCAGTGATCGACCATCCTCGAAGATAATCGGATCATCCTCCGTCAGTTCCGAAAACTCAATTTTCTTGTCCATTTTCAATCTTCCTTTCTGTTTGGTGCCATTCGATATGGCTCACGGCATCGTCCCGCTCGATAACGAACGGACATCCCTCGGAACACGTGCAAAAACCGTCATTATGCACGTACACCCTGACCACGCCATCAGTTACCGCATGGTAACCGGTCGAATCCGTCACGGTCCACGTAGTCATCGGTCACGTTCCGCATAATAAAGATCCACCAATGCGAAGAGAATCCCCCAGACTTGCTCCTCATAGACATCACTCGCTATCGCTTCTAGGTCGGCTACCTCATCGGCAGAGGCGCTATCAAGGTCGACCTGACTATTGAGCGCTGCTCGCTCAATGATCCGACGGGGGGTAGCGTCATCAGCCCATGTACCATTGAATCGGTTGTCGAGCATTTCGCCGAGAGAATCTATGTTTTCCCATTTCTGTTGATCCATGGGGTAGTGATTATGAATGCTGAAGAGAGCATACAAAGTAGGCTCATCAAGAGTCTTTACCAGCTCAGAGGCGGTTTCGGTTGCTATTGCGTCGGCATAGTTGGTTGCTTGCCTGATCACTTCACGTGTAAGACAACGGTAGCTTGCGATGTCCAGGCCATTTCTCAGCTCCATCATTGAACTTTTCCTCCGATAATCTTGAGGGCGTTTGTCATGCCCATACGTTCTACGAAAAACCCCAATTCCAGCGCACCTTGCCAACTTGCAACACTCAATCGTTGCCCAGTCCTCGGGCAGGTCACAATCCACCCATCGTCACTAGCTTCGATGACCGGAACGCTTGCTGCCTGATGTCGTGGTGTTCGGCGGAAACGGAAATTTGTCATACCTCAATTATGCCTAGTTTCTTACCACGTTTCAAGTCATTTCTCACGATTTCTCACGATTTCTCACGATTTCTCACTCAATCACCGATCAATCGCCACCCATAGTCATACCAGCCACCCAATTATCCAGCCTTGTACCGTCAGTAATAATCGTACATACGTTCGATCATACACACAAACATCCTGGTCAGCATAACTACATACACGTAACAACATGCATGTAACTATCCGAACCATCACTGTCACAGTCACACTGTTACATACAATCATTTCTAAGAATTACTTTACCGACCTGCCCATTCGTTCATCATGACATCCCCACTGTCACACATTGACATGCTAGTAATTCCCCGTTTGTGATTCGTGAACAGGTTGCAAACTCGCTGCTCAAACGTGCCAGTTCAACTGTCACAGTCCGCATTTGGCCCATTGACTTTTCGTAGGATGAGGAGCGCTCCTCGAAAACACTCCTATAACCATCCCAGTAGGGCACATGATATAATGACAACGCCGGAATCCCCGAAAAATAAAAAATGGACCCAGATGGAAGATTTCAATGACCCTGACAATTTTTCTAGTAATAATTCTGATGACGAGTTGGATCGTGACCTTGATCGCCTTGTGTCGACTGGCAACAATGGCAATCAAGCACGATCAACTACTCCAGAACAAAACATCCGATACCCTTATCCAAATTCACCAAGAGTCATCCGGCCTACAGACCAGGCTGATAGGGCACTTCCTGAACGTTCCCTCGACCAACCTGTACGAGCCAGGCGTGGTTACCGAGATATTGAGGCAATCAATCAATCCCTCGCCAAAGCCAAGCCCGCAGAGCCCGGAAAAGCTATGGGAGGCGGAGGAACCGGAAAGCGTCGAGGACGACCCCCTAAATCCAGACAACCTGATGCCGCCACCCTGGACGTAAAAGCAGTCCGGCCAAAAAAATTACCCGCTCTAAAAAAATCTACGCCAGATTACGAAACTGGAGCAGAGCGAGTAAAGGAGCTCATTGCAAATATCAATCCTCGCTTCGACTCAGCCTTTTTCGAGGCGAACATTTCAGACTTCAGGTTCCTCACCAACGGAACCGCAGAAGTAAAACTCAAAGTCCCCTATGAGGAAATCCCAAACATCCTATGCCTAGCGTTCGGCCTAGACCAAATAGTCGAAGTGAACCTCAAGAGGAGAATTTACCAAGTGCCTCCGAGCTCATCGACAAACTCTTAGCCTCTGGTCTTTCTCCATCCAATGTCTCTCGGATAACGGGGTGGCCGGTCGATGATCTTCTCAATCGAGAAATTCCCCAAACCGACTACATCCCAGATGAAGATGACATCTCTCGGGAAACAGCCTTGTTCGTAGGTAAGATCATCTCTCAAGCTCAACAAATCCTGGACCATGGATCGCTCCCCAACCGTCTTCGTCTAATGGCAATGGTCCTTCCTCGTCTAACTCAACAACTCGGGAAAAACCAGCCCCGGGAAATGGAAGACCTACGAGCCCGGTTCTTAGATTTGATGTCCGATATACCGCAAGGAAACCTTGATGAGTCTGCATCTGACTCGGCTGATTAGCGAGCTCACAATCGTTGACAAGGAAGCCAATCTTGTCCCATTCCCTATCTACTCAGAGTTTGCTTGGGCGCAGCGACGCTTCATAGCAGAAATCGAGCGTCAACATTCCCTCGGAAAACCAATTCGCATCATAACCCTCAAGGCTCGTCAACTGGGAATCTCAACCCTGTGTGAAGCTATTCTCTTCTATTGGGGTTTCTTGTATACTGGTACTAATGCACTTTGTATCGCACATGAGTCAGAGGCTTCTCAGTCTCTTTTCGAGAAGACCAAAATGTACTGGGACTACTGGCCATATCACGCTCTCTTCTCCCTCAAGAACTCAACACAGAAGCGTCTCACCTGGAAAGAAACAAATTCCTCTGTTCGGATCGCTACCGCCCGAAATGAAGGATCAGGGCGTGGACGAACTATTCAGGCGCTACATGCGTCGGAATGCGCATTTTGGGAGAACCCTGAAACGCTAATGACCGGCCTGAACCAGGCCATTCCTCGACGCCACGGAACAGCAATATTCCTCGAATCTACAGCTAACGGAATCGGAAACTGGTTCTACCAAACGTGGTATGAAGCTGTGCGAGGAGAAAACGATTATGTTCCGATATTCTTTCCGGCTTTCGAGCATCCCGAGTATCGAATCTATGAACACTCTATTCGGTTCTCTGACCTTGATGAATACGAACTCAATCTTCTCCAATCCATCATCAAGGACAAAATTCCTGAAAAGGAATTCTACGCTCACATAGCCTGGAGGCGTTGGGCTCTCTCGAATCTCTGCAACTCCTCCCTCAAGGCTCTGATGCAGGAATATCCAGAGACTCCCGAGGAAGCTTTCATCTCTACCGGTGACAATGTATTCGACTTTGAGCACCTTGACGCTTGTTACGAGCCCCTCGAAGGAGCCCAAGGCGACATAGTTCACAATGGCAGTTCTTACGTCTTCCAGCCTTCACGAAACGGCAAGCTCACAATCTACGAAGAACCTTCAGATGATCGCTCTTGGGGTATGTACTTCGTCGGAGCTGATCCATGCTTCACCACCACCGGTGGCGATTATGGTTGTATCCAAGTCATCAATATGCGAACGCTTGAACAATCCGCCGTATGGCATGGTCGATGCTCGAACGTTGAGCTTGCAAAACACATCGCCGCTATCGGCACTTATTACAACAACGCCAAAGTCACCTGCGAAATCGAAGGCCCGGGTTACGGAACAATCGGGGCTCTCCTCGAAATGGGTTATCCGAAAATATGGAAGCACCGCCAGATGGATCGCTTCAACAAATTCTCCGAGAACTCGGCCTTCGGATGGTCTTCTAACTACAATCGCAAGCGTGCTGCAATCGGTCGCCTCGCCTACCTTATCAACGAACGCTCTCTTACCATCCATGACGAAATCACCTATCACCAGCTTCGTGAATATTCTGTCCTGATGGGTGGCGAACTCGGTCCTTCTTCCGCCTCAGGCCACGATGACGCAGTTTCCGCCTATGCGATAACTCTTATCTGCATGACAACCGATGGGCCACCTCCTGAATATCAAACGGGTCTGCCCGTTCCGCAGGTTGGCTCTAATGACATTCAAGGCGAAGCGCCTTGGGAAGGATGGGAATAGTGCCCCGTTACGAATTCAAATGCCCTAAATGCGGATCGGTCATCCACGATTCTCCGACCATAACCGAGTGTCGGCTTTGTGGCTCTCCCGTAAAACGTAAGTTTTCCTTCTCTATAGGTCGATCTTTCCAAGCGGGGTATAATCCTTTCGTAGGGCAATATGTCTCCAGCGCCAGACAGTATAAGGACATCGTGAAAAAGGGTTCTGACGATGCCTCTGAGCAAACAGGCATAGAGCACGATTACCAATTGGTAGATTTTCACGATAAAGAAGCTCTGGGGATCAAGCAAGAAAATCTTGATGCTCAATTCAAGCACCATAGGGACAACGACATACCATGGACCTAGAACGAGAAGAGTCCCTAAAGGGTGAGCTCTGGACTTATTACACAACAGCTCGCCGAGCTCGTCAGGCCCAAATAGAACGTTGGAAAGTCAATCTTCGCTATCTCAAGAATCGTCCCAATGCCAATGTCTCCAACGAATATCTCCCGGACATTCGAGAGAATGAGATACTCCCGGTAATCTCATCCCGAGTTGGATGGATGACCGATCAGGAAGTCGAGTTCGAATCGACCCCCCGAGCTCTCCCAAATTCTCCATACTTCGATTTCTTTCTTCATCAGTGCTATAACCTTGACGCTCTTCTCAAAACAGCTTGGGAGCTCGGCAGTTGGGCCGATCAGTTCAAACTCATGTTCTTTGATACGGCTTGGTCAGGTACAGGCATAGTCAAAGCCGTCTGGGATCAATCTCTCTTCGAGGGTATTGGAGACGCAGCGGTGCGCAGAGTGTCGCCTTGGGACTTCTATCCCGATCCAGCAGCTACTTCCTCTCAAGATGGTTCTTACTACATCGAAGAACGTCGGGTGACTCTCGAAGAGCTAGAACGACTTTATCCGCAACTCTCAGCCCGGGATTTCGAAGACATGCGTGAGTACACCATCACCACAATGTCTGATGGCTCTTCAGCGACCCAGCCTAATCTCACCAATCCCGGAGCCCTTCCTGGAGGTACCGGCACTTACGGCTTACCAGGACAGGGGCTCGGGACCGAAACCAATTACGGCATCATGGTTCGTGAATTTTGGCTCCGGCAAAATGAACGTGAAGAACTTGATGACGAAGCTCTCAATGACGAAACCGTTTATGACACTTGGCGTGTCATCGTTGTCGCTGCCAACAAGATTCTTCTTGATGAAAAAGCCCAAGACCTTTACGGCATCAACACCCATCCCTACGCCTTTTATCGGGATGAAGATATCGGTGACTTCTGGGGCCTTCCGCTGATTTCTCAGCTTGCTCCGCTTCAGAAAGCCATCAATCGGCTCCTTTCAGCTCAACAATACAACGCCGAGCTTTCTGGCAACCCGATCTGGATGGAGGCCAAGGGTACCGGTACGGGTCGCACCCTAATGACCTCTCGCCCGGGTCAGCGTCTTGAAATTGACAACACTCAAGCGACGGCTTCAATTAAGCCTGGATGGGTATCACCTCCGCAAATGCCTCAACAAGTTATGGAACTCATCCAGTTCTACATTAGTCGCATCGAGAATATTTCCGGTCTATCAGGACTCCAAAAAGGAACTCCTCCCCCGGGACGCAACTCGACGCAAGTAATGAATCAGGTTCAGGAATCAGGATTCGTTCGTGTCCGATCATCTCTCCGAAATCTTGAAAAGACTCTGCGACGTTCAATCACGCTTGCTGCAACTCTCATCGCTGAGAACTACACCACTTCACGAACGGTTGCAGTGATCGGACCTGATGGCGAAAAGACATCTCTCTATCTCGCTTCTCGATCTTTCTATTCTCCTACTGGGGAAAAGGACGAAGTGATGCCACTCCGGTTCACGATAGATGTGAATGCTGGTTCGAAGATGTCAACCTCTCGGCAAGCTCAAATCGCCGAAGCCGATACTCTCTTTGCCATGCACGCCGTTGACTCTGAATACGTGCTTAGAGCTCACAGGGTAAAGAACGCCAAGCAAATAACTCAGAGAATGCAACAGCAAGCTCAGATGATGGCCTTTGAAGCTGCGCTTGCTGGCGGAAAGAAAAAAAGACCCTAAAACTTCCCCGGTCGAAAATTTTCCTGTATCCTACTTCTAGGATGCCTCTCGAAAAAGGAACTTCTCGGAAAGTCGTTTCTGATAATATCCGAGAACTCCGATCGTCGGGTTATCCTGAAAAGCAGTCAGTTGCTATTGCTTTGAGCAATCAGCGACGATCTTCTCGAAAGAGAGGGGGTGTGAACAGGATGGCTCGTAAGGGTAGGAAGTCTCATCGCAAGTAATCAACCAACAACAACAGGAGCGTGTGATGGCAGAGAAAAGGCCAGACGCCGGTAAGTCAAACATCAAGGAGCAGGGGCAGACTTCAGGACCCTTCGGAAACGATCCGTTTGCGAAGACCAAGACTTCCGCTACTCCTCCGAAGCCGTACTAATCACTGATGGCAAAGGACTCTCCCGCACCCTCTTTTGCTGAAGGCATGGGGCAAGTCCTTCATGCCATTGCCGATACTCTCTCTGCACCTGATGCAGATGTTCACTTTCTCATGCAGTTGCAGGGAGCGATTATCGGTAAGATGAAACAATCGGGTATTCCCATGCAGATGGGGGCTGGTCCGAGACAAGCCAGCCCCCAAATGGGAGGACAACCCCCGATGGGAGGACAACCCCAAATGGGAGGACAACCCCAAATGGGAGGACAACCCCCGATGGGTGCCTCCAATCCGTCTCAAACCGGTGCTCCCCCTTCGGCCCCGATGGGAGGAATAAGACCGGGAACTCAGACCCCTAGCCCCGACGAATTGCGTCAGGCCCTAATTCAAAGGAATAACCAATAATCATGTCAGATTGGTTCGACCCTGATGATTTCGATTTCAACGACCCCGCTCTTCTGAACGATCCTGATTTCCTCTCTGGTAAAAAGACTCCTTCCGATATTATGGGTCTGCCTGCCAATGAAGGGCAGGCAGACCCGGATGATGAGCATGAATCAGACGATGACGAAACATCATCTGATGATGACTCTAACAACGACTCTGGCGAAAGTCAAGAAGAAAATTCAGACACATCTCCAGAACCTCCGTCATTTGACCCTACGGCCTTTGGGCTTCCTCTCGATGCGACTCCTGACACCATCAAGGAAGCACTTACTTACTACCGCAACCGGAATCTCCAGCAGCCTCCAACACCACCGGCTCCTCCCGTTGCAGATTCCCTGCTCGGCTTCCCGTCTTCCTTTCCCGGGCAGGTTACTCCCCCGCAGAGCTTTCTAGGGTCGGGCGAAGCGGGGGAGTATGAAACTGATCCTCGGATTCTTGCGACGATTCAGCAGCAGAATCAAGTTCTAGCCAATCTACAGCAGCAACAGCTCGAACAGGCACAGCACCAAGCACGTGTTACGACTGAAGCAGCCGTAACGGCGTTCAAAAACGAATACGGTATTGACGACAATCTGATGTCGACAATACGTGAAGAAGCTCATCGCACTGGATATCTCCCCTCAATGATTGCTTCCTCAAAAGACCCATTCGAAGCAATCACATCATTGCTAAAAATGACTGCCTTCTCGAATCCGATTCTTCGTGATAAGATTCTAAATAAGCCCGATGGACAAGCTGCCACTCAGCAGGCAGCTAAACAACAAAAGCTAAATTCTCTGGGTGGAACATCCAAGTCAACTCGGACGGCACCCAAGAAGCCATTGTCTCCAGAAGAAAATGATGCTGCAATGCTCAATGAGCTCACCAGCCTAATGAACAGCTAACGGAGAACCTGACCAAGGACAAATATGGCAACCCCAATCGGCAACAATACGCTTACCGCTCTGACGAGGCGTTACATACTCAATCAGGTTATAGATAACATCTATAGCTCGAATCCAATTTGGGTACGTCTCTATAAAATGGGCCGCAAGTCGGTTCAGGGTGGTACCCAAATCGAAATCCCGCTCATGTACACTCACATGACTGCGGCTGGTCCCTATCAGGGCTATCAGCTTTTGGATGTGACTCCTCAAGACACTATCCAGAACGCAGCTCTCGACTGGAAGCAATACTACGTTTCGCTCTCCATTGACGGCATGACCGAAGCCAAGAACTCTGGCACTCCAATGCAAGTTATGAACCTTCTGAAGACTCAGATGCGTCAGGCTGAAATGGAAATGTCTGATCAGCTTGGAACCGGGCTCTGGACCGATGGCGTCACAAACACCCTCAACTTCGACGGCATCGTCGGAGCAGTTGACAATGGCACAATCAATGCCAACTACGGAGGGATCAACCGTACCGCTAATACCTGGTGGAAGTCTCAGGTCGACTCGGTAACTACCACAACTGGCTTCACGGCTCTCGAATCTCTCTTCGGGAAGTGCGTCAATGGTGGTCAGCATCCGACGATCATCGTGTCGTCTCAGGCTCGGTACGATAACTACTATGGTCTGAACCTGGCAACTCAGCGGTTCCAGATCGACTCCGTACCGCAGGATCAAATCCTTGCAAACGCCGGATTCACTAACCTCACCTTCAACAATGTTCCGTGGGTTGTGGATTCTCACGTTCCTACCACTTCTGGTACGAATGGTGGACCGTTCTTCTTGAACGAAAACTACATGTCTCTGGCTGTTCATCCGAACGCAGACATGAAGTGGACAGGATGGAAGACGCCTACCGACCAGGATGCTAAGGTATCTCAGCTTCTTTTCTACGGGCAGGTAATCCTTGAGAACTGCGCCCGCAGTGGGAAGTTCACCGCACTAACAAGCTAAGACCCTAGGAGAAATATGAATACCCCTTCGATCATCACACGTATCGTTGAAGACGATCAGTATTTCGTAACCAACAATACCGATGAAGCCTTCACTCTCGGATGGAACTCTCGTCAGTATCAATTCGATCCAGGCGTGAAAGCGCTCGTACCTTTTGGTCTAATCGCTAATTGGTTCGGCGATCCAAGGGCAACTCCAGGTCAGCGCATCACCTTCGGCAAGGGTAAAGCCATCTCCGTTATCGCCAAGCGTGAGGATGAAATAACTCGCATCCTCACGCTATGGGGTGATATCAGTAATGGCAATGCTTCTGCCGTTCCGAAGTTCGTTCCTGATGTTCTTGTTCAGTTCTCCAATGGAGACAAGATCGAAACCATTAGGGACGACCCAGAAGGAAAAGGTGTCGCAGTATCAGTTACAAACGTTTCTGAGTCCGAGAAAATGAGAGAAGAGCTCGATGCACTTCGATCTACAGTCGCTAATCTCGAAGACGCTCTGAACGCCAAGCAAGCCAATGTCAAGAAAATCAATCCAAATGGAGTCGTAAATGCCTAGTCAGCAACTCACTAATCCCACCGGAGCTTTCGGGCAGACTCCCGATTACGCTACGGTTACAGTCACTTGCCTCAACGCCGATAGTGTCGCAGTCACAGAGGGTCAAGTCCTCAAGATCGCAGCTTCGAATTCACCTAACAGTCCAGGTGGAATGATCCCGGCTTTCAAACTCGCAACCACTACCGTTGCCGACGATGCTCTTCTTTTTGGCTTCGCCGGAGAGACCATCGAACCCGGTTCCTACGGACAGGTAATCATTGGCGGCATCGTTTCCGCCGTAGCGGATGAGGCAATGTCAGTCGGTAATCCGGTAATGCAGTCGATCACTACTGCGGGTAGGGTGCAGGCCCAGCCCACTCTTGCAGTCGGTAATCAGATTGGCTACTGCCTCAACACCCCATCGGCAGCCGGTTCTCCCGCTGTCGTGTTCGTAACGAAGTTCTAATGCACTCAGGGCAAGAAGCCTTCGAGGAAGCTAAGAATAATTTCATCAAGAGTCTCTACCGGCCAATGGGGCCGGTAGAGCTCCAAGTGGCCCTTTCCAACCTCAAGCCATTCCCAGAAGTCAAAGATTTCCAAAACCCATTCGCAATCTCAGCTTTCGAGCTCTACTTCTCCCCCAACAATCAACCCAAAGGAGACTCTGATGTCAGAAACAATCCCCAATCTCGCTAACGATGTTCAGCAGGCAGTCAACGATGTCCCGGCAGTCCTAACTCAGGCTGCTCAGGATATTCAGATTGCCGAAACTTTCTGGTCGAAGGTTTCGCCCGACATCATGCACCACGTAACCACTCTTGCTACTTTGGCGTCTACGGTCGCATTGGCAGCTTCTCACCACAATGTCCCGGCTCTTCTTCAATATCTAACAGCCGGTTCGTTCGGTAGAAGCGCTGGTGTAGTGTACAATAAGAAGTAATGGCAACCGATCCACATTCCCTGCCTCAAGTCATCGACATCTCAGGATGGCAGGATGGTACTCCGATCAATTACCAAGCCGTCAAAGAGGCAGGGATTGTCGGTATCATTATCAAATCGACTGATGGATCAATCCTTATCAATCCCTTCTACAATAGGGATGCGAATGGATTCAATTCAGTCGGAATTCCGGTAGCTTCTTACCACTTCTTCGAGCCCGCTGTCGACATTCCGACCCAAGTCAGAACTGCGCTGAACAACCAAAATCCTGCTTCGCAAGGAATCTGGTTGGACCTTGAGACCCAAGAGTCACTCAGCTGGGATCAGATTGCAAATTGCGCAAAGAACTTTCTTCAGGGCATTGCGAATGCCGGTGTCTTCACTGGCATCTATCTCAATAAGTTTTGGAGAGAAGCTCTCGAACCCTTTGGCTTCCCATGGGGATTTCCCTTCTGGTATGCCTTCCCTGAATCAAATGGAGAACTCGACGCATCATGCCAATTACAGCAGTATCAGCAAGTCCCGATCCCGGGGATAGAAGGCAATGTCGACATAAATGCCTTGTATGTACCCCTCCAGGAGATTTTTCCTCGGGCTCAATCATCCTCACCCCCAATTCCTTCGACCCCCGTCCCAAGCCAACCCGTCCCAATTCCATCTTCCCCAAGCGTGGTGAACGTGCTTCCAGAGCTAACCGAAAACTCAACTGACACATTTCACGTTCAGCTACTCCAATCAACATTGAATCTATACGGCGCAGGATTGGCTGTCGACGGTTCTTTTGGTCCGATGACACTGAATTCAGTCCGCAACTTCCAGACTCAATCAGGTATCGGCATCGATGGGATAGTGGGTCCTGTCACCTGGGGTCACCTCTTTAGGGTATAAATGTGGCCGGTATCTCAGTCGCCTCATCCAACAACCTTCTAGCGGCTCTTCTTACTGCTACGGCCTACACTGGCCCCGCAACGCTCTATCTGTCACTCCACACAAATGATCCGGGAGTGACGGGAGCCAACGAGCTCACCGGTGGTTCATACGCTCGCCAAACAATCGCTTTCAACATCCCCGTCTCTCAAGTAACCAACAACTCCGGCCCGGTAGCCTTCCTTTCGCTCCCCGCCGCATCCGTAGCTTATGTTGGGCTTTGGACTGCTTCTACAGGTGGCAGTTTCCTATGGGGTGGTCAGCTCACAGTATCCGTAACAACCGTCTCGGGCTCTTCGATCCAATTCACTACTAACTCGATCACAGCAAAGATCAGCTAATGACCGTTGAACAGTTTGGAAATGGTGGCTACACCTATCTAACTTCTTCCATCACGACCACTCCTTCCACTGGCACAATTGAGAATTGGTCTGTCAACGATACTTCATCATTCTCCCAATCCACCGGTCAAGTCCGAGCGCTAGTTGACTCAGAGCTCGTAATCGTCACGGTTCCTCCAACCTCTTCCACAACTCTCCAAGTTTCCCGAGCAGCCGAAGGAACCACGGCAGCGACTCACAATATCGGAGCGGGAATCACCCAAGTCCTAACAGCCGGAGCGATGGATCAGCTCCTCAATCTTTCTCAGACGGCTTCTCAATCAATGGTAGGGCCGCTGTCCGTCCCCACTCTCACAATCCCTACTGGCGAATTCCTCGGGCTTATCGAAACATCCGCATCCAACCCCTCCGTAAATCAACCTGTCACCGTACAAACGGCGGGTGGGACATTCACCCTTCCAGCTCTCCAGCAAGGCCTACGTCTCATCATCAAGAACGCTTCCTCAGCAACTGCTACTACGGTTTCGGGGGCTGCCACTATTGACGGCTCTGCATCCCGGGGAATTCCACCATTCGGATATCTCGATGTCATCGGTGGTATATCTCAATGGTGGGTTATTGGAGGAACTACTTACGGCCACCCCGTTTCTCAAATGTATATGGCGAGTACTACTGTTACGATTCCTGTCGGTGGAATGTACACGTACTTCCTTCTCGGTGGTGGTGGAGGTGGAGCGGGTGGCGGATCGGCACTTACATCTGGTGGCGTTACGGGCCAAGTAGGAGGCGGCGGAGGTGGACAAGGACAAACAATTCAATCAATGTCTATGACCGCAGTCGCAGCAGCTCTCACCCTGACCGTGGGGGCTGGTGGTACCGGTGGTGCTGGTGGAGCTGCGAATGGCAATCCTGGCGTTAGTGGTATCGATGGAAGCAACTCAACAATCACGGGAGCCATTACCCTAACTGCTATTGGTGGTACTGCCGGACTTCATGGTGGTGGTAATTCAACAAACACAGTTGGAGGAGGCGCTTATGGCTCTGGAAGCAGTACAAATTACTTCCCAACTTCTCCGAATGGTGCTCCGGGCTGTGGTGGCTCTGCTAATTCGAGCAGTGGTTCAGGCGGCGGAGTTGCTGTCGGTGTCCCGGGTTGGACAGGTGGCGGCGGTGGTCCGGCTTCGGCAACATTAGGCGGACAAGCTGGGACGATAAATGGTAATACTCAATCAGGCAATACCGCATCGACTACGGGTGGTAACGGAGCCAATCAGGCTGCCAACTCTGGACTTGGTGGCCCTGGTGGTGGTGGAGGAGCTCCAGGAGGAGCAGGGGGGAATGGCGGAAATGGCGGTAGTGGCTTCATTATGATAATGCTCAATCCGTAATGACTCTCACCACAGGTATCCTCGGTACTTCACTCAGCCAGCTTCCTCACGTCCAACTCGCTGCTATCCCAGAAGTACAAGCCCAAGCATCTTTCAAAGCTTCAGCCAAGATCACGCCTCCACCAGTCTATTACGCAACTCTTCCCACTTATTCCGCTTCAGCATCATTTACAGCCTCAGCAGTCAACTACACAATCGCCGGAGGGGCTTTCAATCTCAACTCGACGGCCTTGACTACCACCGCATCAGCTCTGTTCTCGCATTGGTCCGTATCGCCTCTGCCTCCCTATCCGCCACAGGGTTATACTGGATTCCAGTAATGATTATCTACTCCCCCGACCTTCGATACATCGCCTCTCTGGTCACCCAAACTGATCCCTCAACAGGCAATGCCATCGACCCGACCACCTCAACACTCAGCTTCGCCTTCAAATTCCCCGGGGCTCAGCCAATTGCGGCGGATTTCAGTTCTGCCGGATCATGGGTGGCAACCCCCCAAGGCTATATCGCACAATGCCTAGTAGGAGCCAACACAACTGGCGGGGCGATCAATCTCACTTCCGGCTCTTGGGATGTCTACTTCAGAGTCGCCAACCTCGGCTTCACAGTCGAAGAACCGGTATTCTATCTTGGCACGCTTGAAGTCAAGTAATGGAACAACTTCTTCAACTCCTAACCGATACATCCTATCGTCTGATTGAATGTCTCACCGAAAAGGCCACGCTCGATACTGGAATTCTCCAAGCCGAACTAGAAGCCTTCCATTCGTGCGAGGAAACCACCGTTACCGCCAAAGACCGGTACGCCAAATATGCTACAATGAACCTACAAAGAGCGGTCATCGCAAAACAGGCCGAGATAGATGGTCTGAAGTGCAAGATTGCTCTTCTCAACCGTCTCATAGATACTAAGGTTCAATGGCAAACCAACCAGGAAACACCGAATCAGATAGCGGTACGATTGCCAGAACAATAGGCCGGAAAGGTCGCAAGTCCTCACGGTCTGGACGCAAGTCATCCAGAGCCTAAATGCCGTGGACAACGATCACCGATTTTTCGCCGGGAATATGGTCTAACAATGGAAATCTCGGTTATACCGGCCCCATAATCGGAGCCCCGCTTGGATCAGCTCAGGCTGATAAAACCTATCAATGTGTCGCTCTTCCCTCGGGGGCTCTTGCTCCTGGTCCTTGGTACCGTCTTTCCGATGCCAAACTTCCTGTAACCACCCAAGGCACTGGAGGTGAGACGTTCGTCTTCTGCTCAGCTTTCTTGGCAATCGGTCCATGGTACGGTGGCAAACCCCCCTTCAACGACACGATTTTCTCGCTGATCGACTATTACACCTCTTCCGTCCCCGATTCAAATGGCAAGTTCTGGCGCAATTTCGAGCTCGGGGTGGGCTCATACAAGATAGATACGGCAAAACTCAACGTATCCCAGACCACTCTAGTAGCCACTCAAAATGGCGGATCGCCTATCGCCTTCACTCTCGCCAATCCAGTAGCTACCACTCAAGTCCCTTGTTCCAACAACAACGAGTATTGGGGCTCATCAATCTCTGAAATTGCCCTAGTCCCTCAAGGAACAGCGACAATCTTTCCTCCCGTTACTGGCATTGTCTTCGAGTGGACGCCACTCAACGGAGAAATCTATGCGGCTTCAAACAACTTCCTGATTCCGGGCTTCTCGCTCATTCCCGGCTACGGAGCTTGCTATTGCTTCACAGCTGCCTCTCAGCCGAACATCAACGGCTACCTAACAGCCGGAACAATTACTCTTCCGGTCGTCCAGTCAGTCTTCAACCCCGCCAATCCTCCCGATTGGGGTAACTGGTCAAATCTTCCTGGACCGCTTCCACCGGCCACATGGGGGCCAATCACAGCCCCCTATGCCGGTTGGAACGGCGCTCCGATTGGGATAACAACAAATAACCCCGATCCTAACTACATTTCCAACATCTATCCTCTCATCGGTGTTCCCACCTATGCAGCTGATTATCCGAATCCCAATCAATCGTCAGCTGCCATCAACATCGAAAATATCTCAGGAGCGATGTTCGTTCATCAGGATCGAATCATTCAGCTTGGTAATTTTGCCTTTACCCCGGGGGCAATCACAGACAATAATCTCATCCTCGAATTTGTCAATGAAGCCATCTTCATGTCGCAGCCGAACTCGACTCAGTATGTTACCGAGCCTTACGGGACACTCGAATATTCCTATGTCGTAAACACTCCTCAAAATCTCGGCAATCCAAACCCCCTAACAAACACCACTGACCCCAATAGTGGAATTCCAGCTCCCCCGCCAACCACGACCGTAACGGGTAATCCTGTTTTTACCTTTCCGCTGCCCGGAGGACCAACCCAAGGAACATCTCCCACAACTGCGACTGCATCCGTTGAGGGTAACGCTTTTACGATCACATCCTTTGATGCCTCCAATCCATCCGGGTATGGATCATGGGCATCGCTCAACGCTGGTGAACTTCTCCTAGTCAAGAAGTCCCGAGGGGCAGTTCATATCAGCGGCGACATGATGTATCCGACTGTTAGGACTCTTCCAGCCGTCAAATCCACCGGTAATCTTATGGGGAAAGCAGTCTCGACTCCCATCGGCTCTATTTACATGTCAGAGCTCGCCGGAGCATGGTGTTGGAGCGGTGGCGATACGTCTACGAAAGTCTCTCAACAGCTATCGGATAACTTCTATGATGACAATAATCTTGGCTTGGTTATCGAGAATATTGGATGGGTTGGTGAATACTGGAATGACTACTTCGTCTGCTCGAACAACTACATGCTCGACCTCAATTCAAAAGGGTGGTGGAGACTCCTCGACCCAACAACAGCTCTCCTCCACCACTTTTCAGCCGGATCATCGTCCGCAGTACTTTACGCTTGCTCTCTCGGATATCCAGTACCTTATACTGGCTCAACTCCCTATCGTAACGAAGTCTTCTCGTTTTATTCTGCTCTCAATGCTCCGTACTATTCCTGGCTCTCTCATCCTATCCCCCTGTCAACCGATCCCAACCAGCCTCTTGATAGTGCCTACCTGGTTACGAAAATTCTTCTCAAAGTTACCGGACCCGGTAGTATTAGCACTACTGTCTACGGCGAAGCAGGAAGCAGCCAAAAGGTCACTCAATCAGCAGATTCCGACGAGCCTGTCACTCTTCGATTCGACTTTGGAGTCAGAGCAACCGATGCAACAGTCAGACTAGAGGCAACGGGCTCGGGCGAAAATTCGGCCCCTATTATTCATTCAATGTCGATTGAGTGGGAACCGGTCGGGAAGGTGCCTACACACTAATGGAACCTTCATCATTCTCTCAAACTCAACGCCTATTCATTCCTAATCACAACGACAATCTTTCCACTCAACAAACGGCTGCGAATTTCAGGGAAATCCAACGATGGGGAAATTCTCTTCTGGCTACTAAAGGTTGGGCAACTGGCGGGACTGTGTTCCTGACCGCTAATGGGGTCCTCGGTTATATCGATTCTAAGGTCGAAGCGAATGGAACCTATCCCCTCGTAGGAAGTTCCTACATGGTTCCCTCTGGTGGTGATTCGCCGATGACGGTCGTCACCGGTGGAGAACACAATTCCAGTTATTCTTCCTCATTTTCCTTCTCGAAACCGCTAACAATCCAGCTCGCTTCAGGCTATTACTACAAGCTCTTCTGGACCCTCGGAATCTCCTGTCCCGGTGTCCCTGTCGAGCTCGTTTCCACCCTCCTCAATACCGATATTCCGTCCTTCTCGACGACGTTCCAGTTGACTAATCTTCCAATAAAAACTGTCGATCCAGCTACCTACGATATTGTCTCGGCTAATCTAATAACCCACATTGGCAATAGTCAAATTTCCACCACGTCTCCGCAAACTTACTATTGCGAACAATATGGAGTTACTTCCGGGCAATCAGTTACTCCCAATATCGTGATAACGAATTACAATAATCCATACAACAACAAGTATCAAGATCAATATGAACAGTCGGCTATGACGGTGACCGGTTCTCTTACTGTTTACTACATTCCACAGACCCGCAAGAATGGAAACTTCTAATGGCTCTCACGGTTTTTGATGTCATAAAGCAAATTCGTTCTCTCATCGATGAACCGTCTCCGGCTCTTGCCTCTGATTCCGATATCATTGCGTGGATCAACGAAGCCCAAAGAGATATCGCCCGCACAGCCGAGTGTCTCGAAGCTACTGCTGATCTGGCCGTTACTTCTCTGCAACAGACCATTACGGCACCTGACGACACTATCCGCATCCATGATGTGACCTATCAGCCGACTGGCCAAACCCAAATCTACCCCCTGCGCTTCCAAACTCGCCAACAGGCTAATCTCATCTGGGGCACATATCCCTCCATGTCATCGGCCTATCCGAACTTCTACACTCTTTGGGGAGTCTCGCCAGCTGCTATCACGATCCAGCTCTATCCAGTGCCATCTCTCGCCGGAACACTTAACGTTTACTACTATCGGATGCCTGTCGATATTGCTACCTTCACTGGAAATCTCGACATTCCACTTGGCTGGGAAGATGCCGTGGTCAATTACTGTGCGTACATTTATTCTATGAAGTCGAAAGATCCCAAATGGACTGATTTCTATAAGCTCTACACAAATAAACTCCAGCAACTAATCAATCGGACCCAGCAGTATTCCGACGCAGCTCTCTCTATAATGGTAGATAGCCGAAACACCTATTATTTCCCTGACGAGGCTGATTACTAATGGCTATCTTCCCGAACCAGCCGAGCTCCTTTGCTCAACCGGGAGCTTACAAAGCAAATCTTGAGACGTGGCAACAGGCACTCAATGATCCTAACGCCCCGGGGAATCAGACCAACATTTCTGCGATCAATCAAGCAGCTGGCAATCTCTCTTCCTCTAATAACAGTAATCCTGTCAGCAACATGTATCAGACTCAGCTACAGCCGACTCTCGATCAGCAGCAGCAAAGCCAAGACAACGCCAATCTTCAAGCTACGATCAGCAATCAGCAGGCTCAACTGCAAGAACAGTATCTCAATCAAAATGCCCAAAATCAGCTTGGTCAGCTCGGGCTTTCGCAGCAGGGCATAGGAATCTCGCAAACGGGCTTGAATCAAGAGCAGCAGTACCAGAATTATCAGAACCAACTCGCAGGCCAGGAATACGGGCTTACTCAACAAGGTTTCGGACTCCAGCAACAGGGACTCGGCCTTCAGGAAGCTCTCACAGGTATCGCAGGGCAGGAAGTGGGCCTTCAGGGGCAATCTCTCAATAATTCAATTGCTCAAGAAGCCCAACAATATGGTCTTACTTCTGGTCAAACTGCCGCAAACTATGGCTTCCAGCAGCAGGGCTTCGGGCTTCAGCAACAGGGACTCGGCCTAACTTCCGCAGAAAACGCCTACGCCAATCAGCAAGCTCTCAGGAATCTTCAGTCTCAAGGAGTTTCATCTGGCTCAATGCTCACCGGTGGCCACCAACAAGATATCCAGAATCAGAATCAGCAATATGCCTTCACCAAGCAAGGCGAAAATCTCAATCAACAGAATCTCAATCTTGGTGAGAAGCAAGCAGCGTCGAATTACGGATATACAACCCAGCAGCAAGCTCTCACCCATCATTACAATGTCTTGGGTGAAGGCATTGCTCAACAACAGCAGGGACTCAATGAACAAAAGCAAGGCATTGCTCAACAACAAAACCAGCTATCTCAGAAGAATCTCAATCTTTCTGAAGCTCAGTCCCAACTTCAGCGCCAATCGCAGCTTTCACGCGAGAATTACACCTCCGAGCAGCTCCAGAATCAGCAACGGCAGCTCGGGCTTGCCGCTCAATCCAACGGTCTTTCGCAGCAAGCTGTCAATGAGCGTCTCAACTACAGCCTTCAAAATCTGGGTCTATCCAACCTTCTCAACATCAATGATATTTATCAAGGGATGGCAGACTCAGCAGCCGGTGTTCCTAGCCAAATAGCCAATCTCATCGGCCCACTAATGTTCGCCTCTGGACTCAATATTCCAGGACTCACAATAGGACCATAAATGGCAAAAATCAAAAAACCTACCGCCAATCCTCAAGCTAACACGAAGTCAAACCCCAACGACACGCTCTCGATGCAGGCCCTTATCGGGCAATTTGCAGCTCCGGCGATGTCAAACGGGCAGATGGCGCTGAACAGCTACCAAACCGCATTGAATCAGGCCGGAGCGCTCAATCCGCATAGTCAGCAACTTCAATCAGACATAGCTGCTTCTCGACCGTTGGCTCAGGACACCTCACGGCTCCTAAATGACTCCTACAATGCCGCTCTGGCTTCTCCTGGCTACCAGGAAGTCAGCAATGCTCTCAAGGGACTCCAAAACGTAGCCGCCTATTACGGTCTCGAACCATCAACCACAGGCAACAAGTCTCTTGATTCAATCATCAACGCTATCAACACTCAACTTCGGAACCCGACTGCGAATGGTTCGGTTGGGATGCCCGCCATTCCGGGGCTTACGACTGGATCAGCGACTCCGACTGTCAGTCAAAACGGCTAACAGATGAGAAGGCCCCCTCAAGCAGAAGTTCAGAATTTTCAAAACGCTTGGTCAAAGCGTATGTCAGCTGCCAAGGGTGAAGGCATCCCAAACAACGTCGTCCAGACTGTCTACAACATGGATGCGAAACGTTTGCTGCAGGGTAATCAGTATTACAGCAACGAAGAAGCTATGACGGCTATGCATGATCTTCAATCAGGTCGTCCTGTCATGGCCCCCAATCAACAATCGCCTTCGATCCTCTCTGACATAGAACATCTGCCAGGAAACATTTTCACAGATACTCGCAATCTCGTAACTGGCTTGATGCCCCCGAATCTTGCCCATGATCTGTGGCAGCATGAGCTCTATCCGTTGGTAGCCTATGCAGAAGGAAAGCGACCTACCACAGACCAATTAGCCGGTGATCCCGCTCTCTACAAAGGCAAGAATCTTCAAGGCAAAGCAGCCGCTTTCCTCAATTCTCCAATCGTCAATCTCGTG
Organism: Acidimicrobiales bacterium; assembly: GCA_027452005.1. Classification (GTDB taxonomy): domain Bacteria; phylum Actinomycetota; class Acidimicrobiia; order Acidimicrobiales; family JAKAVM01; genus JAKAVM01. The sequence goes on from DAIDHF010000027.1 coordinate 30,331, forward strand.
CCCGGGGCAACTGATATCGCCTCACTTATTTCCGGCAACGGTGGGCAGCTTCTTCAGCATCCCCTATCGTCCATCCTCGACGTTGCTCCTGCACTAGGAAAAGCAGCTGGGATAGCGTCCGAAAGCGAGAGGGTTGCTAACGCCGCACAGATCGCTAATGAGGCTGCACGTCCAGTAGCCGAAGCAGCCAATCCAATTGAAGCCTTGAAAGCTAATATTGCCAAGACAAATTTCACTCAAAAACTCGCCAAGGCCGTAATCGACACCAAGAGCTCCCATATCGGCACTCACGGCAATAAAGAAATACGAGGAAATCGGCCTTGGGATCAGGTAGCACGCTTCAATCAAGCGAACCCAACTCTTTCGCCTTTCAAAATCGCCTCCAAGACAGTCGGGCAGTACCCCTTGCTTGGGCGCACAATCGCTCAGTGGGTGGAAACGGGGGAAGCTCGTATCCATGCAGCCCCTTTCCAACGAGACTTATACCGAGCGGTGGCAGAGACGAACAGAGAAGTACGAAATCAGTCTCATTCTTTCACTAACGATCTTCTCAATGCCGAAGTAGGTGGAATCAAGTATTCGGACCTTTCCAGCTTCGAGCGCAATTCGATTTACAAATACATCACGAATCCCGATTCAGGTGTCAAACTCACAGCTCGGGCCAAACTCTTCATTCCTCTAGCCAAGGACGCAGCCAATGCTATTCGTGACCATCTCTTTGAGCAGGGCAAAATAACCCAAGTCAGCTTTCCAGATGGTTCGACACACATCTTCTCCAACGATTCTCCCGTATTCTCCAAGATCACTCAATGGGAAAAATCAATGCAGAAGATTGACCCCGAATTCCATTTCAATCCAGCCCAAGATGCTCTACCAATCGACCCTCGGGGATATACCCCTCCCTCGGAAGTGATTCCTTCCTCCGCCTACAATTTCCTGGATTCTTTATCATCATCAAGTGCTCAGGAATTCCTTGCCGATATCCACAATCCAGACATTCATCCCGAAACTCTATCGGTCTTTTCCTCGTATCCTCAACGTCGGGCACTTTCTGCCCATGCTGCTTACTTCTTCGGGGAAAATTCTCCCTTCAATCGCCTAAAATCCCAAATCTATGGCGATGTCAAAACAACGACATCCTCGGGGAAACCGCTTTCCAGGGGTGCTATTGGGCGTGCCTACAATCGTCAGATGCAACTCGCCATCAAGACTACCCAAGAGATAATTTCCAAGATCAACCGCTCGAAACTTCTCTCTCAACATCCTGCTTTTAGGGACATGCAAGAGCTCGCCAATCAGATTCAGATTCAGCTGAAAGAGACTCTTGCTACCAATAAGCTCTCCTCTGAGGTCATCAAGAACCCAGCTCCGACTTTCTCGGAAATGCATACTGCGATGACCCGGGCTGCGCTCATTCAAAAAGCTACAGAAGGTTTCAAGCTGACCGATCAGCAGCAAAAAGTAATCGCTGAGCTTCAATCGGGCTCCAACGCACAAATTCCATACCTTGAACATGAGCGCCTCGAAGATCATCTAGCGCCCGGATACTCAGCTATTGATCATGTTCTTCGAGGTCTTTATCTCAATCGCATGGATGTCGTTACCAGCGCCTTGGACATCAACGGCCAGCCGCTCATCTCTCCATCACAACTCACCCAAATCTCTTCTTCAATCAAGAAGTCTTGGGTCGAGCTCACTCAGGCTACAGGCGAAGCTCCTCAATGGTTGCCCAAAATTTCGACTCGGGAAGCCAAGCGTGTCCCTAATCCATCCATCTTCCTCGACCGCAACCAAACTGAAAAACTTGTCAAGAATCGAGCCTTCAATCTTTCCTCATCCTATGCCGATGCGATGGTCTCCCTCTCCCACGCTCAAGCCCAAATTCTCATCAATGAATTTGGCTCTGCGTTCATGGAGAACAATATCAAGCCATTCCTTCTGTCTCGTCAGGATGTCGAGAAGTCTCTTGGAATAAACATGGCCGAACGTCCGGCTACGATGGCTCCTGATGAATTCATCAATCTGAAAATCAGTGAGCACTTCCTTGAATTCAATCCTGATGCCTATTTCCCGTCATCGACTCCTCGGCCATCAGTGTTCACCACCGGTCAAAAGGTCTATATCCATAAACAACTCGCTCGAACTCTCGAATCCATGAAATCATCATGGTATTCACCGGAGACTTCGGGATTTATGGGTGGCTATAACAAGGCAATGAAGGTCTACCGAGGATCATTGGTGCGCCTTTCCCCTCGATACCTCCTAGGCCACCTTGCTCAGGGTGGTATGACGCTGATGGCTATGCGGACATCCCCAAAGATCATCACTGAGTATCTCCCTAAATATCGAGAGATGGTCAGAAAGGGTATCGAATTCCCTAATGCCATTGAACAGGGAGTCTCACATATAGTTACATTCGACGGGGCATGGAACCAATCAGTCGGTAGAACTCTTGGCGAGTATCTCTCGCAGGAAAAAGGATGGGATAAGCTCGCTAACGTTTCTGACAAGATCGCTGCCAAATATGAGTATGTAGTTGGGATGGAAGAACGTCTCAATCATATGTATCGGGCTATGACATACCTCTATGGAATGGACAAATATGGTTCCGAGAAGATGGCGATTGATCTTGTGCATAAGGTTTATGCGGACCTGGATGTCCTGTCGCCGCTTGAACGATCAGTGATAAAGAATCTCATTCCGTTCTATGCGTGGGAAAAGCACATCATTCGCTACGTCCTAACCTATCCTTCCGACCATCCTTATAGGGCTGCCATCCTCGCTCATTCAGCCAATCAACAGCTTGCCGATTACAAATCAGGAATTCCGCAACGGTTCTCACTCCTCTTCTTCTTGGGCTCTCCAAGTGCTCAGGGTTGGGTCAATATGTTAGACGACAGACAGATGAATCCTTTCCGTTCAGCCGCCTCATACCTCACTCTGGCGGGTTTCCTACAGTCGCTCAATCCGATTATTGAAGGTGGTTTGGCTGCGGCGGGGATCAATCCAGCAACAGGTTCTCCATCGAACCTTTATCCGCAGCTCAGCTACGATTCTTTCTATGGGACGCAACAAGAAACAGCAACAACAAACTTCTGGGGCTCGGAGCTCGAACAGATCGTTCCTGAAACGCAAGCGTTTGATTTGGCTCTTGGGCTCTCAAACAATGCTCGCCAGGCTAAGCAATCACAAACACCCTATGCCTATGAAAAGGCCATTTTCAACGCTTTGAACCTGCCAATGTGGATACCCCAAAAGGTCAACCTCAACCAGATCAAGGCCCAAACTCAGATCGACCTGTATTCGAACGCCGCTCAGAACGTCAAGGACTATCTCAAGACCGGCAACCAACAACTTATTGATGGCTGGTCATACATGCCGTTCAACGGCTACCTAGTTACTCCAAAATACCTGACGCAGTTGTATAATTCAGCCAAGAAGGAAAATCCCAACCTACCACCTTCGGTAACTATCACCCCACCAAGAGCTCCTCTATTTCCATACTAATGACTCTACTCAGATATCTTCTTGTTACGAGCCCGATCAACCAGTATCAGATCGCAGCTGCTTGTTCGATGAATCCGATCACCCTGTCGCAGATATCTCGGAAGCTTCGAACTGGCACGCCGATCCAGCTGCAACGACTGGCTCAGTATTTTGAGATTGAAGACCCTGCTTCATTGAATGAAGAGATAGATGAATGGGAATAATTGACGGCAATTCCTGGTCGTTGATTATGACTGCTGGTATTTTCTTCGTAGGGAGCCTATTCGCAGCAAGAGCCTCGAATTCTGCCAAGTGGAGGGAGAATTTCGAGGCTCTAAAGGCAGAGCGAGATATGTTGTTGGAGCAGATTCAGGAGCTTAGGAACTCCTCGAATCCTCCTGAATCCCAGTCATAGCTATCGTAATAACCACCAGTGCCACTGCCACTGCCATAGCCACGGCCATAGCCACGGCCACTGCCATTCTCAGCCATCTCCACCCTCCTTCTTGTCTATCGGCGCCCAGATACTCTCCTGACGCTTGATGAATTCTTCGGCCTTTTTTGCAAGCTTCAGATACTTCCTGATTTCCCGAGCCTTCATTCCCTGGTATGTCAAGGGGCCGTCCATGATTTTGAGGCCGCACCGAAGCAGATGCGATGCCTCTGTGGCGACCGAAAGATGGTTATCCTCCGCTCGGCCTAGCAGCTGCATATAGGTGTCTTCACTCACTGTGACGGTAATCTTACGCCTTGACATCAGACATAGCCTTAACAGCTCGATTCGTGGCAATTTGTGTTTTCGGAAGGCGATAGCTCAGAGCAAATCTGCCAACCATTTCGTCCTGATCCATTTCCATCAGCCGCTCCCAAGTGTTCTTGAAGTCTCTCATTAGAATCGGATTACTGAAGAGCGGCCCGACAATACGCTTGGCAGCTGCATGGACTTCATTCTCATCAAGCCCCTGTGCTGTAAGCTGACGCTCGATGGCAATATTTCCATTTATCTCTCTGTCTTGGGCCAACGAGCAGACAATTTCGACAGTGATGGCCGTTTCAAGAAGGTTCTCGTAGAAAAGGTCCTGAGCGTTGTAGCCATGTTCCAACGCCGCTGGGTTTGGTTTTTGGGGATTAAACTCCCTCACCATTTGAAGGTACTCAACTAAGTACCTAGGAAGTCCGATAGTAACTGGTACGACTTCATCCAGCTCGTCCTTTTGCTCCTCGATTATCTCACGTACCCGAGGAATCTCTTCACCCGTTATTGACATCATTGCTTCCTTTTCTCTTCTAGATAGAGCCTTTTCCGCTCTTTAGGTGTCAGTCCTCCGTATATTCCGTACACCCGAAAATTACTGTTCTCATTAGCTCTGGCGAAATCTAGGCATTCCCGACGAACGGGGCAAAATTTGCAGATTGCCTTAGCCTTTTGGGCGAGTACAGAATTTTCGGGCGTAAAGAACAGCCACATCGGTTCACCCGCACATGACGCCCTTGCTTGCCATTTGATCGAGTGTCCTTCGGGCATGAGACATAGCGTATACGCTATTGCCTCAAAGTCAAGGAAAAGTTTGAATTAGGTTATGACCAGCCAACAAGGATCTGATTCAGGCCTGAATAGGTAAGTCCGGCTGTGGTCAGATCGGCGGGAAGTGCTGATACACCACTGGCTTGGAAGCCTGGAGTTGTAGGTGCGTTGAGTCCTACGGTTGAGTGGAAGGGTCCCATATTGTTTGTGGTTCCGCCTCCAGCTGTTGAGGAAAGGGAAAAGGAGCCTGGATCGCTAACATCGGGGATAAGAAAGACTACCGATATCGGCCCTGGACCACCCTGGAAGGCCAACGGGATTTCCACCCCCTTCGGAGCTCCTGTAATCAGATTAGCAATATTGCCAGTTGCAGCTACCTGAGCCCCGCCTTGATAGATGCCCATTTCGAAAGTCGTGGGAGCTGTTGAGATGCTTACAAGCTCTAGCCACCAATCGCTGACTTCTTCGCCGCCATAATTGACGTTTACTCCCATTAGCAGCTGTGGGCCAACTGTCACAGTCGAGATCGCCGCATAAGGTGGGAACGAGCTCCCGATCAATCCGTTTAGAGATGGCTCCCAGAGATTCTGTAGCTGAAGCTGGCTGTCCTGGACACCAATCGTTCCCATGTTATGCCCTAGAAGATTTGCGACCCGACCGGCTTGATACCCGCTTTAGTCTCGGATTGGAGC
>DAIDHF010000028.1 GCA_027452005.1 Acidimicrobiales bacterium
GAGATGTCGGGCTTACGGCCCGAGCCCCGATTCCCCTGACGGCTGAAGCCGCCAGTCCCCTCGGGGCGGATTGATGGCCTTCCAGGGCCTCGAAGATCCGGTCTGATTATTTTCGAAGACACCTCTAATACCTCCGACGCTAACTCGGGCTCGAAATCGCTATTCTCCCCGTTTGCTCGGGCGAGATCCCAAGAGTGCACCAAGACATCCGTGGTCCTAAGTACTATAAATATCGACCCGGGAATCTCTCCGAAGGGTGCCTTGAATGTGTCACTGAGGGCCCCCGGGCGCTCAAAGCGTTCCATAGCCAACCTACTAGAGTCCTCATACTGAATCCCTAGTTCCACCTCCGGCAATAACCCGGTAAATTCAGCCCCAGCAACCCGAGTGTTGCCGCCTATCACGTGGCTGAGTAGATCTTTTATCGACCACTGATCACACGGGCAGGGTTTGTCAAATTGGTCTTGCCCAACTTGGGCCAGGCACAATTGAAACCTCATCAAGGCCACCGTATGACTTATCTGGTCAATCAAAACACTCTCCTTTGCCAAAGGGTCGAACTAGGATATCAGTCCCTCGGATCTTACGAGCTTACCCAAAGATACCTTCGGGCGTGACCCCATGTGAGAGATAATCTCGGCTGCCGCCAAGCTGCCTAGCTCGCAACACTGTTGCAGGTTTATCCGTTCAAAGTTCTCCTTGAGAGTTCCCGTAGAAATGGACGACAACTGGCGGGTCATCCCGAACAGAAATCCCGCCGCGTACAGATCTCCCGCTCCAGTTGTATCGATAACCCCAGACAGCTTTCTTGAGTCAACATGCACGGTTTCATCCCTGTAAAATGCCGTCGAGCCTTTGGCTCCTTGGGTAAGCCCGGCGATTACGTTGTTCGCCGACAGTCTCTCGGCGGCCGAGGAGAACTCACACTGATAGAGCAAGGACACCTCGTCTTCATTCCCAAATACCACATCAACGAAAACTCCATCGCTTTTGTTGGGATCATTTGATCCCTCGATAAGTTCAATTAGCTCATCTCGGTGCCGATCGGCCACAAATGGATCCGAGAGCGATATAGCTACCAGGTGGCCTGCCTCGTGGGCCTTTTTCATGGCGTGCCTGAGGGCGTCTTTTGTCTGGTCGAGATCCCACAAGTATCCCTCCAAGTAGGTAATCATGGAGTGAGATACGAGTGACAGATCAATATCGTGTTCCGATAGTTGGCTAGAAACTCCTAGGAAGGTGGCCATGGTTCTTTCGGCATCTGGAGTTACAAAGATGTAGCACCGGCCAGTAGCATCTCCGGGGTCGTGGGGACGGTGTGAGGCCTTGTGGCGAAAGGTCACTCCAGCTCTTGAAATGTCCTGTTCAAACTCGTGTCCAAGGTCATCCTTGGCAACTCTTCCTATAAAGGCCACATTGGCTCCGAGAGAGGCGAGACCGGCACAAGTATTTGCCGCGGAACCGCCTGACACGTGGGTGTCGGCGGAAATCTTGGATCCAAACTGTTGCACGAAATCCAGGCCGACCAGAGACATCGTTCCTTTGACGAGTCCCAGGTCATCAATTGTTGCGTCGCCAGATCTGGTGAGGGCGTCCACCAGGGCATTACCGATGCCTACCACGTCGTAGTCGTGCCTTCTACTCAGGTTCACGCAACCTCACCCCTACTCTTTCAAAAATCATGACCGGTTAGGTCGTTGTCTACCACGTTCACATCCTAACGCACCCAACACGCCAACTGTGATTGAATATGCCAAATTCACACCAGAACCAAATCTGGGTCTATTGTGGAGCAGCCTGATATTTCAAACTAGTGTCTAGGATTATCGCGCCGCTACTGGCCGATTAGAGTTTATAACTATCATCCCCAGGAGGTAAGAGGTGGATTTTCGCCTACCACGCAACGTAGAACCGATTCATTACAAGTTGCACCTGATACCCGACTTTGCCCGGTTCACATTCTACGGATCAGAGGCCGTGGAAATCCGGGTCCTGGCGGCTACAAAATCAATAGTCTTGAACAGCGCTGAGCTGAAGGTATCCTCGGCCCTGGTCAGATCAAAATCCGGCAGCGCCATCGAGGCCAGGGTAAGGTACGACGAAGAGCTAGAGCAGCTTTGGCTATCTTTCGACCAGGTTATCAACCCGGGTACTTGGACAGTTGAGATCGAGTTTAGAGGTGTCCTGACTGACAAGCTCCGAGGATTCTACCGGTCCAACTTTGTCGACCCCAAGGGTGTTGAACAAGTGATCGCGACAACCCAATTTGAGGCTACCGATGCTCGTAGGGCGTTCCCGTGTTGGGATGAACCAGACCTCAAGGCTACATTCGAGATAAGCCTTGACATACCTGACGACTTACTGGCCGTATCGAACTCAAAACCGGTGTCCCGCAAGAAGCTAGATGGTGGTCTAGTTCGAGTTCAATTTGCCCGGACTATCAAGATGTCAACATACCTGGTTGCATTCGTGGTTGGACCTCTAAAGAGAACTAAGACCGTAAACGTCGACGGGGTAGAACTCGCCATTGTATTTCCACCCGGAAAAGAAAAGATGGTAGAGTTCGCTCTCGAAATTGGTGAGCATGCTTTACGGTTTTTCTCCAATTGGTTTTCAATCGAATATCCATCTGACAAGCTTGACTTGATTGCAATTCCCGATTTTGCCTTTGGGGCAATGGAAAACCTGGGTGCGGTAACGTTTCGTGAGACTGCCCTGTTGGTTGATCCGGGATCTGCCTCTCGGGTGGACTACGAGCGAGTGGCCGACGTTGTGGCTCATGAGATCGCCCACATGTGGTTTGGAGATCTGGTCACCATGAAATGGTGGAACGGGATCTGGCTAAATGAGGCCTTTGCAACCTTTGCGGAAATGTCATGCGTCGACGCGTTCAGACCAAACTGGGACAGGTGGGTTACTTTTGGGCTGACCAGGTCAGGAGCGATGACTACTGACGAGCTATCTTCCACGCGCCCTATCGAGTTCCCGGTTGTCCGCCCCGAAGAGGCCCAGGGAATGTTTGACGTTTTGACCTACGAAAAAGGTGCCGGGGTCTTGCGGATGCTGGAGTGTTATCTCGGTTCGGAGGTCTTTCTTTCAGGTATCAAGAAGTATTTGAATGATCACCTGTACTCGAACGCCGAGACAACTGATCTTTGGGATGCAATCGAGGAGGCCAGCTCACAACCGGTGCGCCAACTCATGGACTCGTGGATCTTCCAAGGAGGTCACCCATGCCTGTCGGCTAAGGTCGAGTCAAATCAGGAAGGCTACCGCCTCTTGCTCTCCCAGTCTCCATTTCGACTTGCTCGACACCGGACTGGACAAGAAGGCGATGCAATCGGGCTCGACTGGCAGATTCCGGTCCAGGTAAGGGTAGTAACTGATCAATCGGAGGAGAGCTTCAAGGTAATAGTGGACCGAGATGGGTCGGCGATAGAACTGGTGGGCGAACCAGACCTGGTCATTATCAACTCAGGAGGAACCGGATTCTATAGGTCTCAATATTTGGGAGATCTAAATAGTAAGTTGTCGGCAAGCCTAGAACATCTTGACCCTAATGAAACGTTCAATCTGGTCACAGACAACTGGGCATTAGCTCTTAGCGGGCTGGCCACAATGGGGGACTACTTTTCGGTCGTCTCTCGACTTTCCTCAAAAGACCCCAACGTGTGGACTAACCTTACAAACTCACTATCGTTCTTGGACCTGGTGGCTAACTACAGCCCTTGCCGAGAGCAAATCAGGCAATCCCTTGCCGGGTTTGTTCAAGATAAATACCTCGATCAGCTAGACAGGATCTCAAATCTTCCCCAACCAGGAGAAGATGAAAAGATAGGAACTTTGAGGGCCGTTATCTATCGCGCCCTGGGAACAGTTGGCAACCATTCACAGACAATCGAGTGGGCTCACGAAAGCTTCAACCGGTATCTCAAGAACGTGAAGTCATTGCCCGCTGACCTCGTCTCGGCTGTGGTCACGATTGTATCAGCGTCGGACTCTTCAGAGATATATAGTCAAGTCCTGGACCGATATCGGAACCCTATATCTCCTCAAGATGAGGTAAGATTTTTGGTTGCCCTGTGTAACTTTGAGGATCCTGATCTCTATAGGTCGACCCTTGAGATGGTCTTTCGTGAGGTCCGATCACAAAATGCCCCGTTTGTAATTATGTCAGCACTCTCAAATAGGGAGAGGGCTGACGATGGATGGTCATTTGTGAAGGCCAACTGGGATAAGCTAAATAAAATTCTTCCAGATCAGATGGTCTGTAGGGCCCTGGAAACCGTGTCAAATCTCTGTTCAGATGATCTCGCAAAAGACGTTTTAGAGTTTTTCTCGTCACACACCCTAAAGACAGGCCAGAGAACCTTGGATCAATCCCTGGAAAAACTAGAGGTGAATCGGGACTTTGTTCAACACACCCTTGAGTTAGTGCCGGAGGCGATTGAAAGCTCTAGGGCCAAATAGACCAATCAGGGTTGCTTGACCGGGGCAATTGTCGGGCGAGTAACCCCTTGTTGAGGAAGACCTCCTTGAGTAGGGCTAGCCAGCGACGGTGCGGCCTGAGACGGGCCAGATTCAGGTTGACCTGGGGGGGCTGACCCAGAACACAGTGTCAGCCGGCCGAAGCGAATTGCGGGAATATTGGTCGAGTAGGAGAACTTGTCCATTCCAGACGGAGCCGACTCCCCTGCCGAATTTATGACGCGGATGTCGACTACTGCGGTCCCGGGAGGAGACACCGCCTGAATTAGGCCCGAGGACACCACCTGAAAGGAGGTTGCTGGGGAGGTACCAAAGAATACTTGGGTGGTACCTGAAAAGCCGGTACCCTCGATAGAGACCGGGGCACCGCCTGTCGGGAGCCCGGCTGGGGGAACTATGGCCTCCACGGTCGGGATCACGGCTGGAACGGCAATTGTGGCTGGTGGGAACGAGGTCGTGGTGGTAGAACTCGTCGAGGTGGTCGTGGGCGGAGGGTTGTTGGTGTAACTATATACGGCGGCCGGACTAAATCCAATCAACTGCCAGGGGATGGTCGTGGTGAGTACGTAGCTGTTGGGGGTGGCGAGCATTACGTAGGCTATGTTGGCGTTATTCTGGGAAGGGGGCACCGAGGGAACGTAGATCTCGGTGTTGCTCACAACCGTCGAGGCAACTGGCACGAGGTCCTCGGTCCCATTCGGGTACTGCCCAAAATCAAACACGGGCCACAAGTTGGCGTTACCCGGTGTTCCAAAACCCACCCCGGAGATCGTGAGTGGGTTTCCTCCACTGGGAAGTCCAGCCGTGGGGTATATCCCGGTAAACACGAATGTCTGTGGGTTGAACACGGTGGCTGAGATCTCTTGAGCCTGTGCTCGCGATACCCCGGAGAAGTCAGCCAGGGCATTTGAGGCGTGAGAGGTGGTCGTGGTCGTGGACGGGCACGTGGTCGTGGTTTCCTGGGGCTGGGAGGTCGAAGGGGTTGAGCTTACCGCGTTTACAAACGCGGCCGCGCTTCCAGAGATTGCGAGACCGATCACGGTGGCCACGACGACTGACATGGTCGACCACCGACGAACCTGCCGAGCCTTAGGGTTGGGGCTAGGTGAACTCAACCCTGGGCTCCGCTGGCAATACTTAAACAGGCGTGGCCAGAAATCCCTTTCACCCTAGTAATGGTACACGTCCCTAGACTTGCCGACTTGACGGCCACGATCCCTCCGTTGGCCTTAGTCGAGAAAGTGTCATCAATAAACTTAGACGGTCCCTTGGTAATAAAGTCAATCCCGAGCCCGTCGGGGCTGGGGGCGTTGATAGAGGTCTGGAGTACAGCCAGAACCTTGACCCCGTTGTTAGGGGTAGAACCAAACCCGAGCTCAACGAGGATCCCCCGGTCCAAGTGAATATTATCCCGGGAGAAAGTTACGACTTGACCACCACCTGAAGAGGTAAGAGAGATGGAACTTGACGGACTAAAACTAAATATCTTGCTCGACTCGATGGAGAGACGGGCCTTTTGGCTTAGAACGATGCCCAGGGAGGAGACCTTGAGAGTTGACCGATCGATAGTAAGTGAACCCTGGTCGATCTCCAAGAGACATGAGTTGGTCAGATCCAGGTTTGCCCCTGAAATGACTGCACTAGATTGTATTGACAAGGTGGTCGGAGCCCCGGGTTTCCCAGAACAGGTGGCCAGCAATTTAGAACTCCAGTTTACCGCAGTTGACTTACCAGACGAGCTAGAGCACGCTGCGAGGACTACGGAGGCTGCAAGGGCTACTAGCACGCAGAACGCACGGCTAACTTTCGAGTTTTGGGTAATGTTCATATCTCTTCGTACCTAACTTGGCTGGGTTGACTGGTATCTAGGCTGTCTAAGGTAGCCTTGATCTTGTCTAGTCGGTCTAGGGCGTTGGCATGTACTATCTTTGCCCGAGAGTATAGCCTCGTGGCCTCCTCGATCCCGACCTCTCGGGAGGACATTTTCCGGGTCAAGTCCTCTAAGAGTTCCACGAGTTCCTCATACTTATATCCGTCAAGGTTCTCCTGCAACGGTTGGGATGTTGAAAAATCGTCCATTTCTGCTCCCCGTCGAGCTTATCCTATGAGGTCTGTCTGGACCCATCTTGGATGCAGACGTTCAGCCAATGACCGGGGGCCATAAGAATTCACTGGTTGCCGCTTTTCAGGGGCTGCGTGAGCCTTCGTTGGCCAACCACCTGTGCCTTGAAGGTACCACGGGAGACCTGAATGTCGACCTGGTCGCCGGGAGATACCTGGTTGGGATCTCTCAGGGCAACCCGGTCGGCGGTGATCACTACAGCATATCCCCGCTCTAAAACTCTATGAGGGTCGAGTTCGTCGGCCAGCTTCTTCAGTCCGTCCAGATTGGCCAGTTCCTTTGAGACCCGGTAGGTCAGGGGGCCTGACAGGTCTATACTGGCCAACTCTCGCTGTCTGGACTCAAAGGTGACGTAAAGTGATCCTAACAGGTCAATTGAGCCAAGCCGGGTAAGCTCTTGACCGAGCCCACGGACTAACACGTCCCGGGCCTGGTCAACAAGGAAGTCGAGTTCACTCACCAGGTCAGCTCTAGATGGAATGACCCGAATTGCGGCCAGAGACGGGGTATTACATGCCAGATCAGACACCTCGTCACAGAGTGGATGGTCCTTTTCGTGGCCAACCGCGGTGACCACGGGAAACCGTACCGAACACAGTGCCCGGCAAAGTTCCTCAGAGCTAAACGGGAACAGGGTTGATGGTTCGCCTCCACCCCGGGCAACAATAACCACGTCCACGTCGTGGTCCTTTTCTAGGTCACCGAGGGCTCCAACGATAGCCGCCGGGGCTCCTGGGCCAGATACGGTCACAGCCTTAAACTTGACCGGGTACCCGGGAAATCGCTCAGAGATAACCGATCTAATGTCACCAATCACCGCGGCCTCAGACCCGGTAATCACACCAATTTTTCGGGGTAGTCGAGGTATTGGTTTGCGGGGTCGGGTTATAAGGCCATCGGCCTGTAGCCTTCTACGGATCTCCTCGATGGCACGATCGATATCTCCAACTCCTACCGGAACGACGTCGACCACCTCTAACCTGAGTTGTCCGTACTGTTTCTTATATGCCAGGGTTCCATATACCTGAACCCGGTCTCCGTTCACTACCGGGATAGAGCGAGTTGAAGGTCCTTGGCTGGCGGGTTGGTTGTCTCGACCCAGAGAGATCGAGACACTACGCTGGCTCGCAATCGAACAGCTCAAAGTGCAACCTCTGTCAATGAGGGAAAAGAAGACCTGCCCGGATTGGAGGACTTTTGGCTCTTTTACCTCACCTTCTACGCAGATCCGCCCAAGTTTGGAGACCGAGCGGGCAATCTCGATTGAAAGTCTTGCAAGTGGCAGTACTTGATAGTCCTGACCAATAGACTTGGTCACGGTGACATCTGACATTTTCAACATCCTAGCCCAGCCCTCAATTCTTCGGTGAAAATCGGCCTGATCGTCTCGATTGCCGCGATTATCTTTGTCGGCGAGCTACCCGACAAGACGTTTATCTCAAATCTGATAATGTCCTCAAAGTTTCGCCCGGTCCCCGTCTGGGTTGGAGCGGCAGGAGGATTTGCGGTTCACGTTCTAATTGCCACGGTAGCCGGGAATCTTGTCTTGATGCTTCCCAAAAAGCCGGTTGAGGCTGTTGTATCAATCCTGTTTTTTGCTGGAGGTATCTATCTGTTGTTGGGTTCTGAGTCAAACCAGATCCAAGAGGGTGAAATTGAGGCAGACCGGGCTCAACAGCTATTGGACCCCAACCTGGAAAGATCAATGTCAACCGAGCCCTCTTCATGGGAGACCCAAGTCGAAAAGATACCAGCCGAGAGATCCTTTGTAAGGATTGCGGCGAGTGTGTTCGTCGTGATCTTTTTGGCAGAATGGGGAGATTTGACCCAGATTCTAATTGCAAACTTTACGGCAAAATACCATGATCCACTATCCGTTGGAGTCGGAGCTCTAATTGGGCTTTGGGCATCAGCGGGACTGGCCACCATTAGCGGGAGGTCCCTACTTAAAATAGTCCCCATGGCAGTACTCAGAAAGGTTTCCGGGGTAATTCTGGTCTGTTTTGGGATCTATTCAGTTCTGCCACTTATAGGGGTCTAAACGTGACTTATCTGGAGGCTAAAGCCGTCAGTCCCTCGGGGTGTTTTGATGTGGACAAGTACAAAAACTTTACCAGTGGATCTTTGGTCCAGACGGCTGATATCAGTCACCGTCCTCGATCGCCTCTAGTAGTGACCTGGCCGATTGGCTGACGCAAAATCTTTTGGCGAGATCTCGGGTAAGTTTCAGTCTGGCCCTAGCGTGACTGGGACCCGTGGCAGTTATCTCAAAGATAGCCCTGGCAAGGCTCTCGGGATTGAGGTCGGCAAATGTTAGGTTGGGCCAGAAGGTAGCCTCTCGGAGTCCTCCTTGCCCGGAGGTCACTACACAACAACCTAGGGCCTGGGCCTCAATTGCAGATATCCCGAGTCCCTCTGGGGCAATAGAGGGGACTACTATCACACTAGACATTACCATGGCCCGGGCACTCTCAATTGCCCCCACTAGAGGATCAATTAGTCTTGCAAATGGATGCTCGGTTACCTCTTTAGCAAGTTCTTGGTGTTCTTGAGTTGGATTGTCCCATGGTGAGATGTAGTTGGGTACAACTCCAATCCAGGCCGCAGATTGACTGTCACCAACTGATAGCACCCCGGGAGTGTTCAGAATATGAAGGGACTCCAAAAAGAGCTCAAGGCCCTTCTTTTTCATAAGACGATTTGGGAAGAATGCTGTCAAGACAGGCCTAGAATGATTACCAGCAGACTTAGAGGTTTCGATTCCCCATTCACGGCTACCTAGGCAATGCCCAGTTAGAAACACGTCATCAACAAAGACCGGAATTACCTGGGGGGTATTTTTGAGAAGTAAACGGTCTTGGATGTGGCCGGCCAGCCAATCTGAAACCACCATTACTTGTTGGGTGTTTAGAAGATGGCCTGTTTCATCAAGATTATCAACACAGAGCGCTTCGAGGGTGTTGTGAAAGATATGAGACACCCGCCCGGGTATCTGTGCTCCCCAGGTTGGACGATTATTGAGAATCGTCACATGCGGTCCAATCGATTCAACCAGTTCAGCCAGGGATTGACTGTTGGGTACCCACGTGGAGATGACGCGGCCCTTTTGAACTGATCGGTCTTGTTGGCCCCTCGGTCGAACATGAACCTTACCATCGTGACTATCCCAGGTTTCTTGGTTGATTTTTCCGACTGAAACCACGTGAACCTCGTGGCCCCACCCAGCAAGACTCTCCGCCCATCCACAGATCAGTCGTTCAATTGCTCCCCCGTTTGGGGTGACTTGGACTAGGTCTGTGCCGACTAATACAACCTTCAATTACCTGCCAGGGTTACTTCTACTTTTGCCTCAGTCCCACTAGGACACTCGATCTTTTCAAGAGTCCCAACCACAGTGCCAGCTGCAATTAGATCACCTTGGAACTGACTGAGTAGGTCCAGGCGTTCGGGGGTATCACAAACTCTCATAAGCACGACCGGAGCGGTCATCGACATCTTGGCCTCGGATTTTTCCTTGCGAACCATTGCCAGCAACGAACTAGCAAATTCCAAGAGTTCTGGCGTGCCAATATGGGCCAAACTACCAAACTCATCCACCCTCGGCCACCGAGACCGGTGAATTGATCCCTCGTTCCACCAGCCCCAGACTTCTTCGCACACAAATGGCATGATTGGAGCAAACAGGCGCACGAATACAGACGTGGCTAACCCGAGAGTGCTAATGGCACTTATCTTGTCTTGGTCCGAGAATTCGGCTCCGTATGCCCGGGCCTTGGCAAGTTCAATATAGTTATCGCAGTAAGTCCAGAAGAACGACTCACCCCTGTCTATTGCTCGACCATGATCATAGGCCTCAAAGGCATCGGTTGTTTCAACTACTGTTTTGGCCAGACCGGTTATAAAGGACCGGTCCAAAGGGTGGGTGATACTTTTGACCCCAATCATGGACCGGTCTTGTGGGTCAATCTGGGCAATTCTGTCCAAGGAGAATCTTGAAGCGTTCAAGATCTTAGTTGCAAGTCGTCGACCGATTTTCATTTTTCCCTCGTCTACGGCGGTGTCAACCCCGGGATGGGCGCTCGCCGCCCAGTACCTGGCGGCATCTGCACCGTACTTGTCAATCAAGGGCTTCGGTGTTACTACGTCACCCTTTGATTTGGACATCTTCTTTCTGTCTGGGTCAAGTACCCAGCCGGAGATCGCCACGTCGCGGAACGGGAGGGTCCCGTGCTCAATATGGCTTCGAACCACTGTAGAAAAAAGCCAGGTACGAATTATCTCGTGACTCTGAGGTCTTAGATCCATAGGGAATACCATGTCAAAGAGTTCCTGGTCTTCGCCCCACATCCCGGCAATTTGGGGAGTAAGTGACGAGGTCGCCCACGTGTCCATTACGTCAGGGTCGGCACTAAACCCGCTGGGTTTGTCTCTTTGAGACGGACTAAAGCCCTCAGGAACGTCACTTGAAGGATCTACTGGAAGGGTGTCTTCCGAGGCATATATCGGCTTATCGAAATCTGGGTCTCCGTTATGATCCAGGCGGTACCATACAGGAAAGGGTACTCCAAAGTATCTCTGGCGAGAAATGTTCCAGTCTTGGTTGAGTCCTTCTACCCACGACTTATATCGTGAAACCATGTACCGGGGGTACCAGGACAGTTCATCGCCTCGACGAAGGAGTTCGTCTCTCATGTCGAGAGTCTTTATAAACCACTGACGGGAAGACACGATTTCGAGGGGTCTGTCACCCTTCTCGTAGTACTTTACCGGATGCACAATTGGCCGGGGTTCCCCGAGCATCTCCCCGGATTCCCCCAACATCTTAGTAACCTGGGTACGAACCTGGTTGGAACGACGCCCAACAAGTTCGCCATATAAACTTCGTGCACGATCTAGATTATTAGATTGCCATAGCCCGCTCCCCCACTCGATGGGCATAAACCGACCATCGCGACCTATTACGGTCCGGGTTTCAAGGCCAAGTTCTCTCCACCAAATAATGTCTGTGGCGTCACCAAAGGTACACACCATGGCTATTCCGGTCCCTTTGTCGGGGTCAGCCAGGTGATGGGAGAGCACCGGTACACTTACCTCAAAGAGGGGCGACCTGGCAGTCATGCCAAAGAGTTCCTTGTATCGGTCGTCGTCTGGATGGGCGACCAGGGCCACACAGGCGCATAATAGCTCAGGGCGAGTGGTATCAATCTCCAGTACTTTAGGTCTTCCGACCAGATCATCGTGTTCAGGGCTGGTCTCTAGTGTGAAGGCCAGGCGGTGGTAGGCCGCTGGAACCTCCCGGTCTTCCATCTCAGCCTGCGACACGGCGGTCCGAAAGTCCACGTCCCACAGGGTCGGGGCGGTAGAATGGTAAACCAGTCCCCGCTCAACGAGATGCAAAAAGGCCCTCTGTGAGATCTTTCTGGACCGGGTATCAATAGTGGCGTACGCACTAGACCAGTCCACCGACAGCCCAAGTGTTCTCCAGAGCCCTTCAAAGGCCTTTTCGTCTTCAAGGGTTAAGCGGTTACACAGGTCAATAAAGTTAGGTCGGGAAATGTGAACTTGGCCATCGACCTTGGTGTCGCCTTTTGACTCGGGGGGAACAAAGTCTGGGTCAAAAGCAATGGTCGGATCGCAGCCAACACCAAAATAATTCTGAACTCGGCGCTCGGTCGGTACCCCGTTATCATCGGCCCCTATTGGATAAAACACTTCGTACCCACACATCCTGCGGTACCGGGCGATCGTGTCGGTGTGGGTATAGGAGAAAAGGTGACCAAGGTGGAGCGATCCAGACACGGTTGGCGGGGGGGTATCAATAGAAAATACCGCCTCCCGTGGATTGGTCGGGTTGAGTTGTCTTGCCCGGTCCTTGCTAAAAACGTAAATACCGGTTTCTTCCCATTTAGTTGAGAACTTCTCCTCTAGACCTTCGAGACCTGGACGATCCGGAACGTCTAGGTTTTCCCAGGCACCATCAGCACCTTTGGAGGGCTCCCTCGGTGGGTTGGTAGCCAAGACATCTTGAACTAAGTTAGAATTCTCAGACAATTGAAGTATTGGCCTTCCATGGTGATTGTGCCTGGTGATCACAGGAAACAACTACATTGGTTGGATCAACCGGCTCTGAATTGTAATGCATAAACCTCTAATACTACAGAAATTCCCGTCTAGACACTATAACCTAGGAACGTGCTAAAACTCCATGATTCACGGCTGGGAACTCTCAGGGAGGTAAAGGGCGCTAGCTCGGGCAGGGTTACCTTGTACGTGTGCGGACCAACCGTATACGACGTTCCCCATCTTGGCCATGGCCGATCAGCGCTGGTCTATGATCTTTTGCGTCGATATCTTCAGTGGATTGGCATCGAGGTCGTGCACGTGTCGAACATTACCGACATAGATGACAAGATTATCAACCGGGCACACGAGCAAGGGATTAGTTGGGAGGAACTGGCCCGGACCTACGAAGAGGTCTGGTGGAAGGCACTAGAGAGCCTGGAGGTACTTAGACCAACCCTTGCCCCGCGGGCAACCGACTACGTCAAAAAAATGGTCGAGTTGATTGACAAACTTATTGAGACTGACCACGCCTACGTGGCTAGAACCGGGGTATGGTTCGACTCAGAAAGCCTGGATGGCTACGGAGAGTTGGCTCACCAGTCCCTCGGCTCCCTAAGAGCTGGAGCCCGAGTTGACATGGATGACTCTAAGAGATCCCCAATTGACTTTGCTCTCTGGAAGTTTGCTAAACCGGGAGAGCCCTCCTGGCCCTCGCCGTGGGGTGAAGGGAGACCTGGTTGGCATACCGAATGCGTTGTTATGTCCCTAGAACTCCTTGGCGACGGGTTTGATATCCACTCGGGTGGAATGGACCTCCAATTCCCGCACCACGAGAATGAACGTGCTCAAGCAGTTGCCCTAGGATACGAGTTCTCAAAGCTCTGGATGCACCATGCCTTTATCGAGGTCGGAGGTGAAAAGATGGCCAAGTCACTAGGGAACTTTACAAGTTTAGATGACCTGATTTCAACGTCTGATCCTCGTGCTTTTCGACTATTGGTTATGCGCTCGCACTACCGATCTCCTATAGAAGTCACCAAGGTGGAGATTTCTGATGCTACCGACGCTCTTGGCCGCCTTGACTTTCTGGCCAGGCGTGTAAATGAAGTAGCACTCGATCTTGGAGTTGACCTCCTTGGCGCAGATGGAACCATGAATTCAAGCGCCTATCAAGACCTAGGAGTTACGCTAGACCCGATCATAATTGACGAATTCAAGGTCGCCATGGACAATGATCTAGATACCCCTAAGGCAACGTCGATAATCTTTGAGAATATCCGAGCCGCAAATACATTGCTGGATACATCCGAAGACACCCACGATCAAAGCACTCTCAAAAGCGGCCTGTCTAAGGCAATTTCGACCCTAGAGATCGCCTCGAGTCTCGGGTTGTACCCAAAGATTGACAACTCGATTGCTCCGCCAAATGTTGACCACCTCGTCAAGGAACGGGAACGAGCACGTTCTGATCGTGATTTCGACAGGGCAGATAAAATGCGTCAGGAAATCTTGGAACTGGGTTGGGTCGTGGAAGATCGAGCTTCGGGACCGATCGTGAGAAAGGTCCGTGACTAAGGCACTATATTGGACCCCACGGCCGTACCTAGGCCGAAATTGCTATTGGAAAGTTTGAAGGTTACATATGATAATCCCTCCGTTGCCCCCGACCGATGACCCAGACGAGATAGAGCGTCGGCTGGAAGCCATGTCACTAAGATATGCAATTGACACCCAGAGATCCATTAGGCGGGTGACCAGTGCCCCAGTTAGCGATTACCTAATAACCAGACTCATCGAGCTTTCTCTTCAGGCCCCTACTGGCTCCTTCGGCCAAAACTGGCAGTTTGTAGTCGTTAGAGACCAAAAGTCAAAGCAGGCCCTGGGCGATCAGTATAAGAGAGCCTGGAAGCTCTACGGGTCAATTGGCCACAAACTAGCTGATCGCTCGCCCGACCCGGCCCAGATGAACAAGATCCTCAAGTCGGTAGAGTGGCAAATTGATAACTTTGCGTCAATTCCTGCTCTGATCGTGGCGTGTCTGGAAGGAGGGCACGGACGGGTTCCCTTTGTACCGTCTCCCCCAATAGCCAACTCGGGTCACTACGGATCGATATATCCGAGTGTGCAAAACCTCCTACTCGGAGCCCGAGCAGTTGGGCTCGGGGCATCTCTTATTACCCTACCCCTGTGGTCGCAGATGTATGCCCGCCGCCTACTGGGACTTCCCATCACTGTCGAACCGTGTGCCATTGTGGCAGTCGGGTGGCCAATTGGGCATTACGGGAATAAGCCAAGAAAGCCGGTTCAAGATGTCGTTCACTTTGAAAGGTTTCGAGGCGCCAATTAGTTTGACTAAAACAAGATAGTTTGCCCATCAAAACACCCCTGCATAACTAAAATGACTATCCTTTCGCTGACCTCTACCAGGTAGTTCCACCCAGTCCCTACCAAGTAGCGCTAATAGGGCCCGTAGAATCGCATTCTGGTCCAAGTTAGACCTAGGACACTGGTCGGCATCAATGACCAGCGTCTTGTTCGAGGCCACAAGGTTCCTGCTTGACGCTCTAAAAGGAGGTTTTCGTCGCCCATGGACATTAGCGAGTTATCTGGGGAAAAACACAACAAAATCATTTTCAGATGACAAGGCGACAGATTCAGGCTACCCTATAGTTTGACCTTCAATTTCCCCGGCATTTCCAAGTTGGATTGTTGGATAAACTTGAGGGTTGTTTATTAGGTAAAGGCAATAAGGAGGTCTGCCAACGTGGCGACCGGTACTGTAAAATGGTTCAACTCTGAGAAGGGTTATGGCTTTATTCAGCAAGATGACGGGAGTGACATCTTTGTTCATCACTCGGCAATTGAGATGGACGGTTATAGAACTCTGAAAGAGGGACAAGACGTAGAATTTGAAGTAGTACAGGGGGATAAGGGTTTATCGGCTGCAAACGTCCGGCCAAGTACTCTTTCAAAGGCTTAGATAGCACTTTCTAGTTGCTTGCCCATCAAGTTACCCCGAGGGGACTGGCGGCTTCAGCCGTCAGGGGAATCGGGGTTCGGGGCGACGCCCCCGGGGGTCACACCCGAGGTGTATAGGGGATGGCAACGGGATTGGACGGGTCCTTCAAGCGCCTGTAGGGGAATGGCTGAGAAGAGCTCTCTGGTAGAGGCCAGCAGGAAGCTGGTGGCTTCAGCCATCAGAGGACGTCACAAAGCCACAGCGAGACAACTAACTAGTTCTTCGGGCCAGTGCGAAGCTGAAAGTCACGAAAAGTCTCAGCCAAGCCATCTGTGAGCGACACTCTTGGTTCAAAGCCGAAAGTTCGGGCCCGGCCTATATCAACTCGTACTGCCCTCATCTCGCCAGCCTGTTCGGGTCCATGAACAATCTGAATATTTCTTTTAGTCACCTCACACACCGCCCTATGCAGATCCAGTACCGATATTGAGCTACCGGATCCAATGGTCAGTGGCCCACAAATATCTCCAGACAGTGGCATGATAAGTCCAGCCACCGCATCGTGGACGGACACAAAATCTCTCACTTGGAGTCCGTCTCCATAGATCGTGATTTCGTCTTGGGCCAAAGCCGCTCTGATCAGGCGCGGAATAAAGGAGTCCTTTTCACCCATACCTGGACCGTATACGTTGGTGAGTCTGACTGGACAGCACTTCAATCCGGTAAAATCCGTGTAGGCAGACATGAGCATCTCGGCTGCAGCTTTGGTAGCTCCATATGGAGTCAACGGGTTTAGAGGTGTCAACTCCGAAATCAAGTTCTCGCCTACACTTCCGGCCACTGCGTTTGTAGAGGCCATTACAAAAATCTTAGTGTCTAGCTGTCTGGCCCTCTCTAAGAGCAAATGTGTCGCAAATAAGTTTGTATAAAAAGTTTCGTCAGGATCCAGCTTAGATTTAAGCACAGATGTAACCGCAGCTAGATGAATGACTGCCTCAATATCCCCTGTAAAGGCTCGATTTATTGCTTCGGGATCTCGAATGTCACCAACCACATTGGCCACTTCCCCATCAAAACTAAGGCCAACTTGTACCGGGTTGCGCCTATCTAAGATAACAATTCGGTATCCAAGTTCGGTCAACCTGGTTACAAGTATTCGACCAATAAAGCCGCAGCCCCCTGTAACTAGAACTTTCATACGGGTCTATTTCTAGTCGCACCTAGGAGGTAATTGCACATCTACCACAAAAAAGTTACGGTAAAAGCAACTACTTCGGGTTAGGTGCGGCAAAGTGCCCACCAAGTACTAAACTAGGCAAGTCACAAGACAAGCACAAGTTTGGCCAGAACACAATCTGTAAAACTACTAGAACGAGACTTGTAGGTTGATCAAAACTCCTCGCAAGACATTCAATTCAATAATTAGTTCGAGTCGAGCTTCACTTGAGCGAGTCGTCAAGCGAGTCCCTCGGAGGATTAGAGTAACAGCTACCTTAATAACCTTTGGCCTGTGTCTTATTGCTCTGGGCTATTTGGGATTTGAGACATCAAGAAAGATCAATTTAGACCGGCTTGAACTATTAGACTTTATATGGTCGTTTTTGGCCGGGCTTGGATATTTTATTTCGATTGCCTTTGGATGGATTATCCTTACCAACCAGACCGATATCAGAAGGGCCTTTGCAAACTGGTCTCGCACCCAGGCTCTCCACTTCGTCCCAGGTGGTCTCCTTACGCCAGCAACCCGTGCTTATACTCTAGAAGGTACCCGGTCCCGAAAAGTATCTGCCGTTTTGATTGAGTCAGCCCTAGAAACTTCACTTGCGGCTGCAGTGGCAGGAGTTGCACTGTCCACGGGCAGCTCAATTTTTTACGCTCTGGGCGTTCTCGTGGTTGTGGCAGTTCTAACAATAGCGATCAACCTAAAATCGAAGACTACAATAGGCACTTACCAAATCTATGGTGCAACCGTTCTACTTTTTCTTGGAAGGTGCTCATATTGTATTGCAATTTACTTCGCCCAACTATCTCTCGGATTAGGTAAGCCTTCATTTTGGGCCATTGTTGGTGCTTCGGCTCTGTCGTGGATTGTTGGTTATGTAGCGGTATTTTCCCCCGGTGGCATTGGAGTAAGAGAGATAGTATATGCCAGCATTCTAACATCTGGCTCATTTGGATCCCGGCTCAGTTCATCGGCGGCATCAGGCGGCGCACTAGCCGGACGTCTAAGTCTGAGTTTGGCTGAAATCGCGGTACTGGTCGTATCTGGAATCTATTTCGAGAAAACGCCACCGACTTCAATCCCTGAGAACCTCGGTTAACCTTCTCGATGACTTCGTGAACCATACAAGTACTATTGCTACAATGAGACCAATTAGTGAAATAAGGCCTCCGTCTATCACACTTGGTGGAAAGTAGTAGAAGTTAACTTTCCATCTACCAGGTGGGACCGAGATTTGTTGCACGATACCGAATTTGGAAACCTGACCAGATACCTTTTGGGCAATTTTGTTGACCTTGGGTGGATCGGTAAATGGGCTCAACGTGTAGCGCCACCCTTTGGCATAAGCTACCGAGCGGACCACTTTGGTGGTTGAGCTGACCTTTATGATTGCACTCTGAGATCCCCACTTTGATGTTGTTACATCTGTAATCGAACCTGAATTTTGGCCTTTGATAGTTAACAATCTGTAAAAGTCCGAAGAACCATATACCTGGTAGTCTCCTATCCGACCTCGGTACTGCCAAGATTGAGGTGTGACCGTATCGGTCAACATGCCTTGAACAATAAACCGAGCCCCTCTTGGATTTTGGTAGCTCAGCCCGTCAATAGTTACCGAATTGGATCCAAGATTTCGAAGTGCAATACCAATTGCAGGAATTGACTGCCAGGCGCGGCTCATCGTGGCTGATAAGTCAATCTTACCTCTGATTGAGTGGTACGAGCCGAAGTTGGTCTTCATCCAGTCAACTTTGTTGTTTGGCAATAGCAACCCGAGTTGAAGATCAACTCCAGTAAAAGAACTACCTGGTGCGAGATTGACCGTGATCAAATGGATTGAGCCAACCTGGCCGATAAACCAGCTACTTACTGATCCGGTGCGAAGAGTTGCACGAGCCGGTTGTATTGAAGGTTCATTTCCGGGCGGTGGTATTTCACTTCCAACTCCCGTGGGTAACCCAAATGCCAACTGCTGTTGGATCACAGCCAATGTAGGTCCGGGAAGAAATATGTTTTGCTGAAAATACTGATTGGGAACCAAGAGTGTGGACAGGCCTAGCCTTGAAAAGGTCCCATCGGTAATTGCGTGCCTGGTAAGGGTCAACTGCTGGTGTGTACCAGTAACCTGAGCGTAGCTTCCAGGTACTATTGACCCGTAACCTTCTACGCTGTTCACATTGTCGAGAATGTTCAAATCAGGTTGACCGAGTGCGTCCAGTTGGTCGGGATGGAGTCTGTTTGGATCATATACTGCAAACCTCCCCCCACCGTCGATGTTGATCATTCGCTGCAGCGAGATTTCTTGGCTTGAATTTCCAACCAGCAAAGGGGAATGTTCGGTCGCAATCCAACGTTGACTAGCAAAATAGAATCCCAGATCTACCACCATAAAGATAGCAAGCCAGTAAACAGGTTGCTTCAGTCTCTGAACAAGGCCTTGAGTCCACGCCTTGTTCAAATGGCTGGGATTCTCGCGCGTTACATTACCGTACTCATCGTTGGTGTTAACAACAATTATTTGGAGGACCTGCTTGCGAGATCTTCTGTAATGGCGCAAAAGTATCCATGCAAACCCGAGGGCCACTAAAGACTGTATTATTGAGTAGATTCTCAAGGCCGTGATGCGCTGGGCAATTATCTTCATCGGTGCACCTGCAAGATAACCTTCAAACTTATATCCAACTATCCAAATTGCCACTGAGACGGCTAGAACCAGCGCGACCGGAATCAAAGAGGCAATATACGGGGAAATTCGAACTCGTCTACTGGGAGCTATAACTCTACTAGTTGATAAATCATCTATTTCTTTGGTCAGAAAAAATCTATCCACCCAATACCCAACCAGAATGGATATGCACAAACTCACCCAAGCTAGATTCCTTGAAGGAAGCCTCAGTAGGCGATACAAGGGGATATGGTATGTAAGATGTGCCAGTGGAAGATAGGAACCCATGGCTAGTGCCAGGCCAATTCCGCCAATTAGGTACCACTGCGCCCAGTGTCTTGACCCAGAATCTACCTTTCGGACAAAAGGGAGTGAAAAAAGTGCTCCTAGTCCAATGATTCCAACATACGAGCTAACTTCGATAAGGCTATAACTCCCAAAGTAATCGGGAACCCCAAATCGACCAAATCCACCAAAAGCAAAAGGATCCAAGAGGAGTACAAAGAACTTCGGCGACAGTGAACCTCCAACAAAGTAGTTAAAGTTTGCCGTGCCACGTTGCGAGCCCAGTGCCTGGTGAATACCCGGAAGCCACTGTATGGCACCCATCGCGAACCCAATTGCTGATCCCGCAATGACATAAATAACGCTTGAGACTCGTCTTGTGCGAGCCAAGCTTATGAAACAATACACCGCTACCAGCATGGAACCCTCTACCATTGCTTCAGGATTTCCCGCCAGAATGACCAAACCCAAGAGGATTCCAAATATTCCTGTCCAGCGCCTGTGACCTTCAAATATCTTTTTTACACAGAGCAAAAGCCAGGGAATCCAGCACCACCCGGTAACTAGATCGATATGAATAACCTGGGCCGCAAAGAATCCACCACATATCCAGGTAATAGATCCAAACATGGCCGAAATACCACGCAGGCCATATGACCGAAGCAGCCAGTAGACCCCAAGGCCAGCAACAATAAATACCGAAGCACAAAGTAGCGACCAGGCCATTAGAGCTGGCAGAAACGCAAAGAGCATGGTCCCCGGGTAGAGGGCTCCGGCATTGAATCCAGCTAGCAGGGGGGTCCCGCTCCAGATATATGGATTCCAAAGTGGAAGGTGTCCATGGCTTAGGTCATATCCGGATAGGACACGTAGGGGAAGATTTTGGTCGGTCCCGTCCCCTGCAATTAGTGGGTGGCCAAAAGCAAGAGGCACTAGAAAGAAAATAATAGGACCTGCCACCATATAGAGCAGGAACCTACGGTCAAAGCTCGAAAGCGACCTCCACCTTCGTCGCAAGAAAGTTGGTTTGCCTATCGTCTAACTTGCTAATGATTGAGACTTGAGTTTCACCTGGCCTATCGGCCTCAAACAGGTAAATCTAAACCGGGTCTTAAGCACAACCCGAAGATACTCTAGCCCGTATCGAAAGTTCTTGGCCTTCTTGGAGGTTCCATTTCGCCTCTTTCGAACATTGACAGGGTACTCTGAGTAGGTAAACCCACACCTGACCGCAGAAATCAATACCTCAGAGGACTGATACTGGGGTTCATCAAGCCGGATTGAAGTCGGGACCTCTATCTTCATCACCCTCAAACCATTTGAAGAATCGGTAATCTTGCGCCCTAAAAGAATAGATATAAGAACTGCAAAGAACCTAACCCCAGCCATGCGAAACGAGTCATCTTTCTCTCTGGAACCCATCATCCTAGAACCTTGAGCAAAATCGACCCGCCCGTCCAAGACAGGTTCAAAAAGAGTTTCAATATCGGCTGGGTCGTATTGACCGTCTGCGTCCAAAGTTGCCACAAATTCAGCACCGCAAAATCTAGCAATTTCATACCCAAGTTTATAGGCGGAACCCTGCCCTCGATTTGTGTCAACCTCGCATACATAGGCCCCAGCGCTCCTTGCGAATTGAGCGGTCCTATCTTCACATCCGTCGGTTACCACTAAAACGTCAACGTCACACCCTAGAATTGAGTAAGGAATTTCAGTTATTACTTTGAAGATGTTCGCTTCCTCTTGATATGCCGGGATTACCACAGTAAGGCGCGCCAAAGATACGTGTCCGTAAATTGCCAGGAATTGATCGAAGCTCCTTCGATCTATATCATTGTCAAAGCGCGAGTGTAAATCTTGAAAGTCTCCAAGGGTCTTTCCTCGAGACCAATTTTCCGACACCAACCTTTCTGCACCCCGTAAGGCAAGTGCTTCTGTGTTGTCTTCAATACCAAGCGACATTAATTAGTACTCCTAACCGGACTATGGGTTGCTCTCCAAGAAACGCTCGGCTTGATTGCATCTAGATCTACCAGATGTTGAAATTTCTCCACAACTCCAAACAAGGACTCGATTAGGGTGTCCGACAGCAGGTGGGGTTGTAGACCCAGATCAAGTAACTTGGTGTGGATAGCATTGTAGTAGTGCTCTTCGAGCTCTACCCGGGGATCGGGTAGATTGACGATTTGAACATCGCCAGGGTACGTCTTTGCAATAAGTTGCGCTATCTCACCAACCGTAAACTGCTCGGTGAACTGGTTGAATACTCGATACTCGCCTTTATTGGCCGGATTTGATAGAGCTAGGTCGATACAGGCCAAAGTGTCACGAATGTCGAGCATCCCTCTTGTTTGACCACCCTTTCCGTAAACCGTGAGTGGATGTCCAATGACGGCTTGAACTATAAAACGATTCAGGACTGTTCCAAAAACGGCGTCGTAGTCAAACCTGGTTGCGAGATCCGGGTGCAATTCAGTTTCATCGGTACGGTGACCATATACCACCCCTTGATTCAGGTCTGTAGATCTTAGATTCCAGATCTTTGTTGCAAATGCTATGTTGTGACTGTCATGAACCTTCGAAAGGTGGTAGAACGAGCCGGGCTGTTTTGGAAAAGGCAGGAGATCCTTTCTTCCTTTGTGCTCAATTTCAATAAATCCCTCCTCGATATCAATGTTCGGAGTCCCGTATTCGCCCATGGTTCCCAATTTGACCAAGTGAATATCGGGATTGATCTCGGCAATAGCGTAAAGAATATTGAGCGTTCCTACCACGTTATTGACTTGCGTGTAAACACAGTGGGCACGGTCAATCATCGAGTATGGAGCGGCCCTTTGCTCGGCAAAATGCACGATGGCTTCTGGCTCAAACTTCGAGATCATAGAGAAAGTAAAATCGGGATCGGTTAAATCACCTATAAAGGTCTCGAGATTCCCCCCACCAACCGCCTTCCATGTATCCACCCGCTTTTTCAAGGTGGTAATTGGAATCAGACTTTCAGCTCCTAGTTCGTGATCGTAAGTACGCCTTGCAAAGTTGTCGTTTACCCCCACCTGATGACCCTTGGCAGACAGATAAATTGAAGTTGGCCACCCGAGATATCCGTCGGCTCCTAGTACAAGTACTCTCATACATATTAGTTCACCAAAGATTCCTGGGATAATCCTGGGAACCGTGTTAGGTACTAGTAAAAGTTGGATTTGAACTCTCACACCTAATCAGAAAATCTGACCAAAATGACCACTTGAGAGGCGTATTTCGGCAATACTGCCCTATTTGCTATTGTAGTGGCTCTCACCAAAAACTACTGATGGGAACCGGCGCAAAATGACAACTATAAATCATTTCAGTTCTGGCGATACCGCCTGGGTATTGATATCGGCAGCACTAGTCCTATTTATGACCCCTGGTTTAGCCCTGTTCTATGGAGGCCTAGTGCGATCCAAGAACGTCCTCGGAATAATGATGCAGTGTCTATTTTGTATTGCCGTTGTCTCGATAATCTGGGCTGTATTTGGCTTTAGCCTTGCTTTCGGACACAGCATCGCGGGTGGCATTCTAGGTAACCTTAGCCTGGGTTCAATGAGTTCAGATCACACCAAGATACCGGGATTTTCACACCTTACAATTTCACCACTTGCATTTGGTGTATTTCAGATGATGTTCGCGGTAATAACCGCAGCACTTATCGCCGGAGGTGGTGCAGACCGAATGAAGTTTGTTGGTTTCGCCTTGCTGATTGTAATCTGGACGGTAGTCGTATATGTCCCTATTGCACACTGGGTTTTTAGCCCGCAGGGATGGCTGGCAAGACGAGGGGTTCTTGACTTTGCCGGTGGAACTGTTGTTGAGATCAACTCAGGGTTCTCCGCTCTTGGTCTTGCGGTCGTGTTGGGCAAGCGAAGAGGGTGGCCCAAAGAAGCGATGGTCCCACACTCGGTCCCGTTGGCCGTTGTGGGTGCGGGTATTTTGTGGTTCGGTTGGTTTGGATTCAATGCTGGATCTGCTGGTGCGGCTAATTCGGTTGCTGTGCACGCTTTTTTGAACACGCAGCTTGCGGCGTGCGCGGGAGTAATTGGCTGGCTGATTATTGAGAAGGTTACAACCTCATATGCAACTACCGTTGGGGCAATCTCGGGGGCGGTGGCCGGTATGGTAGCAATAACCCCGTGTGCAGGATTTATTTCAACACTTCCATCTATCTTAGTTGGACTAATCGCTGGACTTCTATGTGCCTTGGCCGTTAGAGTAAAATTCAAACTCGGATACGACGACTCTTTGGATGTACTTGGCGTGCACGGAGTCGGTGGGTTGGTTGGGACAATTTTTGTAGGACTATTCGCGACATTAGCCGTTAACTCTTCGGGAGCAGATGGTCTATTTAGTGGAGGTGGAGTCCATCTGCTCTCAGTCCAGGTTCTAGCTGCGCTTGTCACGGCTATTTATGCATTTGGTGCTACCGCCCTAATTGCTAAGCTGGTCGATAAAACGGTTGGACTTCGACTATCACCAGATGATGAGAGCATCGGTCTAGATTCTTCCCAGCACGCCGAAGTGGCATACAGTACCGGTCAATCCCAAGGGCATCTCTAAGTGCGAACATGAAGCTAGTTACTGCAATCATAAAGCCCCACAAGCTAGATAGTGTCAAAGAGGCCCTGGAAACTATTGGTGTGCGAGGCATGACAATAGGACAGGTAGAAGGGTTCGGACGCCAACGTGGGCATACCGAGGTATACCGAGGAGCTGAATACACCATTGACTTTGTGCCAAAAGTCAGAATTGAAATCGTCTGTGGCGATGCGCAATCGACCCAAGTAGTGGACACAATATTAGAGAGTGCCTCTACAAAATCGATTGGTGACGGAAAAGTCTGGGTGCAAAGCGTAGACGAGGTAATCCGGATTCGAACCAACGAACGAGGCTCTGATGCCATTGACCTTGACGGTGGCTAGTTTAGTTGTCACTTGGGTCGAGTTGGAACTGCTCCCCAGGCAAAATATGCTCCACATGGGTAGATGAAATTGTTCAAAATACCTAGTAAATAGGTGTTACCGCCAGTAAATTACCGCGCGGTAACAAATGATGTTAGAGTAGCTAATTAGATGGTTCACGTGGGCGGCAACAACACCTTGCACGCCCAATCAACACAGTTACTGGAGGTCTAGCATCAATGCCCGATTTTTCAATGGAACTCAACGAGGATCAAATCCAGATCCAGAAGTGGTTACACGAGTTTGCAGAAAACGTCATGCGTCCAGTAGCCGCTGAGTGGGACGAGCGTGAAGAGACTCCCTGGCCTGTCATTCAAGAAGCGGCCAAGGCTGGAATTTATTCCTTCGACTTTATAGCCAACTCCTTTGCAGACCCGACAGGTTTACTCCTCCCGATTGCCGCCGAAGAGTTATGCTGGGGCGATGCTGGGTTGGCTCTGTCGATCATGGGCTCAACTCTCGCGGTTGCCGGGATTGCGGCCAACGGCACCCCCGAACAACTAATGGAGTGGGCGCCTCAATGTTTCGGGACCCCCGATGAAATCAAGCTGGCTGCATTTTGCGTCTCTGAGCCAGATGCGGGATCTGATGTGTCATCTCTTAGAACTCGGGCTGTTTACGACCAGACTGACGACACCTGGACGCTCAATGGAACTAAGACCTGGATTACAAACGGTGGGATTGCAAACACCCACGTGGTTGTTGCCTCAGTAGATCCCGATCTGGGATCCCGAGGGCAAGCTAGCTTTGTCATTCCAGAAGGGACCCCTGGAATTTCCATGGGTCAGAAGTTCAAGAAGATGGGAATAAGGGCCTCCCATACGGCCGAGGTTGTCTTAGATAACTGTAAGATCCCAGGACGTTTTCTCCTTGGTAGCAAGGAAAAGTTGGACGAAAGAATCGCTCGAGCCAAGGAGGGAAAGAAGTCCGGTAAGCAAGCCGCCATGGCAACTTTCGAGGCAACTCGGCCTTCTGTTGGGGCACAAGCAATTGGTATTGCCAGAGCGGCCTGTGAGTATGCTCTTGACTACGCCAAGGAAAGAAAGCAATTCGGTAGACCCATTATTGAGAACCAAGGTGTAGCTTTCAAGCTTGCCGACATGCGCATGCGAGTAGATGCCTCTCGGTTGCTAGTTTGGAGAGCTGCCTGGATGGGCCGCAACCAAAAGCCTTTCGAGGCAGGAGAGGGTTCCATGTCTAAGTTGTTTGCCGGAGAGACTGCAGTCTGGGTTACAGAACAAGCAATTCAGATTATGGGGGGATATGGTTATATACGTGAGCACCCCGTAGAGAGGTGGCATCGTGACTCAAAGATCTACACCATCTTTGAAGGAACTTCAGAGATCCAACGACTCGTAATCGCAAGGGCAATTTCAGGGGTTCACATCAGCTAGATTTTGCCGCTTGACGCGACAAAACCCCGAATGAGCCAAAGGCTCGTGAGAAAGTACCAAAGACCCTAGGAACATCGGGGCCTTTCCTCTTAGAGTTGTCTCATGAACGTACTCATGGTAGAAGACCAAAGCCCCCTTGGGGCAAAAGTCGCCAGTAGCTTACGGGACTTGGGACACAGAGTTTTTCCCTGTGAACAATCTAGTAACGTTAACCAGGATTTTGCCTGCAGGGCGCTCTTTGGGGAGCCGTGTCCTCTAGATATCTACCCAGTCGACGCTGCCGTAGGCACCAAGTCTTCGAACGCCGAGATTATCACCCGCGGAAATACTTCCCATAGCCATCCCGGACTCGATCAAGAAGGCTTGGCATGCGCTATTCGCCGCCACATTCCACTCGTAATGGTTTGTGACACAGGCGACCCATACGGGGGTCCCTTTGACCAGTGGATCGAGGCTGCGAGTGTGCATGATGAGGTTGCCGATGTTGTGGACTCCATCGTCTCATCGGCCTCAGACAGCTATGGAGCCGTTGCCACAAAAGCTCTTGTAAGTGCACTGTTGATAAGAGGACTTGATACAACTAAAGCAAAGGCAAAGATAGTAAGAAAGGATGGACGTCTCAATGTCTCCCTAGAGGTTTCTGGATCCCTTGACCAGTTAACTGTCGACGGGCTGTCTGTAAGCGTACATCGGGCTTTGCGTGAGTTCGATCCTTGGACCGGGTGTGTAGATATATCGGTATCCCAGGTCCAATAGCCCTAGGCTGTGTATTAATCTTTTGTTATTCCCCTCAATCCACCCCAAGCGATCTCCCCGACCCACCGCGCTAGCACGTCTGGGTCGGCCGGAAGTGAGTCTTCGTAATCAATGTGACGACTGGTTAGCCACTTACGAGAGGTCGATTCGGCAAGCCCCACAATTCCATAGGCCAACATCAACCGATGCTGAGAAGATATTCCGGCCTCAATCAGTGAAGCTACGGCGCGTGCCATGGTTTCTTCCACCTTTCTAGCTACTTCACTGAATTCGTCGTCTCTCTTTCCTCCTGTCCCAAAGAGTAAGTAAAAAGAACTCTCATACTGAGAGACGTATTGAAAGTAAGCGCTGAAACCTAACTCAACCTGGCCCCTTGGAGTCTTGGCCTTGCTTGTTGCCGCATTTATCTCACTCAGCAACTGCTCACCTACCCGTTCCAAGAGTTCCATATAAAGGGCCTTCTTTGAGTCAAAATGTTGGTAGATAATTGGCTTTGTAACTCCCGCCTTTTTAGCTATATCTCCAACGGAAGTCTGGATATATCCATACTCAGAGAACAGCTCTAAGGCGATATCGAGGAGTTGGTCTCTACGTTCGGGTCCAGAGAGTCTTGATGGTGCTGACCCCTTTACGCTCTCAGTGAGTCCATCTATCTTTTTGGTTGACCTGACCATTACGAAAAGTACTCCACGGTCTGCATTAGTCCTTGTCGGAAATCAATCTTTGGAACAAAACCAAGATCGTGAAAAGCCTGAGATATATCTGCCTGGGTCTTGCGAACATCTCCAGGTCGCACGTCAGTAAAAACCGGCTCAACATCGATTCCAGTTAACTGTCTAAGTAAGCTGAGAAGATCGAGAAGACTATAAGTTGCCCCTCCGGCAATGTTGTAGGCCTTCCCGGAACATAAATTTGAGTCTGCCGTTCCTGCTGCGATATTTGCATCAACCACGTCGTCAATGTATGAAAAATCCCTGGACTGAAGCCCGTCTCCATGCACCTGGGGTGGATCCCCGTCCTTTAGGGCCCTTATAAACAGAGGAATGACTGCGGCATAGGCTGACTCTGGCCTCTGCCTAGGGCCATAGACGTTAAAATATCTAAGCGACACTGTTTCTAGACTATATAGTTCATGGAATACTCGACAGTAGTGCTCACCAGCCAACTTGGAAACAGCGTATGGCGACTTGGGAAGTTTTTGGGCATTCTCACGAGTTGGAAACTCGGAAATATTTCCATATATGCTTGATGATGACGCACTCACTACTCTCTTTACTCTGTTCTTCACGGCCTTTTCGAGGATATTTAGAGTTCCGTGAACGTTAGCCCGGTTGGTCTCAAGAGGATGCTCGACCGATCGGAGGACTGCTCGATGGGCGGCCTGATGGTAGACAATGTCTGCCCCTTCTAGGGCTCTATCAACGACGTCTTCATCCACAATACTCCCCATAATGAACTCAGCCTTAGGGTTGATATTCTCTCTGTAGCCCGCCGAGAGGTCGTCTAAGACAACCACATCAAACCCGAGGCCAACCAATCTGTCTACAAGGTTTGAGCCAATAAAGCCTGCTCCGCCCGTTACGACGGCTCTCACAAGTTATATCCAGTCATCTCAAGAGAGTCTAGTGCATCAATAAGCACCAGACGCGCTCGATGAGGCATTTCGTGTACTGAATTACCTTAACGCTCTGCTTGCCCTGGTCCTACAGGTGTTCTACGTTTTCGCCTGAAATTCGATGCCGAGTGTCAAAGATAAACTTGGCATTAGTGACCAACTCTTCCAAATCGAAATCTCCGTGGTCAACGAGAAGAATCACGGCATCGGCTTTTTGATACTCGGTCGCACTAGCTTCTACTCGCTCTACTTCTGATGGGACGTCGTCAAAAGATACATACGGATCCACAGCTTTTACTTGGGCCCCCAAAGTAATAAGCCGATCAGCGACTACTAGTGCGGGGGACTCCCTTGCATCAGAAGTGTTTGGCTTATACGAAAGCCCTAATAGCAAAATCCGGCACTCCCCGATTTGTTTGCCTGCCTTCTCCAGAGAGTCGGCTACCCGCCACACGACATGATCTGGCATTCTAGAGTTAATCTCGTTGGCAAGCTCTACAAATCGAAAGCTTCGTCCAAGCCGGCGTTTGATCCTCCATGACAAATAGGAGGGATCAATTGGCAGGCAATGACCTCCCACTCCGGGCCCGGGTCTAAATGGCATAAATCCAAATGGCTTAGTCGAAGCAGCCTCTATGGCCTCCCATACGTCAACCCCAAGATCTCCAGCTAGAATCGCAAGCTCATTTACAAGAGCCACATTCACGTGGCGAAAGGTATTTTCAAGCAGCTTGGTCAGTTCGGCCTCTGCGGTACCAGATACGGCAACGGTTGTGGCAACTATGGACTCATAAAACTGTTGGACCTTGCTTAGTGAGGGACCATCGATTCCCGATACTACCTTAGGCGTGTTAGATAAGGTCCAGGACTTGTTTCCTGGATCTATTCGCTCTGGGCTGTAACCCAAATAAAAATCTCGTCCAACTTTAAGTCCCGAGCCACTTTCGAGGATGGGTGCCAAAAGCTCTGTAGTTGTTCCCGGATAAGTTGTGGACTCAAGGACTACCAGGGAACCCTCGCCTAAGTATTCAGAAAGCATTGTACCGGCGGATTCGATGTGGGAAAGATCTGGATTTCCGTCTTTTAGAGGTGTCGGGACCGTGATTAGCGCAATGTCAAACTCGGCACACTCACCGGGATTGCTAGTTGGAATATACTGGCCAGAATCAACTGCAAGTTGCAAGGTAGCGCTAGGTACGTCTTCAATCGGGGACATACCCGAGCTGAGCAACTTTATCTTAGACTCGTCTACATCAAAACCAACGACCTTGTATCCAACCAACGCCGCCTGCACTGCTAAGGGTAACCCCACGTATCCTTGGCCGACCACCACTAGCTTTTTTTGCCGACCTCCGTTGTCAAGGTGACTAGCATTTAGAGCTGAATTCACAGAGGTTATTTTCCCATATTTTTACGTGGTCCAACCACTCGATTTGAGATCTTCCCGAGTGACGAGATTTCAACTTCGACCTTGTCACCAGGCTTCAGCCACTTAGGTGGGTTAAATCCAGTACCTACCCCTGCCGGAGTTCCTGTAGCAATTATGTCTCCTGGCTCTAGCGTCATCGCACATGAAAGCTCACTGACCATTTCAAGACATCCAAATACCATACTCGAGCACGATTGTTTCTGCCGAACCTCAGAATTTACTCGAGTAATTATCTCAAGGCTGGCTGGATCACCAACCTCATCTTGAGTGACAATCCAAGGACCAATTGGTCCATGAGTATCAAATCCCTTTCCAATTGTGAACTGACTTGACCGACTTTGCCAATCACGAACGCTCACGTCATTTACAACCGTGTAACCAGCAATGACACTTTCAGCTTGAGCTACTGTAATATTAGAACTACTTTTGCCAATCACTATTGCGAGTTCCCCTTCATAGTCCACTTTATCTGATACCCGAGGCAGTTTTATCGGATCAAAGGGCCCAGTCACACAGGTGTGGGCCTTGGAAAACCACACAAGATGTTCGGGCAAAGGTGCCCCCATCTCTTGTATGTGGTCACGGTAATTCAGTCCAACAGCCATAAATTTTGGGGGCATTACAATTGGTGGCCCAAGTGACACTTGGTTGCTCTCGAAAACCCTACAACGGTCTATGTCAAGGGTAGCTAGCCTTGATGCAATTAGGTCTAGCTTCCCAAGATTATGGGCCCAGTCATTCGAGAGTTCAAATGGCTGAGACGTCAAATCCACCACTACCAGGTCATTATGGGGCCATTCCAATGTGCCAAAAGAAGAGAAGGAATTCAAGCTTCGGTCATAGACAATACCAGCCAAGATTCCATCTAGGCGCTCTTGCCTCAAATCAACCCAGTCCACACGATTTATACCCGGAAGAGGCCGAACAGGATCTCGGATCTTAAAACTTACCAGTCTCACTTGTTCGATATTATACCAGCAGTTGCTCTCATAAGCCCAAGACAAGTCGCGAGCCTATTTCTGGTACTATCGGTAAGTGAAATATATAAGTCGTAATGCCCTTTTCAGGACGTTTATACCAACGTTAGCCGTTCTTGTAACAGTACTCTTAGTAAGTACATCATGTACCGAAAGCTCGGCCAACCAAAGGATTAGTTTGGAAAGCAGAGCTGGCATAGGTGGAACACCTCTGCCGAACTATCCATCAAATAAGGATTTTTACAAGGTACCCAGGAATTTATCTGGACCAAAAGGACGCTTGATTCGAGTTCAATTGATTGCTCGATCCTCTCAGTCGACAACGTTAAGATTGATGTATATTTCTGAAAACCTCTCCGGACGAGACACTGCTGTAACCGGGCTTATCACCTACCCCAACAGCCAGCCGCCAAAAAAAGGGTGGCCCGTTGTAGACTGGGACCATGGTACGTCAGGAATAAGCCAGAGCTGCGCTCCCAGCAGATCGGGGGGGTCTGTTCCCAACTTTGGGGTGACCTCTGTGGCCGTAGCTACTGACTACCTCGGACTCGGGCCAGACGGAGAAATTCACCCCTACCTAAACCGAATTACTGAAGCCAGAGCCACTATAGATATTGTTCTAGCTGCCCGGAATATCCCAGATGCCCACGCCAGTTCGACCTGGGTGGTCGTAGGAGATTCCCAGGGAGGTCACGCAAGTCTTTCAACCGGTGAATTAGCTAGCAAGTACGCTTCGCAACTACACCTAGTCGGAACTGTCGCAATAGGTCCTGGATCTGAACTATCTAAAATGTACCCAGGAGATAACCCGATTGTCTATGACACGGTAACCGTGTTGGCGCTATTCGGGGCCCAGTCAAGTTATCCGGGTGTAAACCCCAATCAATTCCTCATTCCAGCTGCTCAAGGGGTTGCTAAATTGGTTACTACAACATGTGTAACCCAGATTGCCGCCTATCTACTAAACGTCTATGTAAACAATGGTGACAAGATTTTCAGGGTAAATCCTGTAGACACCCCCCAGGGACGATCTTGGCTTGCAGCTAACGAGGTCGGTATGGTTCACACAAATAGCCCAATACTTGTGATTGCTGGTGGCCAAGATCCTATCGTTGTTCCAGATCGTGTTTACGCCCTAATGCAGAACCTGTGTAAGGTTGGTGACCGGGTGGAGATGACAATGTATCCAAGCGCGAACCACTCAACTGAGATAACTCAAGGAGCTCCGGAAATTGCCTCGTGGATCAAGGCCCGCCTGGATGGAACTAGATCGCCCACAAGTTGTCCCTTTCAAGCACCGGTAATTCAATAAGTCACATCTGAGTGCCGATCAAGTCCAGCTAGCTTCCGTTGGAGTATTACTCGTCCCTTAGTCCTTCGGCAAAATCCGTTTTCCTTGTCCGAAGTGCGGGTAGGATTGATGCGATTGCTGCCAGCACTGTAACTAGTACACCATATTTAGCTACAGTAGATGGAACTACCACGAAAGGATCAAAGTAACCTAGGACTAGCGGAGTCACCGAAAATAGGCTCTTGAGCACAACAACTCCTAGGACTAGGGCTAACGTTGACCCTATTACACTGATCCAGATGGCCTCAAATATAACGACGGAGGCAATCATGGAAGAACTAAAACCTAGAGCTGCTAACAAGGAAAACTCACTGGACCGTTGTGCAACGCTAAGAATCAAGATCGTGAGAACAGCCAAAAAAGCCAGTCCAATCAATGAGCGCTGAACTGCCCAAAACGGGGCCAGTTGGCCACTTACTGATATCAACTCGTCTGCTATGGCCCTACGCTCGCTTGTAACGACCAGTAGCTTAGACAGATGTGCATGAATAATTTCTCTGGCTAGTTCAGAAGTAGTGATGCCACTTTTAGGATATACGTAAATGTTTGTGGGCAGTTGGGGCCCATAAAGGTGTGTCATTACACGCTCAGACACAAATACCGATGACCCATTAAAGTCACCATTCTCCCAGATACCCTGTATCTTGACGAAGGCAGGACCTTTTGGAGTCTCTAGTCGTACAAAGCCTCCAACTGATAAATTCTGATTCCTGGCGAGAGCTGTTCCAACTAGGCACTCACCTCGGAGTAACAGAGAAGCTCTTTTGGTTCCCCTGACAACTCTAATACCATCAATATGGAGATCGCTTGAAGTCTCAACCCCGATGATTGTCGAAGGACTAAATCCGGTTAGAACTCCAACCTGTGATACTACCCTCCCAACATCACGGAGACGGGCAAGTGACGCAAGTTCTGGTATGGTAAACCGTTCTTCGCTATCAATAGAGATTGTAGCTGGGCGATTCATAGATAGATAAACCCAGTTGCTCTCTCTGCGGTTTATCGAACTTGTAATGGAATTCGCGATAGACTGATCATAGCTGGTAACTATAAATGCTACCCCGACACAGGTGGCAATCGCGGCTGCCATGGTAGCGGTTCGCGCGGGACTATAAGCTAGATTAGACAAGGAAAGCCTAAAAAGCTTGAGCCTTCCGGTCCAGTTGATCCGAGTGAGCAACTTTGACACTAGAGTCCCGCACTCACCAACCAGCATAATTGCAAACCCACTTGTAACTACAAACCCACAAATTCCAACAGGAAATTGCCATCTCTCCAGTGCTCCTCCCAGCGATGCCAAGGTAGACATGACTATCCCAACAAGAGTCGCCAGGAAGTAGATTGCAAGTCGAAAGCGCGACCTATCCTTTGCAAGTCCCAGGACCCCGCGCTGGGGCAAGAGCTCCTTTGCCAGCGATGTTCTAGCCAGGGAACGAATCGGGCCAAGGGCAGCAACCAAACCAATCATACCGCCGACTAGAGGAGAGATGACCACCAATTCAGTCGGAATATGTTCAATCACTCCAACCCCGCTAAGAGGAACTACGAACTTGTTTATGGATCCTAAAATTGTACGTCCCGTAACTTGAGCACCGACTATTCCAATAGCCCCACCTATAACTCCTATTAGAAATGGCTCCAGGGCAAAAATGAGTCCTAGTGATCTTGAAGATCCAAGGGCATACACGGTTGCTAGCTCCTTCTTGCGCTCGGCAAAACTGAGCACCAAGATGTCACGAACGAGCACTATAGCTACCGTCGCCGCCAGCAACGACAATAACGTTAGAACTGGAAGGATTGAATTTATTGCAAGTTGAGCCTGTGCCGGAGGTGTCCCAGGGGACACAACAGAGTATTGAGTGCCAATTACCTTGTTGATTGCTCGTTCCAGATGGTCAAGGTTTGCGCCGCTAGTCGCCTGTACGTAGATGGAATCAAAATTCCCGCGCCGGTCAAAAGCACGTTGAGCCACCATCATCGAGAGGGTAATAATTCTCCCCCTATCTAAAGATGACAAGTTGGAAAGGGGCTTTGCGCAGGACACTTTCACAAGCCCATTATCGGTTACC
Source organism: Acidimicrobiales bacterium (assembly GCA_027452005.1). Taxonomy (GTDB): domain Bacteria; phylum Actinomycetota; class Acidimicrobiia; order Acidimicrobiales; family JAKAVM01; genus JAKAVM01. Next base: position 34,390 of record DAIDHF010000028.1, read on the forward strand.
AGTCTTATCTGGCGATTTTTTCTGGTTGATGTCCCTAGCTGATAAGGAAGGTTGCCTGGGCACGCTCCAATACTGCGGGCAAGTGACGGAGAACTCGTCACAACTATAGACTTGAATTGAGCGTTCGATATAGTGCTCGGCCGAGTTGAATATTCTTCTAAACCAGTATGGTCATTGCCAGCTTTCGCGCGAGTCGATATGGCCAGTGCGACAACTGGAATTCTTGATTGGCCTACATAAAGATTGGTACTTGCCTGGACAACCTCGAATGTGTTCTTCACCCCTTTTACAGAGTTCACGTCCGCAACAATAGATGACTCAACACCTCCACGCTGGATTGGGCCGACAATTTTGAGCTGAACTCCAGGAAATATTTGAGACGAAAAGTGCGTGAAGGAATTAGAGATACTTTGAGAGGTGACGAGGATTGAAAGAGACAGTGCACTGGCACCAGCTATGGCAATTATAGCAAGGAAACTGCGCAGCTTATGGGTTACCATCCACCGGAAAGCAAACCACCTAATATATTTCAAGATCAATGAGCAGATAAGGTACCCTCTTCAATTGTGATCACCCTGTCACAGAGACGTGCAGTCTCGCTATCATGAGTGACCAACAATAAAGCTGAGTCATACATTCTTGCGGATCGCATAAGGAGGTCCAAAACAACCTGTCCGCTGTCTTTGTCGAGATTACCAGTAGGTTCATCGGCCAAGATTAGTCTCGGTTTATTGGCCACGGCACGAGCTACCGCTACCCTCTGCATCTCTCCCCCCGAAAGCTCTCCTGGGAATCGACTGGCGTGACTGGACATACCAACAACTTCTAGTAGCTCATTTGTTCGATCCTCTATGTTGTTTGCTCCCTTCATTAGCTGCGGTAATGAAATATTTTCAAATACACTCAATTGAGGAAGTAAATGAAAAAACTGAAAGACAAATCCAATAGAGTTACGTCTGATCTCCGCACGTTGCTTGGGAGCAAGATTGGAGGTCACTTTTTTTTCGATGTACACTTCTCCAGCGGTTGGATAGTCCATTATACCGGCTAGATGAAGTAAAGTAGACTTTCCAGAACCACTCTTACCGACAAGGGATACGATCTCCCCGGCCATCACGTCGAAATTGATAGATCTAAGTACTGTAACGGTATTTTGCCCCTGACCATAAGTTCTAAACACGGACTCCATATGTAGGATGGATTCTCTTGATTCAGGAACGGCCACAGGACACAATCTTATACCCGAGGAAATATTTCTAGCACAACTAGATGTTTGCTACTTTGCTGGATATTCAATCGAGGTAACAATCACGAGTCCCATGAGCAAGACAGCCGTGCCAAATTGAACGATACTGGCCAGTACAAAACAGGTCCCGTAAATCCAGTTCTCATGAAAGTGTGAGTCGACTACGGTAAGGTGACGTCCTCTGATGGCTGAAGCCACCAGCTTCCTGCTGGCCTCTACTAGAGAGCTCTTCTCAGCCATTCCCCT
>DAIDHF010000029.1 GCA_027452005.1 Acidimicrobiales bacterium
CATTCCCCTACAGGCGATTGAAGGACCCGTCCAATCCCGTTGCCATCCACTGTACACCTCAGGTGTGACGCCCCGGGCGTCGCCCGAACCCCGATTCCCCTGACGGCTGAAGCCGCCAGTCCCCTCGGGGTAACTTGATGGTGGCAAGCTTATGACCAGACCCCTAATGGGGTGCAACAAAGAGAAATTGACGCTGAAAATATATTAAGCCAGTTTGGTTAAAGCGTTGTGTGTCGACAAGAACTGGAAGACTAAACAGGATGACAAGAACAAACCTAGGTGGTGTCTTGGCCTTGATCTTCATTGTGATGTGCATTGGAGCATGTGGAGGTTCAAGAGTTGAGGCGAAAATCACCAATAAAGATAGTCAATTAGGTACGGTAAAAATATCACTAAAAGCGATTCCTGCGCCGCAAGGGGTGGGGGTGTCGTTTACCGGTAGCTACCCGGTGCTGGTTGGGCTCAATAAGGAAATTAATAGGAATAATACCGAAATTCGAAACACAATTATCGAGGATGAAAGGTCTTTTATTTCTGCGGTAAATCAGCAGGAGATAATAAACAGACAAGCTGGGATTGAACCTGGAGGGTACAATACTTATGAGGTATCCCCTCGTGGGGTTGCATTGGCTAACTCCGTACTGGCAAGCCTACTATTAGCCAAGACTCAGGCATTCGCTGGTGGAGTTACTTTCTCTGATTGGATATCAATAACGTTAGAACTATCCACAGGAATGAAAGTAGCTATTAGTGATTTATTCAAGGATCCAAAGATCGCTTTGGCTGTTATTTCGAAGAGATCCGAGAGTATTTTGGAATCAAATAATTCTTGTTTCAAGGGCAGTATAGGCATGAAGGGATTATCACGATTGTTTGAGTCGGGGCTCGATCCGAAATCGCAGAATTTTCGAGATTTTGCTCTAACGCGTACCGGCTTGGCTTTGGGATTCCCACAAGATCAAATCGCAGAAGATTCTTGTGGTGCAATCGAGGCTGTTATACCGTACCGGTATTTACGACCTTATTTGAGTAATCTCGGTATAGATCTCGTGACGTCCTCTGATGGCTGAAGCCGCCAGTCCCCTCGGGGTAACTTGATGGAATCTATGTCTCCGGGGGGTGGGGGGTAAAAGGGGATACCGCCGGACTTGACCCGGTAGGCATCGTCCAGCCTCAAGGTTACTGGCCTTATTATCGGGACCCAGCACAGTAGCCACTGGCGAATATTTTATTACCTACGACCACGAGTCCTGGTCCAGCACCAAACACGTCCAACTCCCTAGTAAAACAGCTTCCGCAGAGGTCTCCTGTCCACCGGAATCGGATTTATGCATGGCGGCATATGGTCGCTATGTCGTCAAGCTTCGCTCTTGACTAGTACTCGGCTGGCACCGAGATCGATGGTGAAGAAAAAGTCCCCTACCTCGTCGGTTAGATCTTCCTGGACTGAACGCCAAGTTAAACCACTATTGGCAGTGGATGTATCGATCTCACAGCGAAACACTATAAAACTGGCTCAGTGGTCGATACAGATCACCTACGCCGGACAATTTCCACCACAGAGTCTAAGAAGTAGTCGACAAGTATATATTCTGTTAGCCAACTATTTACACCCAGAGACACATCGTCCTACGTAGGCAACAACAGGTCCTTCCCTCTGCTTTGACCCTTACCCACGCCCCAAGACCATGACACCTACCGAGGCCACATCCTCTTCAATGATCCCCCCGGTATTTACAGCAAGGGCTAGCCTGGCATCGTCAACCTGGCGACCTCCGGCACGACCTTTGAGCTGATCTACTAGCTCCACAAGCTGGCAGGCCCCAGTCGCCCCAATGGGATGCCCTCTGGCCACTAAACCACCACTTGGATTGACCGTCACCCCACTACCTCCCAAGGTGGTATCCCCAGCACCGGTTGCAGCTCCAGCCTTACCGGGTGGGTAGAAGCCCAGGCACTCCAGTGCCAAAAGCTCCTCGGCACTCGTAGCATCATGAATCTCGATGACATCAAAGTCGTCGGGACCGTAACCGGACTCTTCGTAGGCCTTCTGGGCCGCCAGGGCCATTGACGAGTGATACTCTCCAGTCCCGTCCCCAGAGCCCAACACGCTAGCTAGGATCCTAGGCGCTCCAATGATATTTTCAGTTGTCAAAACCAGGGCGGCCGCTCCGTCAGTAAATGACGAACACATGGGACGAGTCAAGGGTTCCACTACCATCTGAGCCTCCATAATCTCTTGCTCGGTGAGACGGATGCGGTGTTGGGCAAGCGGATTTAGCGAACCGTGAAACCTCGCCTTTACTGAAGTGGCAACTAGGTGCTTTATCGTGGTAGCCCCGGATGCCAGAAGATCTTTGGCCCACTTTGCGTTGAGTCCCATAAAGAGACTTCTCGAAGGGTTGTTCCCCAATAGATCTTTCATCCGCTTTCGAATGGCCGCAGGAACCCCTTCCTCAATCGCCTCCATCGTGGCCTTTCGGTCCCCTGTCCACATCTTCTCGGTGGCCACAACTAAGATAGGTGACTCGCCAGCCAGGGCTGCCAATGAACCGATGTGGGCCGCATTGACCCCTCCGGCGCACGCGTTCTCTACGTTTACAACACCAACCGATCCAAAACCAAGCTTTCTCAACCACGACTGGCCTCGGATACAGCCTTGATCACATAGTTCCCCACCCAAAGCATTGGCAGATATAACCAACTTGATGTCCTTGGCCTGGAGGTCGGCATCAGCGAGGGCCTTTTCCACGGCCCCCGTGGCCAACTCTTCCGCGGAGAGGTCACGACGGTTTTGATCGGTCATCCCGGCTCCTGAGATCCGGACGCTTTTTGATTTGGTAAGTTTCATTTTTGGTGGCCTTTCGGGTATTTATTGAGATCTGCTGGATTTACTGGTCTAGGTGAATCGGGAAATTACCAAGAGCCTCTTGTATCTGGGCAAACTGGTCGAGAGGATGGTCACTTGTGACGTATACCACGACATGGTTAACACCAACCTCGTAGTACTCTTGGATTACCTGGGCGCACTCTTGCGGACTACCTGACACTATATGGCGAGAAAACTTCTCTGGATCGAGTCTATATAGACTCCCCATCCAGTCTATACCACGAGACTTGATCGAGGTAGATGACATCTTTGAGTCAGTAGAGACAAACAATACTATCGACTTGGTAATTTCGAACGGTTGGCGCCCAAGGGCAACAGCCTGGTCATCTAGCTCTCCGATCTGTCTCGCCAACTTCTCGGGTGGGACAAACAGGGGCATCCAACCATCTCCTAGGCGAGCCGCTCTCGACAGTGAGTACTCTGAAGACCCACCAATCCAGATCGGAATCTCCCCAGGTACTGGGAGTTGCTTGTACCTAGTTTCTCGGTCACTGGCCGTCCCGGTGCTCCAGATTGTTCGCAGTTGGTCTATTGCCTGTTCAACCCGTTTACCGCGTTCATGAAAACCAACTTCAAGAGCGTCATACTCGCCTTCGTGAACGCCAACACCTACCCCCAAAATCAGTCGCCCATTCGAGACCATTTGGAGGGAGGCCGCTGTCTTGGCCACTAGTTGAGTCGGGCGTAGGGGAAGCTGCAGGACACCTGAACCAACCAGGCAGTTGCGGGTCGAGTTGGCCGCAATGGCCAATGCAGTAAAGCACTCTATGACTGGTGAGTGCCAGGCCAAATGGTCGCACACCCACAGTACGTCGGCACCAAGTTCTTCCCCAGAGGATGCAATTTTGCCAATATCCCAGTTTGGATCGGCTCCTTGAGGCAGGGTAGGCAAAATCAGCCCTATCGTCCTGGTCTTTGCGGTCAACTCTCTCAATCACGTCCTCCTTGGACCACTTTCCGACACAAGACCAGCTTGATGGATAGTTTAGTCCACCTAACCTGAAGATTTCCTAATTTTAGGTAGTTGGATCGTGGCCCCTCGGAAAAATCTGTCTAAAATTTCTCCAAACCGGCCCGGTTATCTTCGCCAACTCGTCAATTACCTCGTCGGGGACTATAGACACCAGAACACACACAATTGTGGTTACGGCCAACAGTTCCGCCGGTCCAGAAAATGGCCCCAACCCGATTAGGGGCCCCGGACCTGCAAAGGGATTCTTGCCAGGCTCGATTGCGTCAATGACCCCAGCGGCCATCAACGTGGTAAATGCAATTCTCCCCAAAGAGGCCTTACGCCATTTCAGGTACACGACAATCGGTATCATAACGATAAGTGGCCCACCTATTAGCCCAACTACAACCACGGTGGCCACGAATGGGAACAGGCCTCCCGGCATCTTGCCAGCCTCAACGGCGGGCAATCCGTAAGGATCATGTATTGGGGATAGGGCTAATCCTATTAGGGCAAACACCAAGAACAGGCCAAACAAAAGTGAAAGTCGGTACCACTTGTCGGGCCAGTAGCTCATTTGAACCACTCCCCCAGAACCAGCTGGGACCAGATAACCCTGCTGCCAACCGTCTACCCTGACCGCTTTGAGCGATGTTCCACCCAAGCTGGCCGTCCACCCAGAGTTGAAGTTTTGACGCAGAGTAAGAATCTCTTGATCGGATCCAGGACCAACCGTGATCTCTCTCGTCTCAGGATTCCAAGAGTCGATCTTGACCGTGCGTGTAGTTGGTATTGGCGGGGGCAACGAACCAAGTAAATCAAGTTGAGTTACCTTTAGAGGGAAACTCTCGTCGTTGGCAGTCAACAGGTGACTGCCCGGAGTCAACGCTATTCCAGAGGGTTGATTACACACGCTAATGGATAGAGGTTGGAGATGAAGAAGATCACCCCAGGTTCCTGATATCTCTGTGGGATACTGTTGGCCATCAATAACTATTGGCGGAGCGGTCCCACAACTCATGTTGAAAGCTCCAAGGGGGTTGGGAGGAAATCCCGCAAGATTTTCTATCTGAGGGAAAAACAGATTTGCAAAACCAATCGGGGCACTTCGAGCCTGATTTCCAGGAAAACTTATTTTGACCTGTGTTGTGGTTAGTGGCGCAAAGCTCACCTCACCGCCAGAAAGAGGTACGTCTATCAACCGAGAACCAGATGTCGTAGTCAACAACACTTGGTGAACTCCCAACAAGAACGATGCGGGATCAATCTCCATCTTTGAAATCGTTTCCGGTGTGGGCCAAGACATCGTAACCGTTGGGTTCTTATCATTTAGTCCAGCAATCCAGTCAGTTGTAGAGTCTTGGTCTATCAAGTTTGCTGGCCTATACCACGGAAGAGATGAAAAGGTTGAGCTTGCTGTTACCTTGATCTGGCCTCCTCCAGAAAGAACGTCTATTAGTCCCTGGCTTGGTAGGGGTGTTACCTCACCGGAGATTGACAAATTCTCCGTCTGGGGCAGGCTAAATACTCTAGCAATGTGTGGGTCACCATCTGGTGGTGACAGAAAGTTTGTCGGGTCTGGAGTTGGAGAGTTGATCAAGTACGAGGCAGCATTTGAACCCGGAGAAGAAAAAGCCTTTAGCTCGTCGGTGGGCAACTGCATGGTCGGCAATACAGAAATCCCGGGGATAGAGATGTGTTCAATCGCCGGGCCGGTTGCTCCGGGCTGTTGTTTCGCTGCAGTCTGTCCGACAATGGTTATTTTCAGGAAATTTGTGAAACTTGACGGCACCGAGAAAGTTTGAGCTACGGTCTTGTCTTGAACATTTCGAGTTACACTACCTCCTTGAGTGGTAATTGTAATCTGAGATATGTGAGGTCTCCACGGCTCTGTGTCATCTGGAGTTATTGTTACCCGCGTCAGGGGGATGGGTGAATCAAACTGAACCCTTATCCACGACCCAGGGTTAGGATTAGTAGCCGCCCACTCGTATCCAGGGTAGTTGGCTAGGGCAAAACTCGGTTGATATCCCGGAAGTCTTTGAATTGGACTCCCATATGACGAGGCCGTTATCCCTGAAACCCCAACAATCTTGCCCACGGTCATGTGTTCAATCCCTGGGACCACTGACATTCTCGCCGGTGGCAAACCCGTATTAGGACTTAGTTCTCCGGGTTCTAGTACGTAGGAGTTCTGATTTGAGACCTTGCCAAAGTCTACGTCCACGTTTCTGTTGCCATCGGTATCAACCCAGGTTGGACTCTGAAAGACCGGAGCGAGGGGATCGCCAGCCAGACCCGTAGCTTCATTATTAATCAGTCCCGATCCCGCTGCTTCCAAGAGGGATCTTCCCGGTCCACCCGATAGAACTACCCCCGAATTAGTCGTATACATGGCGGCCATAGTGACCGGTATTTGTACCTGAAACACGTCTATCTTATGCAGGGTAGTTTGTAAATAGCGCAATCCTAAACTAAAGCCATTTTTTGGATTGGGAGTAGGGGGAAGATAGCCACCAAAGCTCGTGACGTACTTAATTCCCGCCTCTGCGTTGAGAATATTTTCAATCGTGAGCGGAGAGGGAGCCCCGGTTGCAGTATCATTTATATCGTTTCGAACCACAATATATTTAATCCCAGCCCGGGCTAGGTAGTCAGCAAAACCTGGAACCGGCTCTCCGTCTTGTAGGACACGATCAATCTCGGTTAAAAGCAAAGTAGAACCTTTTGATCCCAAAGGTATAATGCTCCTAATCGCCCACGGCGATGAGGCCAATGACCAGATTGGCTCATCTAAGGTATTTCCCCACGTGTATTGACCAAATGCCGTCCCGGGCAGATAAAGGGTATTGGTCTGTCCCGCGTGCGCCCCGATCCAGTTAGCTGCCTGGGTCCAGTATGGAGGAATTGAGCTGAACCCCCCAGCCGGATAGAAGTTTCCTAATAAAAGAGGCCCCGTTCCAACAATCACACAGATCACAACCCTGCCAAGGGCGATTGCTCGTCCGTACTCGCCCCCGTATCTAGATGGTTTAATAACAGTTAGTGCGTGCATTAGGGCAATTGCCATCACCAACGAGACCATCGGTTCGATCTTTGAGATGTTGCGCAATGGAGCCAACACGCCGTTGAGGAGCGAATCAATAAACCCGTTCACAAACCCGTGTAGTGGACCAGCGTATCCAACACACAAAACCAGTACTCCAATAATCAACGTGGAAACTAGGAATACACGTTCCTTCATGTCCTTTCTGACTAGCCCAAACAGGGCTACGCCAGAAACCACAATTGTCGCTAGAATTACAATTGCGTTCGTTGAGACCAACCACCCTCCAACTAACCAAGGTTGATTTACGTCCAGGTAGGCCAACCAGTAGCCAGCACCCCGTAAGACCTCGGTTGCCGACGTAGTCGCGTTGGTAATTGAAGCCGTCTCGGTATAGGGCAAGAAATTGAACCCAAATTTCCCCTGGAAGAGAAGTGGAATAATCCACCACAGCGTCGCCATGAGGGTTCCGACAAACCACCAGCGCATCATCTTCCATTTTCTCGGGCCATTTTCTCTGGTCATGATCCACAAGAATGGGACCGGTAAGACCATTAGCACCGACGATGCGTTAACCCCACCCATTGCGAGTACCGCAAGAGAAGAACGCGCTACTCCCCGGATGACAGACTGGTCTCCCCTCGAAGCCGTTATAAGAGGAATTAGACAGAGTGGAAGGAAAGTATTTGGAAGAACCCCATAAGTAACCGAGCCCAAAGTCGACACAAACGGAGAAACTCCAAAAGCAATCCCACCAATTAGGCGCGTTGTGTCACTTCCGATGTCTAGGACCTCTCCAAGTCTAACCGCCCCCCAAAGGCCGACTACTAAGATCATTGAAGCCCACAGTCTCTGGACTACCCAAGGGGTTATATGAAGAACTCGGAAAAACTCATAGAATGGACCCATTGGAAATAGGTACCCGTAAGCCTGGTTCTGTATCTCACCGAAGCTTCCAAATGGATCCCAGAGGTGTAGGGCCTCTTGCATAAACTTGGCAGGGTTTGTGACCATGGCCAACTTAGTGTCAAAAACCTGCTTTCCCGGCTCTTGCAAAAATGCAATAACTACTAGGGCTAAAGAGACAGCAATGAGCAACCGTCGATCTTTGTCCCCAAAAAGACTCCCGGTTCGGTTTGTATTTATAGGTCCAAGCTTTTCCTTGGTGGTTAGAAGCTGACTAGACATTAGATGTTTTCTTGAGAACAATGACCAGATTCCAAGTAATTACCTCTCTGATCAACGGTATTTTCACTACAAAGTTAGTCCATTTAGGGTAGTACCTTGGGAAAACCGCTTGAATGTCGAGTGATTTGGCCGACTTGGCCCATTTGAGAACATCTGATATGTGCAATTTGAACAAACTCAACCCAAACAAGTTCTTGGGTGCCCTCCCATATTTGCGCTCATAGCGCCGCGCCGACCATGACCCACCTAGATAATGATACGGAGATGTTTCATGGCCTCCCCATGGAGACAGCCAGTTTGTGAAACCAAGATAGAGAAGTCCGCCGGGTCTCAGGACTCTAGCCATCTCTTCGAGCATGAGAGCGGGCCCTTCAACGTGCTCTAACACGTTCGATGAATAACTTACGTCCACAATACTATCTCTTATTGGAAGATATCGGCCATCTCCGCGGACTCCTCCCGTAAAGCTATGCTCGCCAAGGACCATCTCGTTCTCGTCATACTCGACCGTGTACGCCGATGCCCCCACTTGCCTCAAGAGTTCTCCCACGTATCCAGAACCTCCTCCAACGTCGACCACGATCTTGTCTGAGAGATCCAAATACTCCGAGAGCCTGTTGACTGTATCTTGGGCCATAATTATTCCAAATTGCTCAGGGTTGGAACCCTCGTATCGAAAGGCCTTGAGCAATGAGACCGAGCGCCCTATATTTCGCTTCGCACTTAGTTGTCTATTGTGGACACTCATAACAGTTCTTGCTAATTTCTGGTCAATTATTCCGGTTGGACCGAGCGAAAGGTCGATCCGACATTCTTACTCATTTCCGTTTACTTTTCTTAGCAAGTCCTCAAATTTCTGCCCCGACCGCCTCCAGGTGAACTCCCGCGAGCGTTCCTGGGCATTTGCTCCAAGCCGACCTAGTTCCTGTGGGTTGTTTGCGAGGTAGATCCAGGTACTTATTAAGTCCTCCTGGTTAGAGACCAATACTCCGGTTTGCCCGTCAATAACTGCCTCTGATACACCCTCGGCCTTATAGGCCAAGGTGGGCGTTCGAAAGTAGGCGGCCTCGATAATGACGAGGCCCCATCCCTCATGGTGGGCCCCATGAACTAGCATCCATGACTTACCAAGTAATTTGTTTCTTTCAGACAAATCAACTCGACCCAGAAACCGGACTCGATCACCAGCCAACTTCTCTAGACTCTCACGTTCTGGACCATCTCCAACAACCAATAGTTCGCCCCTGACTGACTTTGATACCTCATCCCAGGCTTCCAAAATCAAGTGGGTCCGCTTGTGTGGAACCAGTCGACCCATCACCACAAAGATTGGGTCTTTAGACTTTATGGCCCCCCACTCCCCAACTATCTCACTGTCTTGGCTGTCGACAATGTCGACTCCGCTGTGAATAACCTCTATTTGCTCTTCAGAAATTCCTATTTTGGCAAGGGCTGACTTTGTCGACTGAGAGATGGCTACGAACTGGGTCCGACTATAGATCCGTGGCATAAGTACGGATTCAAGAAACTTGCCTAGTAGTGTTCCCAGGGTCCCGAACTTCGTCTGCCACTGATCTGTGTGAACATGATGGACCAAACAGATCCGGGGCCCACGCCACCAGATTGGTGAAAAAAATGGAATCCCATTCTCCACGTCCAAAAGAACATCCCAATCCCTATAATGTTTGAGCACTATCAAGGGGGCCTTGAGATATTGAGAATATACCCCACCAGATTCAACCACCGGGTAGGGTCTTGGCCCTATAGGTCCTCCACAGACCAGGGCTACCTCATGCCCCGCCCGTTGTAGCTCTAGGGCCAGGCGGTGGATGACAACCTCTGAGCCACCAGACTGTGGATTAGCCAGATCTCTCCACGATACTATTACGACCCTCACGTGAAGTTTGTATCGTGGATTACGCCACCCCGAGAGACTGAAGAAGTTCTCGGGCTGTTCTGTCGTCACATACCACACACACCTCATCAGTCACCGGATCGGGTATAGCGCGAAAAGCATTCAAGATTGGTGAAGCTGCTGGGTGAACAAGCATATCGGTGCTTACCAACGACTGGGTAACTTTACAACCAGACAACCTACCCTCGAGCCTTACTTTAATCGCCTTAGCTATCGAGGCATCTAACCCGGGGAGTAAACACAACGCTCCTCTCGGCCAAGTAATTATTGGATCAGAGTACCTGACGCTAGCCCGGAGAGCCGTTACAACCTCTCCGGGACCCATTCTAGAACCGTTAGAGTTTGACTGGATAGAGAGTGCCTGAACAGGCATTGAGCTTCGCCAGTTGGCCACCGATCTCATAACGTCAGCTGCCATTGGAGCAGAGTGGATAAGTGGCCTCACGTGGCTCCCCTTGACATCTGTCCAATCGACAGGAACCTCTTGGATCCTCATTGTCAGCTTGGACGCAAGCATAAGTATCTCAACATCAAAGGCATATCCCTGAATTCGCGACAGATGAAACAACAACTTGGCGGCTGGACCTCGGAATGCCTTGAATCCACACTGGGTGTCTAAAATCTCAAGACCTGAAACCGACCTTACAAATCGGTTGAACACGCGTCCAAAAAGTATTCTGCCTGGATCTGCACAGTTGATGGTGGAGTCTGGATGTGACCTTGATCCAAGAGCGACTTCACAAAATTCCAGGCGTTCAAATAGTCTGTCTAGACCGCTAGGACTTGAGGCCATGTCGGCATCGGCAAATGCAATTATGCTACCGCGGGCCTGGCCAACGCCACTACGAACCGCCGCCCCCTTTCCTTGATTTGATGCAAGGCGTAAAAGGGTGAAGTTTGGCACTTCGACCAAGATCGATCCAGCAAGAGACCCGGTTTCATCGGTACTCCCGTCATCGACCACAATTATCTCGTCACGTTCAAGATCAATGACCTCAAGTAGCTTAGGAAGTGAAGTCGGAATTCGTGATGCCTCATTGTAGGCGGGTATGACAATAGATCTTACGATCTTTGATTTCGAAGTACGTGATTCAACAATCGTTGCCTCGGCGACCTCTTGGTAGCTACCCCGAGTCGCTGATCGGTGAAGTTTCAAAATTTCAATGCCCCTCTAACCAGTAAGTTGCTACTGGTTCAATATCCCGCCGAGCATTCCCCCGATTCCCCCGCCGCCAGAGCTGGATTGAGCTTGGGGAAGATAAGGTAAAAGCGCGTGAGCCAGGTTTGGAATTGGAAGCGACTGGAGCCAGACTTTCCCAGGTCCCGTTAGAGCAGCCAAGAAGAACCCATCCCCACCAAAGAGCTTGTTCTTGATCCCTGGAACGGTCGTGATATTGAAGCTGACTGATTCTTCGAAGAGTCCAACGTGTCCTGGGTGTACCCGCAAAAGTTCTCCTGGGGCCAGGTCGTACTCGACGACCTCTCCGTCGAGTTCAATCCAAGCCTGGGCCTGCCCTTGAATTTTCTGCAGAAGAAATCCCTCACCGCCAAAGATTCCCGCACCAAGGGACTGTTGAAACCCCACCGACACCTCGATCCCCGGTGTGGCGCACAAAAACCCGTGGCGATGAGCCATATAACCACGCCCCGGTTCCACGGTCACAGGAAAGATCTGTCCGGGCATCTTGGTAGCAAAGGCAATGATTCCCGGGCCTCCTTGGGCGGTGTACTCGGTCATAAAGAGCCCCCCTCCGCCCACCATTCGCTTTAGGCGACCAAAGGTCCCCGAGGGCGCTCCTGCCCTGGTGGAGGTCTGCAAGCCAATTGCTGCACTCATCCAGGAAAGTTCACCGGATTCTGAGACAATAGTCTCACCGGCTTCTAGTTTGATCTCAACCACTGGCAGAGTGGTTCCAATTATTTTGCTCTCCACGACGATCCTTCCTCTTGGGGTGCCACTTTCGTCAATTAGATACAATAGGCCCAATTCACCAATTGCTCAAGGAAAACCTGGAAATCTGCCTTTCTAGGGTGCCCCCAGGTAGGGACCTGACGGCAAAAAGCCCAGTCGTGCAATGGCGACCGGCCGGGGAGTATAACTGCTCCCCCGGGCCGCCCATGGAGAGTACGTAATCCAGTACTGGTCCGAACTAGACTGAAATATTGCTGACTCTCCAGTCCCAGTCCCCTGGTCATTTGAGTTCAGCCAGACCCCCAACTTGTCACATGGACCCAGTGGACCTAGGCACTTGGCAAGTGAGATTGAATAATCTGGTTGGTTATACCAGCTAGACGAGTAAAATAACCAGTAGGCGTGCTGGGCAAAAACTAGCTGTCCGTCTTCTACAATACGACCCTCCCAGGGACGGTCAGCCGTAATGAGTTGGTGAGGCGAGCCCAACAAAGTGGTCCCATTAGGGGCCAGAGACTGAACCCATATTATCGAGTGTGTGTTTGAGTTCACATCGGCGTTGTCATCTGACTTCCAGATTAGATAAAGGGCACCTGATGGGTCGACAAAAACGTGTGGGTCAATGGATCCAAAGCGTGAGGTCTGGCAGATCTGTGGAAAGGGAGTCATTGCAGGGCTAAAAGGCCCTTGAGGGCTTGGAGAGCTTGCCCAACCAATGCACTCAATTCCGTTATCGGCCGCACTTGGATTAGTTAGATTCTTGACCAATGACGAGTACCACATAACGTATCGGCCCTGGATATAATGCACATCCGGGGACCAAGTAAAACAACACTTGGCCCAGGGAGGTAGAGTTGGAAGTGCATCAATGGGATTTGACCAGTTGATCAAGTTGGTCGAAGTTCGCAGCTGAATATTTGGTTGTGCAACATTCCCCTGGCTTGCGTACATATAGTACGTGTTCCCACGTTGGACTATAAAGGAGTTGGGTGAATCACCAGCCGGGGTATCTGGAGTTACAATAAGTGCGGGTTCCTGAGGCAATGCCGGAAACACCAATTGCCCTAGAGCCTGCTCCCACATGCCAAATGCTCCCGGGACGTTGGACTGACTAGATTGAAGGAAAGAGTACGTTTCAAGTCCGACCAAGACCACAATCGCAATAAATATTACGAGGCTCACATATAAAAAATTCACGCGAGGGCGTTGTTGGGGTTGCCAAAGCCGCTCAAGTTTTCTCCCTAAAATCCCGGGTAACACCTTAGAAGGCCCTCGTGAGAGTTCAAATGAGCCACGGTCTGAGTCAATTACTTGTTGGTTCACTTCTTAGAAGCCTAACCAAGAGTTGGCCACAAGTGTTGACTAGGCCTGGACAGTTTTTTGAACCCTATTTGCCATCACCACGCATTAGCTCACAGACTTGATCTCGTGAGTAATAATACCAATTTTGAGAATCCAAAAATAGGCAGTTCTGAAGGCTTTAGGGTCGAGTCAGATTCAATGGGATCCATAGAGGTCCCTGCCAGCAAGTACTGGGGGGCACAGACACAGAGATCTCTCCACCACTTTGGGTTTTCCGGCGACCTTATCCCTACCCCGGTTATCAAGGCATTTGGTGTGCTCAAAAGATCGGCCGCACTGGCTAACTGCGATCTCGGAGTACTAGACAAGGAGAAAACCGATCTCATCGTTCAAGCCTGCGACGAGGTAATCTCAGGAACCCTTGAAGCTCATTTCCCTCTCCGAGTCTGGCAAACCGGGTCTGGAACCCAGTCCAACATGAACGTGAACGAGGTAGTCTCCAACCGGGCTAATGAAATGGCGGGCGGAAAACTTGGCTCTAAGTCTCCAGTGCATCCCAACGATCACGTCAACATGTCCCAGTCCTCTAACGACACGTTCCCCACGGCCATGTATGTTGCGGCTAGTACAGAGCTCCAGGTCACCCTAATTCCAGCTGTTGAGACCTTGCGCGATGCGCTTAGGGTAAAGCGAGATCAATTTTCTAACGTGGTAAAGATTGGTCGTACCCATCTCCAAGATGCCGTGCCAGTAACACTGGGCCAGGAGTTTTCTGGTTATGTCTCCCAGCTTGACGACGCACTCGAACGAATTCGCTCTACCATTGAAGGTCTTGGTCAACTGGCAATTGGAGGCACCGCCGTGGGGACGGGGCTAAATGCCCCCGAGGGATTTGGAGATCTGGCAGCTAGCTACATCAGCCAGGCAACCGGGCTCAGATTTGAGTCTGCCCAGAACAAGTTTGCGGCTCTCGCCTCACATGATGCACTGGCATTTGCAAGTGGTGCCCTGGCTAGTCTAGCTGGGGCCCTTATGAAGATTGCCAACGACATCAGGTGGCTGGGATCTGGACCTCGAAGCGGGATCGGCGAGTTGATCTTGCCCGAAAACGAGCCAGGTTCGTCAATTATGCCCGGGAAGATTAATCCGACCCAGTGTGAGTCAATGACCATGGTATGCCTACAGGTCCTGGGCAACAACACGACTATCTCCATGGCAGCAACTCAGGGGAACTTTGAACTAAATGTGTTCAAGCCGGTGATGATATTCAACTTCCTCCATAGCGTGGACCTTCTCCAGGGCACCTGTCATGGGTTTGCCAAGTACTGCGTTGAAGGCATTGAGGTCAACCAAGAGCGGATAGATGAACTGCTTGAGCGTTCTTTGATGCTAGTTACGGCTCTCAGCCCTAGGATTGGATACGACAAGGCAGCCCAAATTGCCCACAAGGCCCTACACGAAAATACAACTCTAAAGCAGGCTACGTTAGAGCTTGGGTATCTCTCGGAAGGGGACTTTGATGACCTGGTTCGGCCCGAAAAAATGGTATAGCAGCCAATAGAAGGGCCAACACCCCAACCAGGATTCCAAACCCGCATACACCATTCCAGCCGAGGTACCCGTAGATGACCGACGCACCACTTGAACCAATTGTACCCCCGATAAAAAAGGTGACCATATAGATCGTGGTAACCCGTGAGCGGGCCTCGGGTCGACGTTGATAGATAATAGCCTGATTGGTTACATGCAGTCCTTGCGTCCCAACATCAAGAACCACAATTCCTACCAACACACTCCAAAGGTGTTCTGAGCCGACCAGTAAAAATACGAACCCGATGATTGAAGCTACGAGCATTGCAACCGTCAAGGGTTTCTCAAGGGACCTATCCACGAGCCGACCGGCAACCGAGGCCATCAAGGCTCCACCCGCCCCGGCAAGACCAAATAGCCCGATTGTTAGGCTTGAGTAGTGAAACGGTGGTCCACTCAGTAAAAATGCAAGCGTTGTCCAAAGTGCCGAAAACATACAGAACGAGGCGGCCCCAAACAATGACCTACGTCTAATAACCGGGTCGCCGGTGGCAATTTGAAGGGTAGAACTAAGTAGGCGACCATATGGCTGAGGATCACTTGCAACAAGATTGGGAAGATTTTTGGCCAGAAACCCGGCCAAGATAACCATCAAGGCGCTTGCTACTATGTATATCGTCCTCCAAGAGGAAAATTGGGCTACAAACCCCGAGACGGTTCGAGCAAGAAGTATCCCGATAAGCAGTCCGCTCATTATACGACCCACAACGGTGCCTCGTTCGGCCTCAGGGGCCAAGGTAGCCGCAAAGGGTATAAGGATCTGGACTACCACCGACGACAGCCCGACAACAACTAAGGCGGCCATCAAAACTGGCATAGTACTAGAGCTCCCCGAGAGGACTAGAGAAGCAAAACAGGCCCCAACCATGACCAGTACAAGGGGTTTGCGCCTAACCATATCTCCCAGGGGGACGACAAAGACAAGACCCAAGACGTAGCCCGCCTGAGTAACAGTTACGGTTAAACCAGCCGTAGTGCTAGAAACTCCAAAGTCCCTGGCCACAGAGTGTAGAAGGGGTTGGATATAGTACAAGTTGGCGACCGACACTCCGGCAGCAACCGCAAAAACTATCACGAGCTTGCTAGAAAGTTCTGGGGCTGTCTGTGGATGGTTCAACGTAAAGTTACTTTCGGTATGCTGAAATCATTGTAGAATCTCACAGTTCAACCCGGAAACTCGATACGATGTTTTTACCGGAAGTTTATCCAGGAGGATCCGTTGACCAATAATCTCGCAAGCCAATCTAATGAGTCAGAGAGAAAACTCTCACGGGCCTTGGGATCCCGGCAAATCGTTGGGTATCCAAGTACGGCGAACCGGATCTGGCTGTTAGCCCTGGTCACCATAGCCACGATCGTGTTGTACTTTATCTACTTTGTCCCAGGTGGGGTCCTGCCACTACTACTTCCCTACTATCACATGTCTTTTTTGTACTTTATGACCTTGATCGTAGTAGCCAACGCTGTCGGAGCCTTTACGGCATTTATTGGGGGATTGTCAGACAAGATCGGCCGAGCCAACCTGACCGTGTACGGCCTACTGCTTGTGGGACTTCTCCAGGCTTTCGTGATCCCTAATGCCCACTCGAGGGCCACGTTCGATGCGGCTTATATTGCTGTCGGTTTTATCGAGGGAATCATTCTGGTTGTAACCCCGGCGCTTATTCGAGACTTTTCCCCCCAGCTTGGCCGGGCTACGGCCATGGGATTTTGGACACTCGGGCCGGTCTTGGGCAGCTTGACAGTTAGCCAGGTGGCTACCCACACCCTCCCACACCTAAAGCCCTGGCAGGATCAGTTCATGATCTCGGGAATTACCTGTCTCGTGATGTTCTTGGTTGCATTTGTGGCTCTAAGGGAGTTGTCTCCCCAACTTCGTGACCAACTAATGGTCACATCTAAGGAGAAGGCTCTCATTGAAGCCAAGGCGCAAGGGATCGACGTCGAGGCCGCACTGGCCAACCCAATTCGGTCGATGCTCAAGATTGACTTGATCACCTCGTCGTTGTCGGTCTCACTGTTCTTGCTCTTGTATTACGCCATGGTAACTA
Source organism: Acidimicrobiales bacterium (assembly GCA_027452005.1). GTDB lineage: Bacteria > Actinomycetota > Acidimicrobiia > Acidimicrobiales > JAKAVM01 > JAKAVM01. Next base: position 16,847 of record DAIDHF010000029.1, read on the forward strand.
TAGTGACCCTGTATTGGGTGATTGTGTTCTCTAAGACTACCGCCGACGCCAACGGGATAAACACGTGGTACTTTATCTTCGACGCAGTAGGGCTGGTTTTGATGGGTTTTGTATCTGACAAGGTCAAGGTTCGTAAGCCCTTTATGGTTGCCGGGGCGCTTGGATACATCGTGCTCACACTCGTGTTTATCACCAAGGCGAACCACCCGCATACGGGCTATTATCAGCTGGCCCTCATCATGGGTCTGCTCGGGTTCACCTCGGCCACGGCATACTCGCCTTGGATGGCCCACTACACCGAGTCAGTCGAAGCAAAGAACCCCGCCCTGGCGGCCTCTGGACTAGCTATCTGGGGTTGGTTACTTAGGATTGTCGTTGCAATCTCATTTTTGGTCATCCCCCAGATGATCTCCTCGACCTCGCCGTTGGTCAACAATCAGGACGCTGCCACGGCCTTGCAAACTCTCCAGGCCGCCAGCCCATATGCAAATCCTGGATCGAAGGCGGTTCCAAGGTCCCTCTTGGTTCAGCTGGAAGCCCGGGGTCCGTATTCAGCACCGCTCAAGACCCTTGCTGGTTACCTTGAGACCAAAAAGTTTCCGACCACCCCAGCAGGGCTTTCCCAACTCCAAGGGTTGTTAGCCTTCAAGCCGTTGGCAACACAGATACAAGAGGGAAAGTCGGTTGCACACTCGGCCATTGCTGGAGTTAGGGCCAAGTCTCCCCAGCTCGCCAACTTGTTGGTCAAAGAGCAGGTCATCGTACCAGCGCAGAAGAAGGCTCCGGGTCAGTGGAAGAACTGGTGGTGGGTCTGTCTGGCTGGCGAGGCGATCTTCTTGATCTTGACCTTTACCATGAAAGGCCCTTGGACCATGAAGGACGCTAACGCCAAATTGGCTGAGCGCCAACGGCTAGTTGAAAAAGAGATGCTAGAACTCGGGCTGACCTGAGCCCTACGACCAGAGTTGGTCGCTATAGCAGTCAGTTCCCGGAATGGTTGGAATAAAAAACAGCCTGGCTGGCGAGTCTGTGTCTATGATGTCGTTACTTTTGCCCAATTTGGAATCGTTGCAGATCTCATAGGGTGTGACATTTGAAAATGTAATCACCAGGTACCGGTCCAGGTTAGAACTTCCGGCTGGGACACCCGGGGCAGAGCCCTTCATGGCCTGAGGAGAAAAGACCAACGAATTGGCCGTGTTGCCTAACTCGACCAAGCGAGTCCGAGCCATTTCAGAGAGTCCCGCTTCATAGTCTTCTTGGTCAACGGCCGGATTCTTGTCGAAGAACTCCACCATGACACTTGAAAAGGGGTGGTCTAGGGCGAGTTCTGCTGGGACGGCTACGGTTGGGTCGCCAACCTCAAATAGGTAGTCATATAGCTGTGTGTGGACATGTTCTCGGTGCTCAAACATACGACCGGCCTGATGCAAAGCCATGACCTGTTTGCCGGCCCACTTGCCCCAGATATGGCCGTAGTCCTTTAGGATCCAGTACATTGCAAGGTAGCTTCCCGTAGTTGACTTCCCGCAGATCTTGGCCGCATTTTGGTTCCTTAGACCCTTGAGGTCCCAGGTAGCCACAAATCTCCTGGCCGCAAAGTTGTAGGGGCCTATCATACAGCCCGAGTAGAGGTGGTCGCGCTCATACCACCGGTTATATTCCACCTCGTGGCCCCGATGGGGCTCAACAATTGTAAAGAGCATCGAACCCAATGACACTGGTTCGGCGTTAGCGGTGATCAAAATCTGATCTTTATCTTGCATTGCTGAGTCTTTCTTGCCTAAGGGGCCTGAAATACCTGTCCGGCATTGACCCCGAGTGCCTGACCTGTAACTGCCACTGAGAGATCGCTAGCAAAGAACAGAACCGCCCCGACGATCTCTCGGGAGTGAGGAATATAACCCAGGCAGTTTTCGCTCGCGACCTTGAGGTATTGCTCTTGGGCGGAAATCCCGCTCTTTTTAGCTAGGTGCTCAAAGTACATCTCGTTAGCCTCTCCCCAGATAAACCCCGGATGGACACCATTGACTCGGATCCCGTATCCCCCGAGTTCTCGTGCCAGGGTCTTAGTTACACTTGCCAAGGCGGCCTTGGAAGCACTGTAGGCCCCGAATCGGGGTTCAATCCTCGTGGTAGACATCGTATTTATCATGACCACCCTTGCACAACTACTCGCCTTGAGCAGGGGAATACAAGCTCGTGTCATATTTAGGGTTCCAAAAAAGTTAACGTCAAATGTTCGGCGAACCTCCTCTAAGTCGCCGTCTTCAATAAGGGCAAAATTCCCCGGATCAAAAGCGTTGTTGACCACTATGTCAAGGCCACCTAACTCTCGTTCAACTTTCTCGATCCCCTGAATACACGACTGTGGCCTTGAGATGTCCACGACAACCTCCACGGGACGTTGGGCAAATTCACCGATCTCGCCAGCCAGGGAATTGAGCTTTGTCGCCGTTCGACCTCCTATGGCCAAAAGTGCCCCTTGACGCGCAAATGCAATAGCAATATCGCGACCCATGCCAGGTCCGATTCCACTTATGAGAGCCCGCCTTCCCTCAAGGAGGCCACCTGGTCCAAAGTTCAACGATTCACTTTCTCGGGAGTTCATGGCTATGACATTACCTTGACAGGTCTCGAGATATAGCATCTCTCCTCGACCCTCTCTTGAATTCTCCAACCCACTTGAGTTCTGACCAAGACATCTCGATACCACAGCCCACACAGAACCACCGACGACTCGTCAGATCCGGTTCCAACTACAAAGGGGTTGTGACAGATTGACCTGACATTGGCACTATCCCCCGTTATATCAATCGTGATGTTGCTGACCATGTGCTGATAACTAGTCAGTCCTGGCAGGTGTTTAGCCAAAAACTCCTTAATCTCAGAAAGGCTCCCGGCAATGGCCCCCATCGCTGAGTAGTCAATATAAGCATCCTTACAAAACACACTGTCTAGTTCTTCCCAGTTGCCCGAGTCAATAGCATTACAGTACCGGGTGAGAAGCTCTGAGATCTCTAGCTTGTCGGATATCTCTTGGAGGCTGTACATCTAGACAGCATAGACCAACCTTGGGCGGGCAAAAATGAAATAGAGCACCTCTGCGAACTAGATTGGAGGCCATGACAATCTCTCTACCGTGCCCGATTGGGTCCTATCTTCCCAAGGAGTACCGGGGTGTTCAAGACTGAGATCACCCTTTCAGACGGACGCCGCCTCATTTACTTTGATCAAACTCCAGGTGACGATCGGGCTAGATTAGATTCCCGGGGCCTTGAACCGGCTACCAACTCCTCACAACTGCGCTTTGACCCGTTGTCTAGACGCTGGGTTGCAATTGCTGGCCATCGGCAAAATCGAACCCACATGCCTACCCAAGAACAGTGCCCACTGTGCCCGACTACCCCTAACAACCCAAGTGAGGTCCCGGCCTCAAACTACGAGGTAGTGGTCTTTGAGAATCGCTTCCCCTCTTTTGATTTCAACTCTCAAGACTCGCTAGTCAACTCCGGTGACCTGGGACCATATGGACTAGCTCCGGGGCTCGGAACGTGCGAGGTAATCTGCTTTACCTCCCAACATGACTCCTCGGTATCTCAACTATCGCAAGATCGAATAAGACTCATTGTCGACGTCTGGACGGACCGGACAACGGTGCTGGCCCAAGACCGAAGAATCGAACAGATCTTTTGCTTTGAAAACAAGGGGCCAGAGATTGGGGTTACCGAGCCCCATCCTCACGGACAGATCTATGGCTATCCCTTCGTGCCCCCTAGAGTCCAGCAGATGATCGACTCAGCGCTGAAATTCCAGGATACTTCCGGGAGAAATCTATTTGACGAGATTGTTGAATATGAGAGATCAAGCCTGGACCGACTAGTGTCTGAAAACGAGTCCTGGATTGCCTTTGTTCCCTTCTCTGCTAAGTGGCCCTATGAAGTTCACCTTTATCCAAAGGTTCGGGCGGGCAACTTCTCTCGACTAACAGACAACCAAAGGGACGACTTAGCCCCGATCTATCTAGATCTCCTAAAACGCTACGACCGACTCTTTGCCCAACCAGCCCCCTACATTGCTGGTTGGTATCAATATACCCAGGCCGACCATGTAGACATCTTTGGAATGCATCTTGAAGTGTTCACAATCAAACGGGACGAAAACAAGCTAAAGTTTCAAGCTGGCTCAGAGGCATCGATGGACGTGTTCATCTCAGACATTGTTCCCGAAGATGCCGCACGAAAACTTAGAGAGCTTAGCTAGTCGGTGCCCACGCACGCCACGTCTATTGGGGTTGCCATCCAGAGCTTTGAAAATACCTACGGTGTTAGACCGTCCGGAATCTGGCGGGCTCCAGGAAGGGTGAATCTTATTGGAGAACACACCGATTACAACTGTGGACTCGTGCTTCCATTTGCAATATCTGAGTCCTGTTTTGCCCTCATGACACCTCGGAACGATCAACTCATGAGGATTTGCAGCCTGAAAGAGACCACGATACCGGTCACCATTGAGTCACCACACGAGATCCATTTAGACGCGTTGGAGCCAAAGACTATGTCAACCTGGCTGGCATACCCCTATGGGATAGCCTACCTACTGACCCACCATGGAATGAAGACCGGCTGCGACATTGTTGTCTATAGTCAGATTCCAATCGGGTCAGGACTGTCGTCATCGGCCGCCTTGGCCTGCTCACTGGGACTAGGACTTTGTGAACTTTACTCGCTCGGACTGTCTCGACTTGATATAGCTCAGATGGTAAGGCAGGTTGAGAATACATTTGCCGGTGTGCCCTCGGGAATACTTGATCCCCTGGCGTCACTTACTGGAAAATTAGATAATCTGGTCTATCTTGACACCCTCGACAATAGCTATCGATATATCCCCTTCAACCCAACCTCGTGTGACCTGGAGCTACTTTTGATAGACAGCAACGTACGTCACCGCCTGTCGACCTCTCAGTATGCACAGAGGTCTCAAGAGTGTTTAGAGATCTGTGAGAATCTCTCTGTAACTTCTCTTCGAGAGGTTTCTCTAGACAATCTAGAGTCGGCATTGGAACTGATTTCGAGCCCGGTTCTCAAACGACGGTGCCGACACGTAGTAACTGAAAACCGCCGGGTAGAACTGGCAGTAGAGTGTATTGAGAACCAAGACTTCGTCCAACTTGGAGCTCTCCTTACCCAAGGCCACGAGTCCCTAAGAGATGACTTCGAGGTAAGTGTCCCCGAACTTGACATGGCCGTCGAGGTCGCAATCACTCGGGGTTGCCTAGGAGCCAGAATGACCGGAGGGGGCTTTGGCGGATCAGCCATTGCCCTGGTCCCCAAAGGTAGCTCAGAGGCGGTCCGTAAAGCCATATCCGAGGCCTACGACAAGCATGGCTACGCTTTACCTGACTTTTCCATTCCACGCCCTTCGCAAGGAGCAACCCGTCAGGAGGACTACTGTTGAATCCATCAATCCGCCCCAAGTTGCGCCATCATCTAATAGAGGACATAACTCAACATGACTAATACGACACACAAGACCTTGATACCATGAACGATCACTCAAGCGATTGGTGGAAGAGCTGCGTTATCTACCAGGTCTATCCGAGATCCTTTTACGACTCAAACGGTGACGGTATTGGCGACCTAGATGGAATTACGCAGAAACTCGATCACTTGATTGAACTCGGTGTAAATACCTTATGGGTATCCCCCTTCTTTGCAAGTCCCCAGGTGGACTTTGGGTATGACATCTCCGACTTTACGAGCGTGGCACCCGAGTATGGAAACTTGGACTCGGCCAAAGCACTAATTGACGCTGCTCATCAAAGAGGTCTGAAGGTTCTCTTTGACTTGGTTTTGAACCACACCTCAAGCCAACACCCCTGGTTTCAAGACTCGCTCACTGGCAAATCATCTGAACATGCAGACTGGTATATCTGGGCCGATGGACGTGGGCCAGCGGGGCGAATTCCCCCTAACAACTGGCGTTCTGGCCTGGAGGTCAAGTCTGCCTGGCACTACTCCAAGACTCGAAAGCAGTGGTATCTCGGAACATTCTTGCCCTGTCAGCCCGATCTGAACTGGCGTAATGAACATGTACGCGAGGCCATGTTCAACGCTGTAAGGTTCTGGTTAGATCTTGGGGTCGATGGTTTTCGTCTGGACATGTTTGGAGCCATCATGAAGGATCCGATGTTACGAAGCAATCCATTTCATCCATATATGGAACCTTCAGAACTCATGAGACTTTGGCGGCGAGACTACACCGAAAACACTGACGACAACTTTGAGCTCGCAAGAGATCTCCGTTCAGTTCTTATGCGTTATGAGCCAGAAAGGGTTCTAATTGGCGAAGTCTTCGGACCACCTGAAACCCTGAAAAGATACGTGGCCAACGGGGCCGGGCTACATTTTACGTTCTTGTTTGGATTTTTGGCATTTAGATTCAAGGCAAAGTTTTTCTCAAAGCTAATTGCCTCTTATGAGAAGAACTTTCCTGAGCCCTATCTTCCGACTTATGTGCTTGAAAATCATGACCGGGCGCGTAGTTTTTCCAGAGTTGGAGAGAACATTTTCAAGGCAAAATTGCTAGCCCTTTTGATGTTGACGTTGCGAGGTGTACCCGTCATCTACCAGGGCCAAGAACTCGGAATGCCTAACACCTATATCCCTCTTCGAAAGGCCAAGGACCCAATAGCTAAAGAGTACTTTTGGTGGATGCCAGAGTTTGTTTCAAAGAGACTTCCCGAAAGGATCAACCGGGATGAGGTTCGCACGCCCATGCAGTGGGACTCGAGCGTGAACGCGGGATTTTGTCCACCTAAAACAACCCCGTGGTTGCCGGTAAATGAAAACTACCTTTCATGCAACGTTGAGGTCCAACGTTCATATGAGTACTCGCTGTTTTGCTGGTATAAGGCCGTACTGGCACAGCGAGCTTTGCGACCCTCCCTAACCCTAGGCGATCTTGTTATGATCTCGGGCCTACCTGAGCAGGTAATTGGTTACGCCAGGACGCACGGAGAGGACTCTTGCCAGGTATTTCTAAACTTTGGAGACACAGACTCCTACTTTGATGTTACCGCCCCGGATAAGGTGATCTTGTCTTCTGACCCGGGCAACCTACTTCTGGACGGGCGTCTCAAATTGGCCCCGTACGGTGCGATACTTTTAGCATAACCTAGCTAACTTTTGACCTTTTCTTGAGTACTTCTGGATTGTTTGCCAGCTGCCACAGGTAGAGTGAAGCCACGGTTCGATATGGAGACCACTTCATCGGGATGCTCATTAGATCGGCTGGCCTCGGAATATCATCTAGGTCGTAGAGAATCTGAAATCCCTTTCGAACACCAAAATCATCAACCGGCCACACGTCAGCTCGGGCGAGAGTAAAAATCAAGAACATCTCGGCACTCCACTTGCCAATTCCCCTCACGGCAACTAGAGAGTCAATAACCTGCTGATTGACCATCTTCTTGGCCTGGGCCAGAGTTGGAATCTCCCCTTGGACTACCTTTGTCGATAGGTCAACTAGAGACATAATCTTTGACCTAGAAAGCCCTACCGATCGCAGTTCTTCCTCAGTGGTCTCCAATATTTCTTCAGGCTTTGGAAGGCGCTTTCCAGACCCGTAAAGTCCACACAATCGACCCTGAATAGATTGAGCCGCCTTACCATTTAGCTGTTGGTGAACAATGGCCTCACAGAGTGCCCCGAACACGTTCGAGTGACCGCGCAGTGGAACCTCAAGGTGTCCAACTTGGGTAATAAGCTTGGCCATCTTGGCATCGGTCTTGGCGAGCACTTTTGCTGCTTTACCCATGGAGCCTGGAAGCAAGACATCTATTGAGTCATAACCCGGTGCAATGGTTTTAGTCACCGGCATAACTTTTTTCAAGTGTCAAGAGCTGTTGTTTGAACGCCTCTCCTCCCGCTCCGGAGTATTTGCCCAACTTACCCCCGGCTAGTATAACCCGATGGCAAGGAATTAGAACTGGGACTAAATTGGTCGCCATGGCCCGACCAACTGCCCGGGCGGCGTTAGGGTGACCGGCCAACTTGGCTAGTTGGCCGTAGGAAATTGTATCCCCGCACTCGGTCTTTCTCAGGGCATGGTAAATGGCTTTCTCAAAGTCGCTTCTGTGATCAAAATCTAGGGGAATCTCGTCAAAACTAAAGGACTTACCTTCAAAGTAGCTAACCAACTGAGACCCACACTCCCGAGAGATCTCACATTCCTCCCAGGTAACGTGCCCAAGCTTGTTGGCCACCAGGGATTTTTGGACATCGCAGTTCTCATTGGGAAGCTCTAAGGCAATCACTCCACGAGTGCTCCAGGAAATTATGATGGACCCAATCTGGGTTTCTACCACGGAGGACCTAATGGGCGTCGGAGGCGCTTTCATCTTGGGAGTATACCCGATGATAATGATTCCACATACTGGAAAGCACGTTGTAATAAAATCTGGTAAAGTTCGAACACCACACACATAGGAGGCAAAATGGGACTACTGGACAAGATGAAAGATCAGGCTACGCAAGCCCTAGAGAAGGCCACTCAGGCTACGGTTGCAGGTCAGGCCAAACTCGATACGTTGGCCAACAAGAAAAGGATCGACGGTCTTCTTCGCCAGATCGGATTTGCAGTGTACCAAGATCAAACTGGAAAACAGGCGCTAGATACCGCACAAATTGAAGCCCTGGTTTCTCAGGTTTCCCAACTTGAGGCCTCAAGTGGAATCCAGGTCTCAGATAAACATGAGACTGACGATGATAGTGGCGGCAATCTCGCCTAGTCCCGGTTAGGTCCTTGGGCCTTCCAATCCATTGAATACTCAAAGCTACATCCTATTTTCCGTGGCTGGCCTAATGGCTATTGTCGACTGGTGGGCCGTTTTCTCTGAAAGGCTGGGGCTTGAGAGGATTGCCAAACCGGCAACGCTTGCCACTTTGACGGTTGGGGCGGCCTTGATCTATGGACCTAGGCCAACCGTCCAGGTGCTTGTCGTACTCGGACTAGCTTTTGGTCTACTTGGGGATATACTTTTACTCGGACCCAAGGAGAAGTTTCTTCAAGGACTGGCCAGCTTTTTGGTCGGCCACCTCGCCTACGTGGTTGCATTTGTGCTGATGGGTGCCCGTGGTGGACCTCTAATAGTTGGCCTAACAGCTACCGTGATCGGTCTGGCAAGTATCGGGACCAAGGTAGCTAGATCGGTCAAGGCCAATCACAAAAACTTGTTTATACCAGTCGTTGTCTATGAACTTGTAATAGCAATAATGGTCATAAGGGCCATTGGAACTACAAACCCATTTGCCATTTCTGGGTCATTGCTATTCGCCCTCTCAGATGGAATTTTGGCCTATAATAAGTTTGTGGCACCACTTCCAAGGGCACGGCTTATCGTCATAGTCTCATACCACCTCGGTCAGGCTGGCATTGCCCTTTCATTAGTCAGATAACACATCTTTGTCACAGTCACTTTTCACACCACTCATCGACGCCCCAAACTGGTTCAAGAGCGCCCTGTCTATTGACTTTGAAGACCACCAGGTTGAGGTAGACGGAGCATCAATTCACTATCTTGCCTGGGGGCCAGTAAATAACAAAGGCCTCGTTCTGGTCCACGGTGGTGGAGCCCATGCACACTGGTGGACCCATATTGCTGGACTGTTCGCGTCAGACTTCCGAGTGATTGCCCTAGATCTGTCTGGGCATGGAGATAGCCAATACCGAGACAGGTATTCACTAGATGAGTGGACCCGTGAGGTCATTGGAGTGGCTTCACACGGTCAGATAAGAGGAAAGCCAGTTGTCGTGGGCCATTCCATGGGTGGGTTTGTTTCAATTGTCACAGCAGCAACTCACAGTGAATACATCTCAGGTCTCATTATCTGTGATTCGCCCGTAAACGTACCAGATCCCGAGATAGGCTCCTTCCAACTCAAAGAGGCCTTTGGGAAGCCGCGCACCTATCCAACGATCGAAGAAGCAGTCAAGCACTTTCGAACCGTCCCGGGTCAGGACAACTATCTAGACTACGTAATGGACCATGTAGCTCGCAGGTCTCTCAAGCAAGTGGACGGTGGTTGGCAGTGGAAGTTTGACCGAAGGATATTTGAGCAATTTGGAGTTGGTCTAAGAAGTGCCGCACTCCCCTACCTGTCAAAGGTTAGGTGCCGTGTTGCCCTATTGCGCTCGGAGTTCGGACTTGTCACAAAGGACATCGGTCGTTCAATGTACGAGGAGATGGGGCGGGTGGCGCCGGTTATCGAGTTGCCCATGGCTGGCCACCACGCCATGCTCGATGAACCGTTGGTCTTAGTTACTGCTATCCGAGCCCTCCTCGAAGACTGGGATCACTCCGAACCGAAATATCTGTCTCACTAGATTATTTCAAAGATCCTACAGTCGGGCTGCCGGGATTTGAACCCGGGACCTCTTGACCCCCAGTCAAGCGCGCTAACCAAGCTGCGCCACAGCCCGTATTGCTGGCACTTTCACCAAGCCCCTCCAGCCTAGTTTGTTTTTAGTTCTTAGTTGAAATCCAGGTGCACTGCTTTGAGATCAAAAATGAACATGACGAACCAACCAGTCGATACCTTGGCCAAGCCTATAGAGCAGATAGATTACCGTCCCGACCAATAGAACCTTGAAGTGCCAGGGAGTCTTGGCCTTTATAGCCAGGTCGGCCTGGCAGCCAGGACACTTGCCCTCTTCTAGTGCCTCGGGCTCTCGAAAAATCGCACATGTCTCACACCAGGGCACCTCCTAGATCTCCCTGACCCCTAATATCTCCAAGCTAAGTTCAGGAGAGTTCAGGCTTACTTCGTGCACTTGACGGCAACTATTGCTACATCATCTAAGAAAGGTTCCTTGGAAAATCCGCGGGCACTTTCAACTAAGGTAGAACACAAAGCACTCACGTTCTGTCGGGGGTCTTTAGCTAAGATTGACGAAACACGATCTTCACCAAACATCTCATTCCCGGACCTTACCTCCACTAGACCGTCTGTATATAACAAGAGTAGGTCTCCCACTTCCATGGGAATCTCCCTGGAAAAGTAGTCAGCCCTTGGGTCCAAGGCCAAGATTGGCCCGGTTGACCTAAGTGGGCGGACAATTCCGGCGTGATACAACCATGCGGGAGGGTGCCCGGCTGAAGCAAAGCGCAGTGTCCCGGCACTTTGATCAAACACGACTAGACACATCGATACCATCTCTTCAATCCGATCAGGGGTTTGAACTTGGGAGAATATCGCCCGATTCAGCTCAAATAGTACCTGCGCTGGATCCCTAAACTGCTTCATGTACACCCTCAGGAGGTTCTTGACCTGAAAAGCCGTTATGGCTGGATCTAACCCGTGGCCAGTAACATCCCCGATTGCAACTCCCAGACGGTGAGAGGAAATCTTGTAGATGTCAAAAAAGTCTCCCGCCATGGCCCCGGCACCGGGCTGATAAAATGTTGACACCTCAAAACCGTCTAGGTCGACAACCGAGTCAGGTGCAAGCCGGCTTGCCCAACGCTGAGGAGCTAGCTCATGTTGGTCGATCACCTCTTGGGCTCGTTGCTCTACATGTCCTCGCTGTTCAAGGACAGAGGACTCCTTGGTACCCAGCCCTAAATGAAAGAGCCCGAGTAAAATAACTACTATAGGAAGTCCAAGGAGCCACTGGGCACTCTGTCCGCCTACAAGTAAATACACGATGCATCCCACACACACAGATCCGGTCACGCCACAAAGATAAGCGGCACGCAAAAAGGCAAACTTGGCTGCCATGACTTGGGTGTAGGCGGGATTGGTCCGAAAGAGCTTGCTAAAGGCCCAAGAGTTTTCCAATTCAAGCGACCTAAGAATTTTCCCCTGAGCCTTGGCAAGTCTGGCCGATAAGCGAACTTGAATAATGCCAAGTAGGGCACTAAAACATGCCAGGGCTAGGTCAAAAGATCTTGCAAGACTCATCTATGGCCCTAACGTCGAACTCTAATCCTCAAGGGGGTAGGCCCGAAGCTTAGTTTTTCTCTAATAAAGTTCTCTAGGTATCGAATGTAGGTTCTCGGCAAGGGCTTGTTTGCAAAGATGATAAACGTTGGTGGGTCTATAGCGCCTTGAGTCGCGTACTTGATCGAAATACCGGCGGGTGGGCGGTGATGGGCAACGGCATCCTTGACCACCTTGTTGACCTGGGCCGTTGATATCCGAGTTTTGTATGCCTCAATCGAGTGACCTATGGCTGGCAAGACCTTATGAACACCAAGTCCGGACAAGGCACTCACCTTGAGAATTGGTGCATAGGAGATAAATGCGAGGCGGTCACGTACATCTTCGAGCAGTTCGACACGCTTTTCTTTTGAAAGCGCCTCCCATTTGTTTAGTACCAATACAATTGGACTTCCGGCCAGGTCGATTCGCTCAACCAGGCGTTGGTCTTGATGGGTAACCCCACTCGTGGCATCTATGACCATAAGCACGACATCACTGGAGTCTATTGCGTCAAAGGCCCGGACAAGTGAGTAGTACTCTGCCCCAATGGCCTCTTTAGCTCTCCTCCTAAGCCCGGCCGTATCGACAAAGACCAAGGTCCCAAGTTCGCACTCAACAACGGTGTCGATCGCGTCACGGGTAGTCCCAGGTTCATCGTGAACGACCGCCCGGTCCTCTCCAATAATCTTATTGAAAAGGGTTGATTTTCCCACGTTGGGCCGTCCGGCTATGGCTACTCGGGCCAAAATAGTCTCACCGTCAACACCTTTTATATCCTCTTGATCTCCCTTGGCTGGCCTATCATCAAGTTCCCGGGGTTCAAGGTGGTCAACTATCGCGTCGAGTAGGTCCCCAGTGGAACGTCCGTGAAGTGCCGACACCATCTGAATTTCGGCAATGCCTAACCTGGTGGCCTCCCAGCCGAAGGGTTCCTGGCGATCGGAGTCAATCTTGTTGACAACCAAGATCACCTTGCGACTCGTCTTGCGAACCTTACCTATTACCGCCGAGTCTTCGTCGGTTACTCCAACTACTCCGTCGACGACGAATAGGACCAGTTCCGCCCCAACTGCGGCTAACTCACTTTGGAAGGAGACCTTACCCTCCAAGGAGTCCCTGGCCGACTCCATCCATCCCCCGGTATCAACCAGGCAAAAGTCCTTCCCTCGCCATGAGGTCACCACTTCTTTTCGATCTCGTGTAACGCCTGCTACTGAATCAGTTACAGCAATTGACGACCCAGACAGGCGGTTGACCAGGGTGGACTTTCCAACGTTCGGCCGTCCAACAACCGCTACCGTTGGTAACCGGGCCTTGGAAGGGCGATGGGATGTTGATTTACGGGAATCTAGGCGCAAGGGTAGCAACTTTTCAGCGGGTAGAGAAAGCCGATGGCGGCCCGACTGGTAGTTTAGTATCTCTCGGGTCTACCTGGCTAAATCCGAGAATTCCATTAGACTTAGCCTGGTGGACGTAGACAAGGTTTACCTGGCCGAGCCACGGGGGTTTTGTGCCGGTGTTGAGATGGCTATCAAGGCGCTTGCCTGGATGGTCAACATGTTTGACCCCCCCGTTTACTGCTACCACGAGATCGTCCACAACCAGATCGTTGTAGACCGGTTTAAAGACCACGGGGTTATCTTCGTCGATGATATCGACCAAGTTCCACTCGGGTCTCCAATAATGCTTAGCGCCCACGGATCTGCTCCTGAAGTTGTCGAGATGGCCCGAAAGCGGGGCGGAGCTGTAGTAAACGCGGTGTGCCCGTTGGTTACCAAGGTACATCATGAGCTCAAGGTACGGGCCCAAAAGGGGTACACGGTTATCTACGTTGGACACAACGGACATGAAGAAGCAATTGGGACCATGGCGGTAGCACCACAGGCTGTCCGCCTCGTAGAGTACGAAGAAGACGTTGACAGCCTCGGACAGCTTGACGGCCCTTTGGCCCTGCTGGCCCAGACGACCCTTAGCCATGACGAGTGGTCTGGAGTAGTCGACAAGGTAAAGAGTACCTTCGGTGAACTGTGGATGCCTACCCGAGGTGACCTGTGTTTTGCAACCACCAACCGGCAAGGGGCTCTCAAAGCAATTGCCCACTTGGCCGACACGGTTGTGGTGATCGGTTCGGCCAACTCATCTAATACAGTAGCCCTTGGCAAGGTAGCTAATGGAGCCGGGACTAAACGAGTGATTAGAGTAAATAGCTCTCAGGAACTTCCCGAGGACATAGTGGGCACCGTGGCAGTAACCGCCGGTGCCTCAGCTCCAGAAGAGCTCGTTGAAGAGGTTCTAAAAGTTCTAAGTCCCAAACACGGGATAGAGGTAGTACGAAATACTGACGAAGACGAGTACTTTCCTCCTCCCCGGGAACTTCGAGAGTTAATCAAGTCTATTGAAGACCAGATCTTTCACGCCCAAGATAGGGACGATCTCCAAGCACAGCCTCATCTTCCGCCTCAGCTAAACCTTGAAAAGACCCGCTCATTGCTTGGAAGGCCCCAAGTGGACGATCGTCAAAAAAGTGCATCAGACGTCCTGGTTGAACTAGGCACCGACTAGAACCAGAATAAAGATTTCCGATGTCGACAAAGACGCTACCTACGGCTAGCTAATGTTCAATGGAGTAATCGGGGCAACTCAGCGTGATACCTTGAAATCTTACCTGGTAGGACTGCTTGGCCTGGTTTTAGTCGCGACCGGTTGTTCAAAGCCAAACACCCCTTCTACTACTACGACCAACTCACATCTTGAGATAAGCTCGGGGTCAACATCGACCACCTTGGGCCAGTTTAATTCTGACTGGCCTACCTACTACGGGACTATTGGACGCTCTGGCGTCGATATCTCATCTCCCCAGGCGGTAGATACCTCGCCAGCTTGGACAAATCCGATTGCGTCCAAAGTCTACGCACAACCCCTAATAGTCAACGGTCAGGTTATCTTGGCAGACGAGGGGAACAACGTCACCTCACTTGACCTGTCAACTGGCAAGGTAACCTGGACGGTCAACCTGGGAAACCCCGTAGCCGGTTCAAGTCTTCCGTGCGGGAACATCGACCCCTCGGGGATAACCGGGACCCCGGTAGCCGACCCCCAGGAGGGAAAGCTCTGGGTAGTGGCCTTTATCCAACCAACCACCACGACTTCTGGGGGTTCATCAACAAGTTCAACGTCTAGTACTCCAACGTCTTCGGCTCCCCAGACAACTAGCTCCACCCAGGTTCCTCTTGGACCCCCATACCACGAACTCTTTACCCTGTCTCTGTCCAACGGAGCCGTTTTGGGGAGCCAAAACATTGACCCCACTGGAGCCAACCCCTTTGTCGAACAGCAACGAGGTGCTTTGACCTTTGCAAACGGATACGTCTACATCCCTTACGGAGGCCTATACGGAGACTGCGGAGACTATCACGGCTTTCTGCAAGCGGTACCAGTCAACTTCAAGGCTCCCACACTTACCTTTGAGACCCCGGCTTCATCTCAGGCCGGGATTTGGAACCCCGCTGGGGCCGTCGTGATTGGAGGTGGAGACCTTGTAGTGGCCTCAGGCAATGGTAGTTCGACCACAACTATTGACGGTGGTAACACGGTAACTGAACTCTCACAGCTCCTAGGTCCGATGGGAACTTTCACCCCGTCAAACTCTGAGGCACTGAATCAGGACGACCTAGATCTAGGATCCACCAATCCCGTCTATCTTCCGGGGGGATACATATTTATTGCGGGAAAGCAAGGTATTGGGTACATCTTGAATGCGTCAAGTCTTGGAGGGGTTGGAGGTCAGCTCTTTGAAGGGGAGGTATGTTCCAAGGGAGCCATTGGAGGGGCCATCTACTCTGGGGGTTACGTGTACGTCTCATGCAACAGTTCCCTGGTCGCCCTGAAAATTTCAAAGACTACCTTTCAGGTAGCCTGGAAGTCGCAGCCCGGCAAAGCCGGACCACCCATTATAAGTGGGGGCAACGTGTGGTATGTCGACATAACCACCGGCACCCTCTTTGGACTAAACCCACTAACCGCCCAGGTTGTCAACCAGTATCCACTTGGTTCGGTCGTAAGCTTTACTAGTCCGGCAGCCGCTTCAGGGTACTTGGTCGTCGTTGGAGGTGGCCTCGTTCAGGCCTTCAATGAGTAACTCTTAGAATCGGTGAATATTTCAGGTAAAGTACTAGGCTCCAACACCTATATTTGGTCGAGCCCTGACTCTATATCAGTCCAGATATCCTCAATGTTCTCAATGCCCAGAGATACCCGAATAAGTCCTTGGGGCGTAAAATCCTCATAGTCCCACCTCTTGCGCCTTTCAAGTAAAGTCTCAACTCCCCCCAGACTGGTGGCGTCCGTACAGAGCTTGACCGCTGAACACAGGCGCTCAGCGCCATCTCTTGCTGCGTCTGACTCTCCTCCGCAGAGTTCAAATGACACGATCGACCCGAAACCGGTCATCTGTGCCTTGGCGAGTTCGTGACCGGGATGAGAGACCAGGCCAGGATACCTTACCCTGGTAACCTTGTCATGTCCCTCAAGTCGCCGGGCTAGGAGAAGAGCGTTGGACTGACTCTTTTCAATTCTCAGTGCCAAGGTCCTAATCCCACGGGTCAACAAGAAGGCCTCGAAGGCTCCGAGTACGGCACCCCCTACACTTCGACGGGTAGTAACTTTCCTGACCCACTCTTGGTCTCGGGTTATTACAGCTCCCCCCAAAACATCGGAGTGTCCCGATATGTACTTGGTGGCACTGTGAACTACCAGATCAGCCCCGAGAGAAAGAGGGCGTTGAACCAGGGGGGTTGCAAAGGTGTTATCAACTACCGCCATGGCTCCTAGTTTGTGGGCAATTGAACATAGCTCGGCAATGTTGGCAATGTTCAACAACGGATTGGTTGGAGACTCAATCCATAACAGGTCGCCATCTTTGCAGTTCTCCAAAACGTTTTCTTGGTCGGTAATATCTACCCCGACCCACCTAATGCGTCCTTGGCTGGCCAGTTCGGTCAAAAGGTGACGAGTACCGCTATAGGAATCCCTTGGAACCACAATCTTTGAGTTTTGAGCCAGGGAGTCGATTACTGCAGATATAGCCCCCATGCCAGAGGAAAAGACCCTGGCAGTCCCACCCTCTAGGTCGCCGAGAATATCTTCTAAGGACTCTTGAGTAGCGTTAGAGTCCCGAGCGTACGCAATCTCGCCACCATGATGAAAGATGGACGACAACTCTATCGGGGTATTTATCGGACCACCCGGCACTCGGTCGGGGCGCCCTGAGGAAACTACAAGTGTGTCGAGGCGCCAAGGCTTTAGGGGAGTATCTTTAGCCACAGCCTTATCCAGGTATCCCAATTCCCGTCGGCCACTTCAAAATGCCCCGAGGATAATGTCAACGACCCATTCACCCAATCTATTGGGATCGGGCAACACGGTGGCCACATCAAATCGAACCTCGCGACTTGAGAAACGGTCCGAGTTTTCCTCCAGCCAGCCCATTGCAAGTCTTCTTATCCGGTTGCGCTTTGCCCGGCTAACAGACTCGGCCGGATGTCCGAACTCAAGAGAGGTTCTGGTCTTTACCTCACAGAACACGTACGCGCTCTGGCTAGACAAGACTAGGTCAATCTCGCCACTGGGGGTTCGCCAGTTTCTTTCGAGCACGTCATATCCGAGACCAACATAGTGGTCTGCAACCAGGTTCTCACCAATTACACCAATCAGCTGGCCCATCTTAGTCAATTTAGTTTCCTCAAAGGGCTGAGAACCCTAACCTTGTAACGAGCTTTTGAGTGCCCATCAAAACACCCCGAGGGGACTGTTGGCTTCTGCCGCCAGAGACATCACTGGAGTGCAATCAGGACTTTACGACTTGGTCGTAACTACTCGCTTCTCCTTGACCTTGGCAGCTTTACCAATACGGTCTCTGAGATAGTAAAGCTTGGCCCGACGCACGTCACCACGAGTGGCAACCTCAATCTTGGAGATCACCGGCGAGTGCACAGGGAAGGTTCTCTCAACCCCGACCCCGAAGCTGAGCTTTCTAACAGTAAAGGTCTCTCGGACCCCTGATCCCTGCCTGCGGATCACGACCCCCTGGAAAACCTGGATACGCTCACGGTTTCCCTCAATGATTTGGACGTGTACTTTCAGGGTATCCCCGGGTGAGAATTCCGGGATGTCCTCGCGTAGGTGCTCGCGGTCAATTAGGTCGGTAGAGTTCATGGTCTAC
>DAIDHF010000030.1 GCA_027452005.1 Acidimicrobiales bacterium
AAATACCCCACCATCTGAGCCGACCATCCAATAGCCTTTTCCATCTGGAGTTGGAGCCATGCCCACTACTGGTGACCCAAGCGGTACTCCATTCAATGAACCAAAGAATCCTGCGTCACCAAATGTGTAGATACTCCCATCTGAGGCAACCATCCAATATCCCTTAGAGTCGGGAGTAGAGGCAATGCCCACTACTGGTGACCCAATAGGTACTCCATTCATGGAACCATAGTTGCTAGCATCCCCGAATGGGTAAATGCTCCCATCGGCGCCAACCATCCAATATCCCTTTTCACCATATGTTCCTGAAATCCCAACTATAGGGCTAGTTAGTCTAGATCCATACATAGATCCAAAGTAGTTTGAAGTTCCAAAAGTAAATACTCCCCCACCGGACGACACCTGTGTATATCCCCCATAACCAGATCCCAGTAAACCGACAACAGAACCGCTCATGCCAGAAAACCACGATTCTGCAACAACATTGTTTTGCGAACCAGACCCAGTGCCCACTGCAATACAAGCACTAGTAGAGGAACAACTCACATCGGATAGAAAAATTCCATTGGTATTTGAAGTATTGGTAAAACTTGATCCGTTATAAATGGATATCTCGTCACCTCCAACAAATACACAAAACTCTTCGGTTGCACACGATACGCTGGAAAAGAACGAATTCCCACTTCCAAGTGGGCTGGGAATTTCCGACCAGGAAAAGCCATCCCATACAATTTCGGGTGTCACTTGATTACGCGCACTAGTTATGCCCATACAGTAATTAGGACTCAAACACGTGAGATCACTTACGTCAAATTGATAAGGCAGACTCGGCTGGCTTATGGCTTGCCACGATGTCCCGTTCCATAATTCGATTTTGGACATTCCGTTTCCCGCTGCCATACAAAACGTTTTCGATGTACATGATACCGTCCCGAGAAAGTATGGGGTCCCCTGTTGAACTCCTGGAATTGATATCCATGTACTTCCGTTCCATTCTTCGATAAGAGAAGTTTGTAAACCCACCGCAATACAAAATATTTCCGAAGTGCATGATATCGCATTCAACGCTCCTGATGTACTCTGCGAAGAGCCGAGCGAGCCTGTTGCACTCCGCATCCAACCAGTATTTGGCTGCCAGATAAATGAAGCTGGAGTTTCTAGCATACCAAAATAACCAACTGCCATACACCAATTTTCAGTTGGACATGAGATACCAGTCAATGCTCCAACAAGGATTAGACTGCCGGTAATGGAGACATTTTCCCAGTAGATTCCGTTCCATTGCATAGCATCGGGTGATATGTAAGGCTCACTTGTATTTCCAACTGCCATGCAAAAATCCCAAGTCGGGCACGATACGCTGTAGCTACCGAGTCCTGGAATTAATTGTGGTGGGGTTGTTATCACGTCAAAGCTAGGGACTACACTTTGTGCTTGAGCAGACAAAGTGGGCACGGCGAATAAGGTAGTTGCAACCGTAAAACAACTACAAAAGAGAGCGACTGTCTTCGCAATTCGAAATAGCGATATTTTTTTAGGAAGTGGCACTTATCTGTACTCCTTCATAAAGCACAAAACCAAGGCACGGCGTTGACGCGATTCAATTTGTCGGTCCACCCTCTATGTTGGTATATCGTCCTTCATGATACCATCGCCAGGTCTTGATTGGCAGAAATTTTTAAGAATTCCGTAGGCGTCTAGCTACGTTCCTTTGAGAATTTGATTAGGATCTTTCTCTGGTCAGCCGTAGCTAGGCTCCAGAACTCCTCAGGGCTTAGATACCGAAGGGAACTATGGGGCCGCCACTTGTTGTAGGTCTCTTGATCGTACTCGAGTAGTCTTAGGTACTTCTCAATTGTTGAGCATTTCAACCACTACTGTTTGCTCATGCTCTGTGGGTAAGAATTTCCCCTGGATATCTCCCTTGGCTTTGCTCTATCCATGGTCAAATCAGCAACGATAGTTTTGAGTTTAAAAGTTGTCTGACTGAAGTTCGTTTAGTTGCTTGGCATCATTTGTCTTCATGCCTGCGTACTGATTCTTACACTCTTACTAATCTGCAAAAGTTAGTGCTTGTCTTCTTTCAATCTTACCTGCGTACTGAATTGGTCATAGCAGCCAACTAAATCGCTAAGTACCCACATGGAGGTGACCCTGTTTTTGGGGAGCCGCTCATTCAACTAGATTGGCTTGGCAAGTTCCTTTTTCAGGTCGACCAGTACCGGGATCGGACCCGGGTCTACCCCGTGGGTTTGAGCTAGTTCGAGTGAGACCAGATCACCAATAAAGATTAGATCAAACAGTTGGGCTAGCTCGCCCTCGCCTTGAGCAAACACTTCGACTGATCCCGAGACGACTTCGTCCAAGATTGCCGTGACAAGATCTACTCGCCTGGCTATCTGGGGGTGCTCTTCTGGATTACGAAGGTTGACAAGTGTAATCAGTTGGCGGGTAACGTCTCCGAGCTGACCCCAGCCAGCCAGTTCGTTGTGACAGAGTTCTGGATATGTCGCCGTCCACGAGATCAGTTTGGCGTTCTCGTTGATCTGATTCTTCCATCTCAGTGCGGCCACCTGTCCAAGGGAGTCTGCCCCATAAATAAGCGGTACTCCCTGCCCGATCTTGCCAGCAATCTCACTAACTAGTGACCGGTCTTGAGTTACCTCATCTCGCCTTGAGCTCAGTTGCTCAATACACAGCTCTATCCACCTAGATGACCCGGGGAATAGGCCCACCTTCTCCAGGACTACGAGAGGTGGGATGGCAATAGCCCCAATTGCCGCCCTGGGCTGAGGAATACTATCGGGAATCGAGACAAAAGGAACCCCCCACTCACCTGCCAACTTTGCCAGCTCACCACCTGAGGCCATTACGACCAATTTGGCCCCGTCCTCGTATGCCTCAGTGGCCGCCTCAATGGTCTCCTCGGTGTTGCCGGAAAATGAGATCGCAAACACCAACGACGTGGAATCTACAAAAGCCGGTGCCCCGTAGTCTTTAGATACCACCACCGGAACTGGCATGGTCGGTCCAGCTGCTGCCACCATGACGTCGCCAGCCATAGCACTTCCCCCCATCCCCAACACGACCACGTTTTGAATATCCTCATGGTCAGGAAGTCCTTGCACGTCTTTAGCTTGACGGGCGGCCAGTTCAATCTGTTCGGGCAAACTTAGAGTAACTCCGAGCATGTCCAGTGTGTCAAGGGCCAAACGCATCATCGGGCCTCTAGAAAATGTAAGTTCAAGTTAGCCATATGACCTTATGAGTCAACTGGTCGGTTGCTCAAAGTTGAGACCGATGGACTCCTCCTTGGCCTTTGAAAGCAACCGGTCATGTTCGGACTTGTCAATGTCGAGTGCACTATCAATGAGCATGATTGGGATCCCGTCTTGAATCTTGTAACCCTTTTGAAGGCGTGGATTATAGAGTAGGTTCTCATCCTCGAAGTAATACAGGGGACCTTTATCGATCGGGCAGGCCAGTATATCGAGAAGGCGGGCGTCTAGTGTCAAGTTGGACTCCGTAGTTAGTGGGTTTTCTTACGTTGTAGTATATTACCTCGCTTAGTCCTACCCGGGTCTATTAGGTCAACAATGTAGGCCACGTGCTCCTCCAGTGAGCCTTGATCTGGAGCCTCCACGTTGAGCCTTAGAAGGGGCTCGGTATTTGACGGCCTCAAATTGAACCACCACGACCCTAGATCTACCGTCAGCCCGTCGAGTTCATCGAACTTTGCCTGGGGGTACTCTTCAGAAAAGTGTTCTCGGACAACTCGGATCGATGCTTGGGGGTCTTGTACCTCGGTATTGATCTCCCCCGATGCCTTGTAGCGTTCAAAAGGAACTCTCAGCTCCGAGAGTGACTTTCCGGTCTTTCCCATCATTTCAAGAATTATCAGGGCCGTAATAATCCCAGAGTCGGCCCGGAAGTTATCTCGGTAGTAGTAGTGACCTGAGTGCTCTCCCCCAAACACCGCCCCCGTGTCGGCCATTATGGCCTTAATGTAGGAGTGTCCAACCTTTGTCCTCATTGGCGTCCCACCATTTTCAGAGATGATCTCGGCTACTGCCTTTGAGCAGATCAGATTGTGCAACACTATAGATCCAGGATTTTTTTCCAACATGCTCTTTGCCACCATGGCGGTTGTTGTCGACCCAGACAGTGGCTCCCCGGTCTCGTCAACCAGAAACACCCGGTCCGCGTCCCCGTCAAAGGCCAGTCCTACGTCAGCCCGACGGCTTCGGACCATGTCTATTAGGTCGACCAGGTTTTCAGGCTGGATCGGGTCTGCCGGGTGGTTTGGAAAGTTTCCGTCTAGATCTGGATAAAGTACCTCGAGATCGGCCTCGATCTCCCTAAAGACAGCAGGTACTACAAGCCCTCCCATCCCGTTTGCCGTGTCTGCTATTACCTTGATTGATTTGAGACAGGAGAGGTCAACAAATGAACGGACATGGTTGCAGTAATCTTCCAAGACGTCCACGGTTATAAGTGACCCCTGCAGGGCCTTATGCTGGGTTCCCAAGGGGAGATCTCCTACCCCGTCTTGTCCTGGGGACTTCTTAGATTTACCTCTATTTTCGTCGGGACCTAAAATCCCCTGGGAAATTCTCTTTATCTCTTCCAGCCCGGTATCAACTCCTATTGGGCTTGCCCCTGAAAGGCAGAACTTGATCCCGTTATAAGTGGCTGGATTGTGGGATGCCGTAAATATCGCACACGGAGCGTTAAGATGACCGGCTCCAAAGTATCCCATATCAGTCGAGGCCAGTCCCATGTCAACGACGTCTACCCCTTGAGAACGTACCCCGGATATAAAGGCCCCGGAAAGCTCTATACCCGACTCACGCATGTCGCGAGCAACAATGACCCGGTTGTCTCTTCCAAGATGTCCGTTTAGACGCAAGAATATGGAAAAACCAACTCCTATGGCCTTGCAGATTTCATAGTCCAGTTGGTCGGGAACGGTACCCCGAACATCGTAGGCCTTGAAGATCTTGTCCAGAACTCCCTGATTGGCTGAGTCGTGCCCAATGTTGGCACCAGAACCACCTATTTCCAGACCAGCACTGGGGTCAGTTGGCGAGTAATCGAAAAGTAACCTACTCAAGGTACCCTGACCTGCTTTCTTTGCCGGGCTTGGCACCGCGAGTTCTGGACGCCTCCAGAACACCACAACCAGAGCGAGCCCGAGCAAGGTCAAGAGCCATCCCAAGATGTCCGAGGTACTGTAGCCATAGGTCAGTTCAACATGTTTAGAGGTTGGGATGACGACCATGAGATTCGGTACTGCTCTATAGGGCCCGGTGGCCCCATGTGCGTCCCAGTTGGGAAAGTACGACGTATGAACCAATACTGGAACCCCAGTCCTGTTTACGGAAAACGATATTGTATTTGAGGTCTGATGAATATCTGACACGACCACACTTGGTAAGGGTTTTGTCGGGTACAAGGCCTGAGTTATCTGCGGGGGTGGGATCTGGGCGGCAGTCGGACTCACGTCAATCGTCTGGACCCGGCTCTTTGTCCACGAGGCTGGACCACTATCGACTAACTCCCAGTTCCAGGCCGACGGGTTGATATACCACGCCATTGACGCCCCAAGCCAACTGGTCTCAGAGGGTCCAACGTTGCTCATTATGACCGGTTGGTTAACCATAGGGGTTACCTCTTGAGAGTTAGCTATTAGAAAGACGTCCCAGGTATCGCTGTAAGCCGTGCCGTTGTAGGAGCCAGAGTAAGATTTTGTTTGGGCGACGAGTTGGAGATTGGGGTTAGCCAGGGCTTCTTGCTCGACGTCCTTTGAAAATGCCAGGAAGTATTTCACCCCAAGCATCTGGAGATGCTCGATTCCCTCGGTGACGTTCATCCCGGCATATGGAATGTTTCGCATGGCCTCAGACGGTGAATCGGACAACTCGGCCTGGTTGATAAAATGATACGGAGTTGTAGCCGACGACTCAAAGAGAAGTCCTTCCATTGAATCTATACAACCTTGAGTCCAGTAAGGGAGAAGCATCAAGGCCATTGGGGTCCCGAACCGATTCTCGGAAGGGTCGTACTCCCACATTGTTCGCCCACATCCGTACTGTCTGCCTACCTTACCCATCATGGTCATTATTGCGTGATACTCCGGCCAAGCCGGTTGACCTTGGTAGCCAGTAAAGTTCCACTTGACCCAACCAGGTACGAAACTCTGGTTCGTCTTGGCCGTGGCCCCGGGGAAGGAACTGAAATAGCCTAACGGCAAGGAGGTATAGTACAAAAAGCCAAGTGTCAAAACGATTGCTCCAACAATTGCCCCTGGGCGCCACGGCTTGCTCGGGTACCGGGCCAGAATTGACCGATTACTCACCGAGATCAGCTCGCCAGAGTCTCCGGAAGGCTCTCTTGGGTCATCCTGGAGGGAAGTTGAGCTGGACTGTTCACGTTGGGGTGCAAATACCGGGGCCGTCTCCTCGGTAATGGGATTAGCAGAGCTATCACCGAGATCGTCGGTCTTCGACTCCCCCTCGACAACGTTGACAACTGACGTGTGGGCCTCATAAAAGGCAATTGGCTCATCGAGTGCAATTTTTTGTGTCGTGCCTAGACTCAGATCCAACTCACTATTGGCTGGGGCCTCTAACTTGGCATCTCCAACAGTAAACGTCGGTTCAAGTTGGCCACCGATCTCATGCCCATTGGATATCAGGTCGCTTGATTGTTGGACTCGTCCGTCCCCAGCCGCCGACAGGTCTGCGCCAAGCCACCACCAGGCGGCCCGCTTCCCAATGGTTGACCTGCGCCACAACTTGGCCACTAATGACGCACACTCGCCCAGGGCCACTCCACAAAGCAGATAGATGCCCAGGAACCAAAACGGAAGGGCCCTTGCGTTGTATACCGCGGAAGTCGGGGCCAAGATAAAGACCCCCGCAGACCCGGCGGTTACTACCCCTAATGCAACTCCCAACCTGTGAGGTCCTCCGGCCCCCCACCCGTTGCGTCTGATCTCAACAACCCACCGAGCCGTCGAGATCGCCATTCCTAAAACGGCAAGACCAAATAGATAGGCAAATGGAATACTCTCAACCGTTGACGCCGACGGGAACAGACTCGTTGCATAGTTGGTCACCTTCTGCCAACCCATGTTTGTGGAGTAATTCAGCTCGGCGTAAAACGGCAGTAACCAGACACTTGCTACACAAAGCCCGACTAACCCCGCCGAGATTGCCCACCAGATCCTTCGCACCCCGATCTGGGTCAACAAGAGAACTAACCCGACTGCCCCCACAAAAAAGGCCGGCAGAACGTGACACATTGCCACCGCGGCAAACAGTAACGCACAAAGCCCCCGGTATCTTCCCGTATCAAGGCCTTTGACCATAAATCCGATCAGGATGAGCCCGATAGAGAGACTCAAGGCAAACGAGTACTCCCCGGCCATGGTTGACGCAATATTGCCCCCGTCAATAGTAAAGGACCTTTCAAACAGGAATGGAAGAGTTGCACCGGCCACCGCCACGGGAATCGGTGGATCCCATCCGGCGAGCTTGGCCATTATCCAGGCAGAAATCGGGGTCATCAAGAGACCGACTACCACGATTAACTTAAAGGCGACAGCGTAGTTGATAATAAAACTCAGTAACGCAATCAATAGAGATGGAAGGGGAAAGTAAAACGTAAAGATCGGAAAACCTGAGTACCACCCGGGGCTCCACCCGGTTATGCGACCTTGTGGAAGGAGGTAGTGCCGCATAAAGTACGGCAGGTAAACGTGCGCCCCCATGTCTCCCCCATCAGGTAAGTTCGTTGAGAAGATTAGATTTGGATGGAGTTGGGAGAACACCAGGCCAACAATTGCCAGCAAACATAGCGCCGTGACGATTCCGGAGGTCCCAGACGAGCGGACCCTAGACCAGACCTTGGCCAACACTAGCCCGAGAGACCCCTTTTGCTTATTTGCGTGAATACCGGACATTCAACCAAAAATCATGCCACGAACCAGAGGGCAAAACTGACCAATCCCAATAGTTTTTGTTTTCTTCGATCAAGTCGGGGATTAGACATATCTTTCCTAATGATTTATCGCCAGTGCCACGACGGCGGTTGCGTTGAAAGCAAAGTGGGCCACGATGGTGGGGCCAATTCGCCCGGTCTTATAGGCCACAATTCCAAACACGGCCCCGGTTGCCGCCAGACCGAGGAACTGAAGCGCCTCGTAGTGGGCCAGGGCAAATACCAGGGAACTTACCAATACCGCCGTCACGGCGGACAGGTTGGAACTAGACCTAGATTGAACGGCCCTAAAGATGCTCCTGAGCAGTAGACCCCTAAAGAATATCTCTTCCACAATTGGCGCCCCCACAACTACAAATAGAGCGATAATCGCCAGGTCCCAGCCGTGATAACCCCCCACCAGCTGCCGTGCCGGTTTGGAGAGCTCGCTTTTCAAGTGCCTATCGGTCAACACGAAGGGAAGGTACAAAATGGGGATCAAAATAAGCTGGCAGCCGACTCCAAGGGCCAGCCCTAATGGGATATCGATGGGAACCGCCGACAGACCAAAGTTGATGCGAAGGCGCTCTTTTAGGGAACCTGGGGCACCTTCATAGTCATTGGTTGCCTGACCAGGATTGGATGCTATGCCCCATGTGCCTCTCGTGCCACCTACTCCTAGGTGGCCGTCGCCCACAAAGGGTGAGATATCGCGACCGGGAACCAACTCCCACCCAGGGGCTGCCGACTTTTTATTTGCACTCCTCACAGCTGCCCCGCCGAGCCCGATCCAGATTCCAACAACGCCAACCACGGCTACCACCAGGGTCTCTTCGGGGCTTACGTGCTTTGCACCCTTGGCCCAATAAGACGAACCACTCCATATAGATATTACCAATATTTGTAATATAAGGCTGGCGAGGAAGGCGACGGCGATGCCGCCCATGCAATCTCCGAGTCCCCATTTAGGATCGCGTTCCAAACCAGCCACAATAGTGACCTAGCATAGTTAGATAATGAGCATGCAACCACCTGACCCCAGAATGTCCCGAGACCCCGCCTCGCGCCTGCAGCCTGGCAGTCCCAATCAAAACTGGGTCCGAATTCTACTTATTTCACTGTTTGTCTTTCTCTTGGCTGCCTTTGTGTACTCCAAGTTTGCGCCCCATACCCCGGCGGTAAACCTGTCCTATTCGCAGTTTCAAGACAAGGTCTCCCAGCACGGGGTTGGAGATGCCGTTTTAGACAACGCGACCGGGAATATAACAGGTACTCTAAAAGACGGGCAGGCATATGTCGTGTCAGGACCCAATCCGGTTACCTCTCAGGAAGTGACGTCCATTACATCTAAGGGAGTTGGCCTGTCATTTGTGACCACGTCGAACTCGTGGTTGCAAGCACTAATGCCATACATTTTCTTTTTCATTGTCTTTGGGGGAATTTTCCTGTGGATGCGCAAATCGGCCCAAGGCCAGATGTCGGCGATTAGTTCAATAGGACGCTCGCGGGCACGGTTGTATTCCACCGAGCGACCCCGGACAACCTTTGACGACGTGGCTGGATATACAGGGGTCAAGGCCGAGATCTCCGAAGTCGTAGACTTTCTAAAGAATCCTGGAAGGTTTTCAGATATAGGAGCCAAGATCCCCAAGGGAATCTTGTTAGTCGGACCCCCTGGGACCGGTAAGACTCTGATTGCTAGAGCCGTGGCAGGCGAGGCCGGAGTTCCATTTTTGTCAGTTTCAGGTTCAGACTTTATGGAGATGTTTGTAGGGGTTGGAGCCTCTAGAGTTCGTGACATGTTCCAGACCGCCCGGAAACAGGCTCCTGCAATTGTTTTCGTAGACGAGATTGACTCTATTGGTCGAAAAAGAGGAGCTGGATTGGGAGGCGGTCACGATGAACGAGAGCAAACCTTGAACCAGATGCTATCGGAGATGGACGGGTTTGAGGCCACCGAGGGCATTGTCATGATGGCCGCCACTAATCGTCCAGACATATTAGATCCTGCCCTGCTTCGACCAGGCAGGTTTGATCGCCAAGTGGTTGTCCCGCTTCCAGACCTCGATGAGAGACTTCCAATTCTAGAGGTTCACTGTCGGGATAAGAGAATAAGCAACGACGTTGACCTGTCTATTGTTGCGCGAGGAACCCCTGGAATGAGCGGAGCCGATCTTGCAAATCTGGTAAATGAGGCGGCCCTTCATGCGGTACGCAGATCGTCAAGCGTTATTGAGATGGAAGACTTCGAGGCGGCCCGAGACCGAGTTCTAATGGGCCAACGTAGAGAATCATTAGCACTAACTGACCAGGAGAAAGAACGGATCTCCTATCACGAGGGTGGACACGCAATCTTGGCATACGCCCTGGATAATGCCGATCCGGTTCACAAGGTAACTATTCTTCCCTCAGGGATGGCCCTTGGGGTAACCCAGCAGCTTCCTCTCGAAGAGCGCCACATATACTCACGAGAGTACATTGAAGACTCCCTAGCAGTTAGTATGGGTGGCCGGGTAGCCGAGATGCTCATCTACAAGAACTACTCCACCGGGGCCAACAACGATCTGGTATCGGCCACTGAGTTGGCCCATAAGATGGTCCGAGAGTGGGGAATGAGTGAGCGGATCGGACCGATGGCCTGGGGATCTCAAGGTATGGTGTTCTTGGGAGAAGACCTTATGCACTCTAGGGATTACTCTGAAGACACCTCGAGAATCATCGACGAAGAGGTTGAGCGAATTTTGAGAGAACAAGAAGAGCGAGCATTTGACATCTTGACCTCTCTCCAAAAGGGGTTGAATGCTGTTGCCAATGCCCTACTTGAAAAAGAGACGATCGATGGTGACGAGGTCGGCCGACTTGTAGACGAGGCCACCGGGAAGGTGGTTTCGCTCAATAAGGGGACCTCTCTGTCACTCAAGTCAAGTTCTTCAAAAACACTGGACTCCGAACTAGAGACGCCAAGCGTGTCTATGTCTGACGTCGACTAACCTGTTGAATCCTCCCCACCTAAAGGAGGGGGCCTTTCGCCTTGTGGGTAAATTCCGTAGCCGAGTCCTAGCCAAGTTCCACGCCTTGTTGGGTGGTCCACCCAGCTAGTGGGTTGAGGGTAATCTCGCAGGTCGCGACTACAGGTCCGGTTGCTCTTACCTCAAGAGCGGGATCAGTCACTTCGATTTCATTTGGTCCCCCGGTAACTAAAGTGGCCAGCTGATTGACCCCCTCCAAATCCTGAGGTAACGGGGGCAACTGAAGATACACGTGAGTACCCGGGGCGACTACGACTTGTGAAGTACCTTCCACTGGCACAAGTGCTCCTCTTCCGAGGAAGTATAATGAGACCTTTGTCGCCCTCTTGGTTGGGTTGGCAACTACTACGGTCTCGCCAAAAGCTACTTGGTTGACGTCGGTTGTATTTACCTGGGTGTTTCCTTGAAGTCGATCATAGAGACCTTCGGGAGTTCCCCCAAAGATCCAACTAGACCTCTCAGTCTGAAGTCCGGGCACGATAGCCTGCCAGGGACTAGAGCCGGACCCTTTGGATACCCCACTTGTCGAGCTGGTTCCCGGCGACTGACTCCCGACACTTTGATACACGACAACTGGTGGCCCTAAGGCCACGGTAAAGGTTAGAAACTCACTTATAGAATGTGGCACCCTGGAGTCTGAATTCAAGGCCAAATCATAGACCGAGTCTGGCTGAACATCTATTGGTTGGGGCGATGCGGCCCCCGATGAGAAGTAAAAACTAACCATAACCTTGGCCAGGGTCGATGACGGATTGAAAACATAAAGATATTCGGGGTCCGAACTGGAGGTAACTCCTTGGGGAAAGTACCAGGTCTTTCGAAGTGACGGTACTCCTAGAGTACTCACTATTGACCCCGTTCCGGCCAGTGGAATAGCAGATGACGCAGTGGCCGGAGTGGGAGGGTGAATTTCTAGTTGATATGCTACAACTTGGCCAAGGCGACATTGAATAGCCGTGCCAACTGAAGAAAGATCTAACATGGCATTCGTTACATCAATTGTTGTCAGTCGAAAAGGTGGAACAACAATTGCCTGAAACCCACTAGAGTCCAATGATCCGGTTGAGTCAAAGAAGTTGAGCTGGACCAAGGCTTGGGTTGTTCCGGGGTTGTATAGCATGTAGGCCAGACGATCACTCCCGAGGGTGTCGCCACCTGCAAACAACCAGGACTTAGAGGTAAAATCGGAACAGGGACTAATAGACTGGCCACCGGGACCCCCCGAGGTCTCCCATGCTGCTACCCCTCCCCCATGTAAGGTAACCGTGACGGCCTCGTAGGAGCCTGATGCCAGGGGTGACGCAAGGGAAATCTGTGTCTTAGCGGGTACCACAATGGACGTAATAGCCACAACTGAACCGGTCTGATCCACCCACTTTGCACTCCCGGAGATTGACTTATCAACAGTACTGGCCAGGTCAACTACCCCGGGTATCGTGCCTTGTAGTTGGCGGGGCGCCACACAGTACCACTGTGACGAGTTCGATTGCGGCGACGGAACCTCGGGCTCGTATCTCGACACCAGATATGATTGTAGCTGACCGGAACTTTTAGAGTTATTAGAGTTGCTCGAAATCGAGTCGTGAATAACCAAGAAAGCAATCACGACAATGGTGACCACAAGAACTATGAGTCTTCGGTTTCGCATCTTGGCATTTTCATCCATGGCTAGCTCCTAGGTTGTTGGTGAACTGGTCGTGATTTTACCGCGTTGTCTGCGTTGAACAGTTACCATAAACAAAAACCCGGTAGCCAGGAGTGCAAAAAGCGCAATTTGAATTACCTGTTCAATAATCCACAGGTTAGGTATCAATTTTGCCTTACCACTACCTAAGTTACCTTTCCATGGTGTTTCATATGAATTAAGACTTGGATCGAGCTGTATTTTTTTAAGATCAGTTTGTCCGTCTAATGCTCTAGAAACCCACGAGGCTGCCATAAACCTGGGAGATACCCCGGTCTGGCCTGATGGGCCAAAATTGAGTGGTTCATCGATATACTCTATTCCCAGCCTGGCCATCTGGGTTCCAAAATCTGCAGTAAGGCCCCGGCGCAGCTGTCCAAGATTAACCTCTATTTTATCCTGCAACGATACGTTCATGTACTGAAACTGGTCAGTTACCGTTGGAATCCCGTATCGACTAACCCCAAAGCTGACCCCTGAACTATATACCGCAGTATCCAGTGGAATAGATTTTGGATTCCCAATCCACAACGTGTTACCAGTTCCCGGGCGGGAAATTGTCTGGTTGGTCCCACCAAGTACTGTTTCCCATCCACCGCTTGCCAGCCCCATTTGCCCTCCGCTCATAAATGCCAGTACGGGAAACATGGAAAGTACTATAGAGACCCCGGCCAGAATGGACAGCCCTTGCCGCCATCCAAACCGGGTCTCAACTAGATCAACCTCATAAGCACTTGAACCGATGCCGCTCCCAATGGCAAGGGCAAGGGCCGCAAGCACCAACAGGGATCCAACGTCAATACTTGGAAAACCCATAAATTCATGGGCACCTAACCAGGCCAGTAAAAGGGCAACTAGGAAAAGAGTCCAAGATCTTATCGCCCAATTAAATCTCCAGGCCCTTCCAAAGGCCAGTGGGACCACCATTCCCAAGATCAACAGGTATCCAAGCCATCCCGAACCCAGAGGACCAATATGAAACCGGACTAGATCACTAGCGCCATAGGCGCTACCGCTCGGACTCCCCGGGCCCAGTATCCCGGTAAATAGATGTCCTGACTCTATCTTGGCTAGAAACGTCGGAAAGTTGACGAGACTGGCAACTATGACCCCGAGGAAGGTCTTTATCACGCCCTCTATCACGTTCCACGATCTCTTTTTTCCGGTCTCAAAAATCAAACTGCCAAGAAAGCTCAATGCAATTATAATTGCCACAAATCCTAGGGCGGGAGTCAGCGCTAGGCCTACCGACATTCCTAGGACAAACCCCAACAATGACCTAACTTCTGATCTCCCCTTGGGCCTAACAAAGGGTGGGATCCCACATTGACAGGCCACCCAGTAATACAGCCAAGGTGCTGACGAGTAAACCAAGAGGTCTAATAGGCGACCCTCGGAAAATAGGTTGTACGGAAGTGGGATAATAACGTAGATAACTGTTGCAACATTTACTAGTAAGCTTCTACGAAAGTGCTTGGCAAATCGAGTTACTCCCCAGGCACCACATACAATTGCCCCCAAGACAAGTAATTTCTCCACGACAACTCCAGATGCAAAGGTCACGATGCTCGAAATCCCAATTGCCGGAACCGCAAATGATACCGGCGCATGAAACCCGGGGAGTCCAATGTTCGTAGAGAAATAGCGTCCAAACATATTCCAAGGCGTAGTAAAGCGTGAAAGTTGTCCTATCACTGGAAGGCCAGCGCTAATCCAGTGTCTCTCTCCAACTAGGAGGACAACTATCAAGATAACCCACAAAAAAGCAGTCAGTGACGGGGCCGATAGCTTCCAGAGCCCAAATAGCCTGACTATAGGCTCCGAATCGGGTAGAAGCTTGACGCGTGTTCCAACTGGTACATCAAACTCTTGCTGGTCGTCGCTCGCATCAGCACCCGACAAGTTCAGTGAGGTCGTGGACTTTTTATACACGCCTTCCGGATTAGATAAATTCCCGTAATCTATGTCGCTAATCTCCGGTTGTATCGGGTCAAAAGTAACCGAGATCTCGCCCGTATGGTGACTTCCCGTGGCAGCCTCAGAGAGGAACTCTGGTTCCTCTCCTTGCTCCAGTTCAAAGACGTGGTCTTCTCCCTCGATCCCGTGGAGCGAGAGCCGATGTACTCCCTGATATGACGCGACCACTCGGTGCATTAGGGAAGAAACTCTCACGTACCCGCCTACCTGGAAATCTCTAATCTCTCTATCAGGAATAATTCTTCCACTCTGAATTTCACGTCTCTTTTTTATTAGGTCGTGTCTCCTTAGATACACTGACGACCAGGCCCGAATAACCGAACGAGCCCTGGTGAACTTTCCGGCGATAAGACTAACCAAGATTTCGCCAATGGACGTCATAAGCGCTTGTGGAAGTATCCGGAAAAGATGCGGAGTACTATAACACTTGAGAATTGTCCACAACTCATTGCGTCTTATAAGATATAAAATATCTTCTTTGGATGTAACTCTAGGATTAGCCTGAGTCAAACTACGGGTAATTTCTATATGGGCGACCTGAGCCTGAGGTGCCACAATTACCCGAGCTCCAAGTAACATGGCCCGCCAGCAGATGTCTAGGTCTTCTCCAAACATCTCAATTGAAGGGTCCATTCCGCCAAGAGTTGCAAACAGGTCCATCCGTAATAGAACAAACCCACCCGGGGCAATAAATACGTCTCTCACCGCGTCGTGTTGTCTCTGATCAAGTTCCCCGGGGACTACCCGATCCGCCCTAGCACCTAACTTGTCAACATTGAGCCCGACGCTAATTATCCGCTCCGGGTCGTCCCAGCGAACGTACTTGGGTGCCACTATTCCCGCGTTGGACCTGAGAGCTTCTTCGACCATAAGCCTGACCGCACTTGTTGCAGGTCGTACATCGTCGTGAGCCAGAATTAGATAGGTCGCCCCCTCAATCATCCCCAGCGCCTCATTTACATTGCCAGCAAATCCCTGGTCTTGGTCGAGGCGAGCGACAAAGGCACCCGGTAGCACCTGCGCAATTCTCTGGGGGTCAACTGGGACTGGCGAGGCATCAAGGATTACCGACGTAATTGCCGGGTAGTCTTGGCTGGCAATATTAGCTAACAGTTCATCGAGCCAGGGACCTGAGTCATAAGTCACTACCACCACGGCCACCGGAGGAATTATGGACGGGGAAGAGTCAGCGTCATCGAGATCATCGCCCGACTCTGGCCACTGTGACGAGGAGTCTGACATAAATTCTTCTAGATCCCAGGAACTACTCAACACCCACGTCCGTCAAAAACACCCCAAGGGAACTGGTGGCCTCAGCCGTCAGAGAAGTCACCAGAGAGGTCACCAAGTCGCCTACCAGCAGAGAAATCATAACTATCTAGACATTAGCGCCTTAGGCTTTAGGCCGTACTCCGAGAAGAATGGAGGTCTAAATAAAATCCTCCCCGTATACTTGCGTAATATTGACCGGTTGGTCAAGAATATAGGTTGCCCACGGTTTCAGAGGTGGGGCTGGCTAACGTCAGCAGAACAAACAGACAAAGGAGTAATGCTAATGGCTTTCAATTTCCTCTCCGACGAGTGGTTCGCCGAAGTGGACAAGATCCGAGCCGAGCTCGGTGATGACGCTATTCCTGCAAGCCTGAAGGACCTGACCGTAAATATCGTGGTTACCGGGGGTCCAGATGGTGAGAAGGAAGTCCACCTAAGTGGCGGCAACTACGAAAAGGGTCTTAGCGAGTCAGCTCCGACCAAGGTTACCGTACCATTTGACGTCGCCAAGTCAATCTTCATAGAGGGCAATCAACAGGCCGCAATTCAGGCGTTTATGTCTGGCCAGATCAAGGTTGAAGGGGATATGACCAAGCTTATGGCCCTTCAGGCAGCTCCGGCTCCAAATGACGCTCAAAAAGACCTCCAGCAGAAGCTTCAGTCAATTACCGCCTAATTATTATTGCCTGGTGGCTAAAATAAAAAAGGACCTGTCGAAATGATAGGTCCTTTTTTTATCTCTTAGTGAGACTTCGAAAGTCAATATGCCCTAAAGGGACATATTGACTTTGGTTGAAAAACTCTGTGCGTTCAATGCAGGTCCGCTACGGGCTCCAAGCTGGGCAGATCCATATCCTCCTGCAACCGGAGTCGATCCACCCTGGGACTGTGCAACCTCGCCTGAACCTGAAAACGTAACCGTCTTGCTCCCGGTGGCTCCAGTAAAAGACGGCCCGGCACCCTCACTTGCTCCGGTGGGATTTGCGCTACGCGCATCGACAGCCGGGGTTGGGGCAGCCTGGGTAGCGGTGCCACTTGACCCGGCAGCACTCGTTGAGTCGGTTGGGTTGGTTCCGGTTGAAACGCTCGGAGAACTAGAACTTACTCCTGAAGATCCGGTTGACCCGCTAGACGATGCACTACTGTAAGTAGACACGCCAGGCGTCGCCCAGTTCCCTTCAAAGTTACCCGCGTCCACAGGATTCACAACACCCTCCAATATTCCGTTTAGGTAAAGATAGTAGGCGACAGATCCACCTACTCCTCCTTGCCCTGATGCTATCGACATATCTCTACACCTCCTCTGCGGTCCTTCGCAGCCTCTGGTGACCATAGGTGCCCCTATTTATTCACCATCGGCATATTGATACTTTAATATTAGCCCTTTCTAATAAGAATTGAAAATATAGTTCCAAGAAATATTAAAGCCCTCTACCAGCTATTATATCAATTTTGCTCTTGTGTTAGGTTCAGATTTTGGTCTTCTCGGGATTTCAGCCCCTTGGGGCTAGTTCGGAAATTGCCGTTTTGGTGTCAATGGAAAATGGGAGAAGCCCGATAATTGGCACGGTTACCCCGTTCTCGACGTACCTGAGAATGTGCTCCCGGCACTTGTCTGGACTCCCGTGGACAATCAAGGAATCGACCACCGAGTCGGGGATCAATCTCGCAGCTCCCTTGCGATCGCCTGCCTCCCAAGCTTCCCACATTGGCTCAAGTTCTAGAGTTCGACCTAACCAACGATGGAAGGCGGCATAAACGGGGACGTTTAGATAGGCCGCAATTGCCAGCCGACCCAATTTGCGCACGAGTTCTGCGTCTTTAGACGGGCAAACAAAAATTCGGGCGACTACTTCTTTGCCTGGTCCGATCTCACGCACTACCTGCTTCACGTCTTCAGCAGAGAGCCAGTTGATCACGGCCCCGTCGGCCTCTTTGGCCGCTAAGTGAAGCATTCCCGGCCTTAGCGCACCAACAAGGATCTGAGGCTGAACTGGAAGGGGTCGTGCCAACCTGAATCCTCTTACTGAAAATGTATCAAAGACGTGGTCGACCTTCTCCCCGGTCAGTGCCACTTTGAGAAATCGAACCATATCTCTTACCTTGCGATACGGCTCATCGAATGGAACTGAGTTCCAGTTATCAACAATGATGTTAGAAGAGCTGCCAATCCCAAATGAAAACCGCCCAGGTGCAAGTTCAGCAAGAGTGGCCACGCTCATGGCCATAAGCCCAGGTCCTCTAGTGAAGGCCGGTATCACGGCAGTCCCAAGGTGCATTGTTGGAACCACCTGGGAGGCCAAGGCCAGAGGGGTAAACCCGTCTGTCCCATTTGACTCCGCCGACCAGAGATCACTATAACCAAGGTCCTCCATCTCTTTGAACATGGTCACCTGGTCTAAAAGCGGAATCCCGTCAAAGGGAATACTCATTCCATAACGCATCTCGTAACGCTAACTGTTCAGGCTCCCAACTTCAACCCACCTAACCCGACGGTCAGCCCTTGAAGCCTCCGTAGGTTGACGCGCCCAGTACTGTCTCCCACCTCGTCGCCGTGTACCTTTCCAATCTGCCGAGCCAAAAAGTCCAAAATTGCGCCCAACTCGGCCTCCTTGGAAACAATCCCCGGGTAATGTCTTTTTTCAGCTGGGATAGTCCGTAAGTTGGACCCCCTGGACCCCTATGCCCCGGGGTACTACAGCCGTCAGTCCCCTCGGGGTGTTTTAATGCCAGACGTGTCGTACCCCCTCTCTAATATTTGAAACTATGGAACAACAGCTACAACTATTTGCAGACACTGAACTTTCTACGATTGACGGGGTCACTCCTGACGAGCACAAAGTTGTTCGTGTTGGGCCTTCAAGTTACAAGAAACGGACAACGAAACGCCGCAAATGGCCGTCAACAAACTTTATCCAATACCCACACGCTTTTGACTCTAGCAACGACTTTAGGATCGATGATGAAACCAGGCAGTTCTTACTCTCGGCTATAGCCAAGGTACGGGAAGAGCTCAAGCTATGTAGTTAGAACATTGGGATTGTTTTGAGATGTCGCCACGATTAGAGCCGACGTGGCAGTTGCGCCAAATACTACTCCAAGAGACATCCCGAGAGATCTGTAGGTAAAGAAAGCCTGAATATAGCTCTGCTCACGCACAAGTGCGTACCAGACAAAACTGAATATAAAGTACCAACCCAGGGCCACAACTAAGGTGATCGCTCTCTTGACACCACCAGTCTTGGCTGACCAGATAATTAGGGTTATTGAAGCCAGTAATAGCAGCGCTGCAATTAGAGTACGGTGATGAAAAGGCCCAACCCAAAATCGCAAGTTTATTGAGATAGCCTGCACTGAAGTCGTACTTCCACCCGATCGAAAGGTGATCTCATCAAAAACCTGGGACACGAATTCATGCCATCCAAATAGGAGAAGGTCGATTATCCACTTCGACACCCAGGTAAGTGAATAGCCACCCAACCAACCCAAGCTTGCCCACCCCGATACCCGGGCAAGGTGCCCTGCTGCCAAATTTCCTTCAGTCACTTGATTGGATTTCCAATAGGCAACCACTCCTAAAAGTGTGCACGCAACTGTAAGCATCCAGGCCAGAGGCGGGTTCGTCATCAGGTCGACAAAATTGAATATTGAACCGGCAAGCGCGCTCAGGCCCAAATATCTAAGTGGCGACCGTGAGTAACTTGATTTCTTAGAGTTTTTTGACAAGATATGAAATATTAGAGCACCCATTGAAAACGCAACGGTAGTCGAGATTGCGTGGGGAAGACTTTGATATATATCCCACATGTCTACTGTAGTTAGAAGCGGCAAGGCCAAGGCCAAGGCAACAAACCAAGACAGTCTCGCCCATATGAGTCCGAAGAGTCCCAAAACACTGAGTCCGGTCAAGCCGAGCATGATGAACCGAGCCCACCTAAGGCCGAAAATGGACAGTAATGGCTTGGTAACAACCACATACCCGTTCCAATAACGAAAGTAGTTTTGATATGCCGCGTGATTTGAGATCGCATGCACCGAGACCACTCGGCCCTCGAATAGGCTCATCGAGGTATCACATGGGCCGAGATCCGGGTCGGCGAATCCTTTGACTAGATCCGATGACCATTTAGTTCGACCAAGTCCTTGGGTAAGTGCAATGCACTCGCTGTAATGGTCTATCTCGTCTCCAAAGTAGCCCTTTGTGTAATCGAGAGGAGATATCGAATGTGACTTGGCTGCCGAACTCAGTTGTGTGATGACTCGCTGGTTAGGAATCAAGGCCATCAAAATTGAGGCTATGCAGTAGATCGCCAATAGCCCCAGCGTCCATAGGGCTAGCTTTTTTTTAGTCACCTCAGTGCAACATTCCACATTAAACTTTTGAATGCCACACCCTCTAAAAACATCCCACCGACCGCTTTACAGGGAAGTGGTTCGAATGACTCCGGCAAGAAGACCATCTACCAATAACTCGGTGGCCGTTTCAAAGGCAATGTCGGGTGGAATCTGTAGGGCTAAAAAGGTAACCCTCGAGATCCTTTGTTTATGTTCTTCACTAACTTGCGCGTCCATTTCTCCATCTTTCAAAGGAACCTGTTGACTAGACGGGTCCCGTTCTGCCCTTCTTTGAAGAATTACCGATCCAACTACGTGAAACTGCAGTGTTCTAACCGCTAAGGCGGCCTGTTCAATTCCTAGTCCTCCCTCTAGAAATTCACCCGCCAAAATGTCATAGGTGGGAATAAAGATGTCAAAGATCCTACCCCGCTCACTGGCTAACTCCATGATGTTACGCCCGAGCAAAAGTCGCTCTCGTAGTTCACGGGCCAGTGAGAGAATACGATCCTTGCAGGTTTTCCCGGTTGGGCTAAGTGACTTCCAGTCAGACAGTTCTCGATCGATTAGAGCGTCGAGTAGAGAGTCTCGATTGCCAACATGCCAGTAGATTGCCGTTACTGCTACCCCCAGTTTAGAGCTGAGCTTTCGCATCGACAGACTTGGCACCCCTGAAGTTGCCACAATCTCCCGGGCTGCATCTACGACGTCGCGCTTGGTCAGGTGCTCTTTGGCTTCCACGACTAGTATCTTATGAGTAACTAAGACCTAAGACCTACTTATTGGTCATAGATTAGTTGTCACAGTGAATAGAATTGAGAGGCCCACTTGCGGAACTCGGCGATTGGACCATCCCCTTTCACAAACACCGGGCTGTCGACGTACCTCTTGTTCTCCCAGATCGGGATATCCTCGTAGATGCCCTGATAGGTAAAAGCATCAAGGAGCTTCTTCCCGGCCTCTTTTCCGATTGAGTTCGGAAAGGCAAACACCCAGCGCTGATGAACCGTCTCTTGGTCAATCGGGGTTGAGGCAGCCACAAAAGACAACAGGTTCGGGACCCTAAGAACGACAAAGCCAAGTTGGTGGGCTTCCCTGGAAAACCCGGTCTCGGTCGAAATAACCGTGGCCCCCTTTGCGAAGTCTCGTCCGGCCTCCAGGTACTCGGTGGTTGTCTTTATCCTCCTGGTCTCATCATACGTGATTGTGGCCGTTCTGATGTCGTCGGTGCCGTGTACGTACTTGAAGTGAACAAAGTCGTGGTCATTTTCCTGCATCTCTTGAAGACACGTGCTGATTGTCCTCTCGGTAACAATAGGTCCATCCCAGTCAGGACTATCGAACTCCTCTAGGGCCGGGATCTCCCACGCAGGGGGCTGGCCTTCGAGGTGGTGCCACACAAATATAAGACCATTTTGTTCACGAACTTCCCACGCTTGGACTCGGGCCTTACCCGGAATTCGTGACGTGGTATAGGGAATCTCTACACAGGCCCCGGTGCCGTTATAGAGCCAGCCGTGAAAGGGACACCGGACGCACTCACCAATTACGGTCCCCGGGCCTGGTTCACGGTCTCCCGGCGACCCTGGGCCAATCCCTAGATGTGCCCCCATGTGGGCGCAGTAAGCATCAAGAACGTTTGCCTTCCCCGAACTCGTCCTGAAAACCACCAGGTCTCGATCTAGGTAATGTACGGGAACAACTTGCTCTCGGGAAACCTGACTGGACTCGGCCACGGCGAACCACCCGTTGGGAATTGGGAATGGAAACCTACTCATCTGGGGTCCTTTCAGTGTTAATGTTTGGAAGTGAGTACATGTAATTTGGGGGGGACCGCTTTAGCATCGACTCGGCTCGTAGGGTTATTCTCAGGTCGCTATCGCGACTGTCGGGGAGAATCCAAAACTGATCCTGCTCGATAGCTCGAACCACGTCACGGGCCACGTCAGCCGGGTCGGTGAAGCGAACGTCCATACCGGCCTTGCGCATGGCATCTTCCATCTCGTCCAGCGTCGGATACGCACTTGATCGCTCTTTCTCCTTGGCTAACTCGTGAGGGCGATTTCTCCATGAGGTCCATAGTCCAGTTCTAAGCATGTGAGGACCGGGATATAACACACTACAGGACACCTTTGAGCCAACCTCGACTAGATGTGCGTAGAGGCACTCACTAATGCATGTCACCGAGGCCTTTGTCATTGCATATATTGGGCTGGAAGCAAGAGGGGCAATACCTCCATTTCCAGACGAGGTATTTATAACCACGCCCTCTTGACCAGATTCAATCATCTTGGGGACAAAAGCCGAGATCCCGTTGATGACACCCCACACGTTGACTCCAATAGCCCAGGTCCAGTCGTTGGCCTCGTAGTCCCAGATCTTCCCCTCAGCCCCCGAGCCAACTCCGGCGTTGTTGCACAAGATGTTCACCTGTCCAAAGTTGCCGAAGGCCACCGAGGCGAGGTTATCAACGCTCTTCTTGTCGCGAACATCACACACGACTCCGATGGCCTGAACTCCTTGATCGACCAACTGGTCAACTCGATCGTCGAGCGGACCCTTCTCGACGTCACCCAACACAATCGTGGCTCCTCGGCTGGCGAATTCCTGGGCCATGGCGGCCCCGATTCCAGAAGCCCCACCCGTTATAACGGCCACCGCCCCACTAAAGCCAGATAGCCCCACGTCAGTCTCCCAGACTTCCAAATAGGGGAAACTCATTATCGGTTAGCCAGTGTCGTCCAACTTTCTTGAACGGCTCCCACTTTTTGGCCAGATCTTTTCCCTGCGGGTCACCTATACACTGACCGAGATCTTCTGGGGTTGGCCCAACCCGATCAGCGATTAGCTTTAGCTTGTTCAGATCAAAGCCGTATATCTCTCCAGCAGATAGACCTAGCATCTCACGGGTTTCGTCAATCGGGATATCGTGGAAGGTCTTCTTGAGCCATTCCCGGGTTTGCGGCCAAGTACCCTCGGGGTGAGGGAAGTCATTACCCCACAAGATATTGCGAACTCCAATCTCATAGCGCATGCCCAACTCACGCCGCTTGGTATTTGAGGCCCCGATAAAACAGTTTCTGTCAAAGTACTCACTAGGCATCATAGACAGGTGTGGAAATCCAGACAGCTTTTCTGCCCCTTTTTGGCCTAGGTATAACCTGTCCCAAAACCAGAGGTAGTTTGGAATCCACCAACACCCGGCCTCGGTAACCCCAAAACGAAGCCCGGGGAAACGTTCAAAGACCCCCGACCATAACATGAACCACATTGGACGTGCCGGCCACCACACGACCTCAGAGACGAAAATCCCCAGATGATCTCCGTACTCATGCTTAGATGACGGACCAGAATGTGTCACTACTGGCATGGACAATTCCTCACAAAGTGCCCAGACCGGGTCGTACTTTTTGTCGTGATATGGGGCCTGGTTTACCCACATGGCCGGGATCATGACAGCTCCAAGACCAGATTCCTTGGACCTAGTTATCTCGGCTAACACGTCGTCTAAGGGAGCCGTTATTGGGACCAGGGCTACTCCGCATCTCCTCTCTGGCGAGTTGGAGCACAACTCGGCCAGCCACCGATTGTGTGCCCGGGAACCGGCGAGTCCAAGTACCGGATTCAGATCCCCCGACATTCCAAGGCCCGCCCCAAAAGGCACGCACGTCCTTGACTCGACAGCGTCGGCGTCCGGAAAAATAATCTCCCCGGCAACTCCGTCACCGTCTAGCTCCTTGTCACGTTGGGGGGCCTCCCAACCCCCGCGTAGCTCCACCTCGTGGGCCTCGAACCACTCTTTTGCGAACTTCTCATTTCTTATTCCCATCGCAGTAATGGCCTCTAATTGGGCATCTCGTTCTGACAGGAACTCGTCAAATTGGCGGTGAAACTTAGATTCTAAGTACTCCCGGTAGTCTTGTGTTGGTAGTCCAGCGTGAGTGTCTGACGAGATAATAATATATGGGTCCATTATGCTCCTTTTGGTTGGTGCCTCTTGGGTTGATTGTCGGTTATTTGCTCAGTACGGGGAACGGGGGTCGTCATAGCGTTGGTGCAAGAACGGGGCCAGCTCCACAGGAGATACCACGGTTTTTACTTCTCCGAACTGACTTGAAGACTTCTTGGAGAACTCGATCTTTCTAACTCGTCTAACGACCAGATCGGCAACCGGATCAAATGGGGACTCTTCTAAGATTACGGTCCCATCCACTTCGTAGGCCTCCTTGGTCTGTTCGTCTCGTCGGCAGTAGACGAGAAGCGGGTTCCCGTCGAATCCACAACCACCCGGTGATGGCAAGCATTTGAAGTAAAAGTCCACTCGGGTCTCGTCGGGGGTGTTTTCAATTTGTGGACCCACTAAACCGGCAACTTGAGCAAAGGTTACCCCCATTCTCTTGAACCAGCCCGTCACTTGATCCCCATCTTGTTCAAGGCCAACCTCTGCTAGCTTCTTTGGTTCGCCAAAACGTTCCCGCCCACCTACGACGGCCGCTTCGGT
This sequence comes from Acidimicrobiales bacterium, assembly GCA_027452005.1. Lineage (GTDB taxonomy): Bacteria > Actinomycetota > Acidimicrobiia > Acidimicrobiales > JAKAVM01 > JAKAVM01. Next base: position 24,782 of record DAIDHF010000030.1, read on the forward strand.
CGACATCGGCATCACTAACGGGTAAAACCCCGTGGTCCCCTCATGGCTGGCACTCACCGCAAAGGTCCCGGCACCAATCGTGGGCATGTTTGGACCTAAGTCGACCACTCCCATGGTTACCCGGACTACCGGGTCCGCCGACATCTCAAGGGGTGGAGGAAGCACCTGAGCGATGATCTCGGGATCACTCTCATAAGTTGCCGTGACAAGTGTCGACCATAGACCTTCCAGGGTTCTCTTGGAAAGGGATGCCTCAAGCTCCTCGGTTGACTTTGGTCCATATCGCGCCCGGATCACCATATAACTCCTATTCCTCCCAGCCAAACACCACGGTTGCCTCGAAGACATCCACCAAGAACTCCACTGCTTTACTATAACAGTGTTACAGAGATCTGTCTAGAGGTAATCCTAATGTTTTTGGACTTCTGATATTTTTTAGATTTTCTGAAGTACTCTAACTTTCAATTGGCCCAGGGTATCGGTTGAAACTTGGTTCACTCACCAATATCTACAAATCCTGCGAATGCCTAGCTAGTGTTGGTAAAGGTACTACTCTATAAAAATCTACTTCATCAAAATCAGTTGGATGGCCAGGAACTAGTCAAAATAAAGTCTCGGCCCGCTCCGGTAGGAATACCGGAAAACGCAAAATAATTTCCGGCTGCTGCACAAAATCCCGAGGGGGCACACGACACGCTATTGAATAGGTTGGCTAGTACTGAACTCTTCATTGATCCAAGAACTCCCGAGGAGCCAGTTGAAACTGACAGCCCGGGACTCGCATCAAGGGACCAAGTCGAACCGTTCCATGTCTCGACAAAGTTTTGCTCGGTATTGCCGACACCCATGTAGTTTCCAATAGCCACGCAGTAGGTAGTTGAAATGCACGATATTGAATTGAAACCATTTGTTTCGCTGGGAACGGTGTTACTTGGTGAATTGATTGACCTATTCAGATTTTTCTCAGGTAACGAGTTTGAGAGGGCTGGGTTCGCGTCTACTATCCAACGAGAACCATTCCATACCAAGAGGAAGTTCTGTCCGTATCCCTGGCTAAAATACCCACCAACAGCAACGCAGAATTTTGGTGAAGCGCAAGAGACCCAATTGAGAGCGCTCCCGGCGGTGCCCCCATCAGGTACCGTTGTACGGGACCAATTTGAACCGTTCCAGGTGAGAAGCAGGTTATGGCTGACACTCTGACGGGTCTTGCCATTGTAAGAAGCCCCAACCGCCACGCAGAATGTTGGGGATGCACATGAGTCACTTATCAGATCATTGTAGAGATTAGGGGAAGTAGACAGTGAGGGACTATCATCCATTTTCCATCGACCACCCGTCCAGCTGAGAAGATAACTCTGCGCGGCTCCTTCAGGATCTATATAGCCACCGGTGGCCATGCAAAAACTCGGTGACGTACAAGATACCCCAGACATAAAGTCGTTTTGGTGGCGTGAAGTGGAAAGAGCGGTCGTTGTATTCAGTGACCACCGACGTCCATTCCAGATCAAGACTTCATCCTGCCCGGTCGAGACACGATAGTTGAATCCTCCAACTGCCGTGCAGAAATTTACACTTGGACACGACACTGCTGCTAGATAATTTGAAATACTCGAATCATCGCTAAGCCCACTAGAAGTGTCCACAGACCAGCGAGTACCATTCCACCTTACAAGGTAGTTTTTAAATGAACCATTTTCGGCTACTCGTGAGTAACCAACAGCAATACAGGAGTCGGAAGTCGGACATGACACGCCCATCAAGTTATCGAAACTTCCGACTGGCGAAGTAGATAAGTCAGGTCTCGAATTTAGGGTCCAGCTTGGAACGGCTGGAAGGACGGCTCTAGTTGGATCAGTGGTGTGCAAACCTAGATTAGAATTGGCCGGTGCAGTGTTCGCATGAAATGTACTCTCACCGCACCCCCCGATACCAATAGCAAGACCAACTCCAAGAGCTATTACTAACTGCACCTTCAGGTAAAGGACATGTATCCTATGGTGTGATCTCTCGCCCCTAAAAAGACAATTTCTCATAACCACCCAAAGATGAACCCGAGACAAAAAGTGACGACAACTTAGTTGCGATATGGATTGATGTTCTTCTGTTGTTTTTAGGGAATTCAAATATAAGTCATTTCTGTCGCTCTATGGTTAGAATAACACCCCTTTCAATCTCAAATCGCGACAATTGAGACGACTGGTGATCCTCCAGTCCACCAAGATCCTGATTCATTCGTGGCATCCCCAAATGCTGAAACGGCTCCAATGGAGGTAACCGTCCAATATCCGGCACCGTCCAGGGTTGGGGTTAGTGAGACCGTGGGGCCAAATAGATCAGTTCCTTCGCTAGATCCCAAAAAGATCGCGTCACCAAAGGCAAAGACTCCCCCATCGGAGGCCACCAGCCAGTATCCTCCCCCGTCTGGCGTGGCCGCCATGGATACGACCGGTTGAGCCAGACCTCCTATAATCGAACCATCTGAGGCTGCACCACCGAATGCTGTTACTTGGCCCGACGACGTGACAATTAAGTATCCCGTGGAAGAACCAGGAATGACCGTAGGAGTCCCAGAGGCAGACCCGGGTGGACCCGAACCCAGACTATTGGTTGCGGTAACCTGAAACTGATAGGTCGTGTTCAGGATTAAACTACTTATCACTACTTGATTAGCACTACCGAAAACGTTGAAAGTCTTGCCACTAGGAGATACGGAGATTGTGTATTGATCAATCTGACTCCCACCATCAGAAAGGGGAGGCAACCAAGATACAGTCGCCGAAGTCCGTGCTGGTGAGACTTGGACGTCAACCGGTACCCCGGGTACTTGCGGTGAGCTTATCGAGATCGAAACCTTCCTGATACGCCCGTCAACCTCGTTATACCCAAACCCCGAGCGCAGGAAGTCGTCGCTGAAGAAAAGGTCGCCCACTCTGTCAAATGCCAAGGCACCTGGCGATACCAACTCAGCGCCTTGAGCTGGCCCGTTGTCTCCCGTGTAACCTTCTTTTCCAGTCCCAACTAGAGCCTCGATAATTCCTGTGGAAGGCGAGACTTCACGCACGTCGTGTCCGTTGGAATCAGATATCCATAGGTCACCCAATCGATCTATTGCAACTCCATCTGGCGAGCCTAAAAGAGCACTCAAGGCCTGTCCGCCATTCCCGCTGGCCACAAACCCATATCCCCCAGAACCGGCAACGGTGTAAATGTTCCCGGTCGTCATTGTCACCCCATAAGTGGTCTGGTCAAAATTTGCGACCTCACGAACTCGATTGTTGTATCTGTCCACAATAAAAAGGTCTCCGGACGCATCGAGGGCAATCCCGGAAGGATTATTAAATTGAGCCTGAATTGCCGGCCCCCCATCCCCCGAATATCCAACCCCGCCGTCTCCAGCAACCGTGTAGATTTCGCCAGCTACCATCTTTAGACCAAATTGTTCTTTGTTCGTTTTCGGAACTTCAAGCACGCGAGATGCGCCATAGTCCTCTATAAACAGGTCGCCCGCCGAGTCAACTGCCACCTGGTTTGGGCTTGCCAAGCTGGCCTGACTTGCCGATCCCGCGTTACCTGAAAAAACATTTGACCCGGTACCTACTACCGTATTTATAGTGCCAGTTGCACCGGATATCTCTCGGATTCGATGGTTGCCAAAATCAGCAACAAAGACGTCGCCTTGCTGGTCTAGGGCTACCGAGGTTGGATTATTTAGGAGGGCCTGCGTAGCCGGACCTCCGTCGCCCCCAAAACCCCCTTTCCCGTAGAGTCCTCCAACGCCAAACCCGTACCCGGCGATCGTATAAATATTGCCCGTCGACATGCTGATACCAAATTGACTGTGTGTGGTTGCCGCAACCTCTCTAACCACGTTATTTTCAGCGTCGGCAATATAGAGATCCCCAAGGGCATCGAATGCTTCGCCACTCGGAATGCCCAGCTGAGCGTTGGTGGCCAAAGCGCCATCTCCCGAGAAATTGAAGGTCTCATTTCCAGCCACTTGTGATATAACTCCACTAGCAAGGTTGATTTTTCGAATTGTCGTGGAGTCACTGACGTATAAGTTGCCCGAAGAGTCAAAAGAAAGTCCTGTAGGCAGGGCGAGTTCGGACTTCCCTGCAGGCCCCCCACTGCCCCCATACCCGGGTGATCCAGTCCCAGCATAGGTACTCATGGTCCCGCTCGTCGCATCTACCTCACGTACTCGGTCGTGGTAGTAGTCACTTATAAAGAGATTCCCCGAGTTCCCAACTACAGCGTCTACCGGGTCAGACAGCGTTGCTCGCGTGGCCAGACATCCGTCTCCCACCGAATTAATTGCGCTCGAACAGACCGTGGCCTGAGTTCCTCCTGCAATTGTGTATATGTTGTTAGAGGTCATTGAGATCCCAAATTGGGTGTGACTGGTTGCGGCTATCTCCCGAACCGGGGCCGGATTCTCGTTGAAATCTTCAGTAACAAAGATGTCACCTAAATTATCAACGCTTACCCCTTGAGGAGTACCGATTTCCCCAGAGCTAGCCAGGTCGCCGTCTCCGGAAACAGCACTAGAGCCACCTTGTCCATTACCACCTACAGTGTAAATACTGCCGGCCGTCATTGAGATCCCAAATTGGGTGTGACTGGTTGCGGCTATCTCCCGGATCCGTCCGTTGAACGTGTCGGCCACGATAATGTCCCCACTTTGGTCGAGTGCTATGTCCTCGGGCTGATTTAGCTGAGCCCCTGTTGCAGGACCCGAGTCTCCGGAGTATCCTGGCGCGCCTGTACCGGCAATCGTGTAGATATTGCCAGCCGTCATTGAGATCCCAAATTGGAATCCAGACTTTGACGGGATCTCCCTTATTCGGTTACTTAGTTGATCGGCCACGAACAGATCTCTGGCAGAATCGACTGCAATTCCGGCCGGTTGATTTAGCTCACTTTGGTTGGCCGGATCGCCGTCACCAGAGTACCCGCCATATCCGTCCCCGGCTACTGGGGTTTCAGCACCAGTAGACAGGTCGACCTCTCTTATTACATTGCCTACGAGATCTGACGTGAAAAGGGTCGTACCATAAACGGCAATGTAATACGGACTTTGACCAATTGAGATCGCCTGGCCGACTCCAGGACCACCAGCAACCGTACTGATATCGCCAAGGATTGGTTGGGGGCCAATACTCTTGCCTTCCACCGGTTGCGCGCCAGCCTTCGGCGAGACAGGGGCGATGACTCCGATGTATAGGCCAAATAAGCCAGCTATGGCTAATCGTGCAATTCCTACCTGCTGGAAGAAGACTCTTGGTTTTCTGAGGTCGAATAACAAGTATCACACTTTCGTATAACGATATTTACCGTTGGAGGTTCGGCAAAGATAAGTGCCCGGGGCGGGAGTCGAACCCGCACGGCCCGTGAAGGCCAGGGGGGTTTAAGCCCCCCGCGTCTACCAATTTCGCCACCCGGGCACCGTAGGATCAATTTAGTCAATCAGACCAGGCAAATTACAGTTGTGCAGCCAAAAATCCGGCTCGAAGGCACAATATGTGGTCGCCCAGGCACAGATACCAAAGAGTTGCTAGAATTGCCAGTTATGGCACAAAATAACCGGGCAGAAAGTTTTGCTAGCTCCAAGGGAAACACGATAGTCCCGATAAAGCGCTCAACAGATCTCGGCTCACAAAATGTGAACTCGACTAGGTTATCCGATGTTGATGAATGGGGGCGCTCAGAGAGTCTCAGGTCGGTAGCCAGGAGGGGGTTCCAGTTCTTTTACGACAGCTACTTTAGGGTCGAGTGGGAGGGACTAGAGAAGATTCCGACCGAAGGTGGGGCTCTTTTGGTCTCCAATCATGCTGGCGCAATTCCAATGGATGCCCCGATTATAATGCACGGTATCGAAGAGAGTGTCGGGAGGCCAGTATATGGACTGGCAGATCACTTCTTCAGGAAGCTCCCCGTGGCAGGTACCATGTGGTCTCGACTAGGTGGAGTGCCAGCTCACCCGGATAACGCATACCGATTACTCAGGGACCAGCGCCAGCTTGCCCTTGTGTTTCCCGAAGGGACCAAGGGGACGTCTAAGGTATTTACCCAACGGTACCGGCTACGCAGATTTGGCCGCGGGGGCTTTGTTGAGATCGCCATGAAGGCCGGGGTTCCAATAATCCCGATTGCCGTGGTTGGATCAGAAGAAACCATGCCCATTGTGTTCAAGATCAACTCACTGGCTAAACTAACCGGGCTTCCCTACTTCCCAATTACGGCTAACTGGCTCTTGATGGGGCCAGTACTTGGAACTGCCTTGAGCTTTCCAGCAAAGTTCAAACTGCGCGTTCTAGATCCAGTCCATTTCAACGTTCCTCCCGACCAAGAGCGATACTCTAAGTCTCGGGTCATGGATGAATCTGAAAGTATCAGGGTCTCAATCCAAGAGGCCCTCTATGACATGTTGGCCCATCGAGGAAATCCTTGGCTCGGGTAGGCTTTCTAGTCCTAGTTTCAGTCAGCAAGACAACTATGTGGTTATGGTAAGTGTTTAATGACCTCTGGAGATGGAAATATTGGGTAGACGGGTACTGCTAACTGGACTGGGAACGTTTTGGGGGGGCAAGGTAGCCCAAAGTCTGGAAAGTCATCCAGACGTTGATGTCATAGTTGGAATGGACGTTACCGAACCGATTGTAGAACTCGAGCGAACCGAGTTCGTACGGGCAGATGAGACTTACTCGATTCTTAGCCGGATTGTAGAGGCGACCCAGGTGGACACCATTGTTCACACCTTCATGGTGGTTGATTCCACTCAGATGCGAACTCGGAGACTACACGAGATAAACGTTATTGGAACCATGAACCTACTGGCCGCGGCTGGATGTGCAGGGACTCCCGTCCGGAGGGTTATTGTAAAGTCATCTGGACTGGTCTATGGATGTTCAGGTCGAGACCCACTTTGGTTTTCTGAGGAGACACCGCGAACCGAACTCCCGCAGACGGCTATTGAGGAATCGTTGGTTAGCGCAGAGGGATACCTGAGAGACTTTGCTCAAGACAACCCTCACGTAACCGTGACCCTACTTAGATTTTCCAGCGTGCTTGGAAATGATATCTCCACCCCCTTTACCGAGACCCTTTCTAGGGGTTTTGCACCCTCGATTTTTGGATTTGATCCTCAGTTGCAATTTATTGATGAAGATGACGTAGTGGCGGCCATTGAGTTTGCAACCTCGGCAGATGTCCCGGGTATTTACAACGTGGCCGGAGATGGATTAATCCCTTGGAGCGAGGTCGCCAAGATCTGTGGGGCCACTAACTTGGCCCTTCCTCCCATTGGAACAGAGTTTTTTGCATCCCTCATGCGCCGGACCGGCCTGGTGAAGTTCCCGCCCGAAGTGCTCCAGTTGCTGCGCTTTGGGCGTGGTATTGACAACTCTCGACTCAAAGACCTTGGATTTGTTTACAAGTACTCGTCTCTAGGTGCCGTAGAAAGATTTGCCAAAACCAGGCGACTGTCCAAGGCAATTGGTGAGTCTCAAAAGTCTTACACCTACGACAAGGATGTCGAGTCCTTCTTCCACCACTCGCCAGCGGTGGTTAGGTCGACCCAGTCAGATTCAACGTCAGACACTTTCTAGAACTAGGCCACCCCAAGAGGTCACAAAAGAAACCTCTAAAGCTGGCGAAGTTACCCCAATAGCCCCTAAGCGCCTGATGTTTGGCTATTGCTGAACTGAGACAGCTGGCGCCAGCCAGGTTTCAATGAAATCCTGCCTTCTTTGGCTCCACTCTTCAGATAAAATCGCATAACGAACATGGTCTTCCCATACCGAGTTGATCTCGAGAAACTTGAGTGAGACTCCTTCCTCTCGCAGGTTCAACTTCTCTACCACCCTCCTGCTGGCTTTGTTGCGTGGGATTATTGAGATCTCGATCCGATGAAGCCCAAGTTCCTCAAAGGCAAACTGGAATAAAACCACGACCGACTCAGGGATATACCCATTCCCAGCTTTGGCCTCGTCGATCCAGTATCCAATCGTGGCAGTCTGGATTGGACCTCGTTGAACGGCGAGCAGGTTGATTTCCCCAATAAGACCATCTGATAAAAAGATCCCGAAAGAGTACGCGGTACCCAGTTGCCTCTCGCGCTGTCTCATTCCACACCTGGCCGCGAAAACTCGCCGGTCGTAAACCACGTTTATCTGATCTGCGGGTGGTCGGGGCTCCCACTTGACCAACCAGTCCTCGCATCGAATGCGAACCTCACTCCAGGCCTCGAAATCTCTCGGGCCAAGAGGCCTCAAGGTGACCCGCTTGCCTTTCAACTCCTCAGACAGACCACGAAATTGCACATATTCAGGTTACTTGTAATTCAAGCTCTTAGCAGGAATTAGGCCGGTTTTCTACCGCTTCCTGGCGAGAGTGCTCCCGCCTTCAGGCGGGAGGTGAATCGCCTACCAGGGCGGACGACGCTGGCTCTCGAC
>DAIDHF010000031.1:0-1947 GCA_027452005.1 Acidimicrobiales bacterium
TTCTCAGCCAATCCCCTACAGGCGCTTGAAGGACCTGTCCAATCCCGTTGCCATCCACTGTACACCTCGGGTGTGACACCCCAGGGCGTCGCCCCGAACCCCGATTCCCCTGATGGCTGAAGCCGCCAGTCCCCTCGGGGTAACTTGATGGTTGAACCATCTGGTTGCCTCGGTCCCCGTGGATTCTTCGGCGTTCTGGATAATAATTCCCAAGTCCGGCCCAATTTACCCTTGGTAACGGCGGCGGATTTCTTGTGGAAGCCATAAAATTGAGGTGTATAATTTGAGCTAGAGAGTAAATAATTGTCAACCGACGGTTCGTATGCCTTGGTCTAGGTTTGATACTGGCAAAAAGGCATATGAGTAAAGTTATCGACAATTGCGGTAAGCTTGAGAGATGGAAACCTTGAAGGAGAAATGAGTGCCTCTTTCAGAAGAAGAACAACGAATCCTTCACGAAATTGAGAAGAGCTTTTACGAGCAAGATCCTGAGTTCGCGGACAAGGTTAAGTCGGAAACTGTCTATAGTCATGCCGGAAGGCACCTCAAGTGGGCGATTGTCGGATCCCTTCTAGGACTGCTATTTATTCTTGTAACCTTTACTTCTAATACTGCACTAGCTTTATGTGGATTCTTACTGATGCTAGTTAGCGGGGTATTCATACCGGTCAATATAAAGAGACTTGGCAAGGCCGGGATTTCAGACATTTCAAATGCGGTCCAACAAAAGGGACTTACCAAGCCATTCGACAAAGCCCGACAGGGCTTTATGCAACGATTCCATCGGGACAACTAAACTCTTCCGGCTTCCGGTAAGTGTCCTATAGATTTGCCCAATGACGACTGCTTGTTTGGCTCTCGATATCGGGGGTACGAAACTGGCTGCCGGTATAGTCAGTGAAAAAGGCGAACTTATTGTAAGCGAAGAAGTGGCGACTCCCAAGACGATTTCGGGAGATCCAAGGGACTCAGATCGACTTTTGGCCTGCCTTGTAGACCTTGCTAAATCGACCCTCTCAAATCTCTCAACCCGCAGTGAGGTGATTGAGGTAGTAGGGTGTGGAGTGGGCTGTGGGGGCCCCATGAGCGAGCACGGTTACCTGGTTTCGCCACTCAACATCCCTGGCTGGCGTAAGTTTCCTTTACTGGAGCGACTTGCCACGAGCCTTTCACTGGAGGTCTGGGTGGACAACGACGCCAAGGCCTTAGCGCTAGGTGAGTGGTGGGTAGGTAGCGCTCAGGGCCTTAATAATTTTATCGCCATAGTAGTTTCAACAGGCGTGGGTGGCGGTGTATTTTCTGACGGGAAGATCCTAGATGGGGATTCGGGCAACGCTGGTCATATCGGCCACATGATCGTGGAACCAGATGGGCGTGAGTGTGAGTGCGGAGCCCGGGGATGTCTAGAGGCTGAAGTTTCCGGAACGGCAATTGCAAAAACGACAGGAGCACCTGCCAGTTTTGCCGACCTTGCAACTAAAGAACGGGCAGGCAAGCTCGTTGGCCGGGCGGTCGCGTCCATTTCAAACCTTTTAGATCTAAGAACCGCTCTTGTCGCAGGTTCTGTCGCATTGGGATTTGGGGACGCCTTCTTTCAAGCTGCCCAGTGTGAGTTAGATCGGTGTGCCAGGCTGGAATTTTCCAGAGGTGCCAAGATCCTGCCATGTGGCCTAGGGTCTACAGGACCGCTAATTGGTGCCGGGGCAGTTGGTTTTAGGGGACTGGAACTATTTGGAAAATGCTTATGAACGTGGCCTATCCACTGGAGTCCATGGAGTTTAGGCGCCAAGTAGGTGAGATTATTCGGGCTAACCTGCCTGAGAATTTCCGTGGAGTCGGCGCAATGAGCAAAACTGACGGCCCGGGGGTCGCGGGCTCGGAGTCGGTGCGCGGCGGGGCGACGGTCAAGGGAGAGGCGCGCAGCGGCCGCTTCAGCGGGCGAGGTCG
>DAIDHF010000031.1:1957-7689 GCA_027452005.1 Acidimicrobiales bacterium
GAGGCCTTTATTCAGTCTTGGCGCAAGATTCTTCATGAGAACCGACTTCTAGCACTGTCATGGCCTAAAGAGTACGGAGGGTCAGATTTAACTCCTTTAGAGCAAGTTATCTTGATGGAGGAGTTTACGAAATTTGGCGTTCCATCCGGGGGACCTAATGATGTATTTGGGATTCAGATGATTGGTAACACGTTGTTGCAACTTGGGACTCACGAGCAACGTTCTTACTTTCTTCCCAGAATTCTGTCTGGTGAAGATATATGGTGTCAGGGGTATTCTGAGCCAAATGCTGGATCGGACCTGGGTAATATTTCTACGAAGGCTTACCTGGACGGTGACGACTTCGTGTTAAACGGGCAAAAAATTTGGACTAGTTATGGTCATCTTGCAAATTGGATCTTTGTAGTAGCGAGGACTGATACCGAGGCAGCAAAGCATAAAGGTCTATCCTTTTTGCTGGTACCAATGGATCAGACCGGAGTCGAGGTGAGGCCCATCAGGATGCTTTCAGGTGACTCTGAATTCAACGAGGTCTTTTTCAGTGATGCCAGAACGGATAAGAATAACATTATTGGGGTACCTGGAGACGGGTGGAAGGTTGCAATGACCCTGCTGGGATTTGAGCGCGGAGAGGCAGCGGCCACGTTCCCGATACGGTTCAAAGAAGAGCTTGACAAGCTCATATTACTAGCTCAATCTCTCGGACGGTCTAAGGACCCTGTAATTCGCCAAGAGCTTAGTTCGTGCTACAGCCAGGTCGAGATAATGAGATTTCTGGGCTATCGAACTCTAACGAGGTTCTTAGCAGGCGATCTTCCAGGGCCGGAAGCATCAATCTTCAAGATATTTTGGAGCGAATATCACCAGCGGGTTACAAGCTTGGCAATCAGAATTCTTGGTTCTCATGCATTGAGCCCAGGGGAAAAACTAGGTCCAGTAGGATTTCCAACGGATTTCTCTGGGTCGGATAATTCAGCCGCTAACTGGTATGACGTGTTCTTGAAGGCGCGCTCTGGAACCATATATGCGGGAACGTCTCAGGTCCAGCGTAACATTATTGGAGAGAAGATCCTTGGGCTACCCAAAGAGCCCACCTATAAGCTCGGCTAAGTTGAGACTAAATTGAACTTTCTTGTTATTGGAAAGATTCTGGTCCGATTGCTTAGTCGACCCGGTTTGTGGTGGACATTTGTCTTACAGGTTGCAGGCCTGGTTCCTACTGGCTGGTGGCGACAAGCTCCATTTCTTCCCGTTCCACCCCAAAGCTATCTAGAATTTAGAACCGGGACTCTTGCTGGAAAATCTGGTCCGGCTGGAAGCAATCTTGACGACGCAGTTCTGTATGTTGATTATTTGCGGTGGTGTAAAGCAATGAGGTCACTGACTTAGCGCCATTGCTAATGCGGTTACAATAGAGTTTTTATTGATTGTATATATTGTTCCGAATTTGGGGTAGTATTTATCCAATGAGATTTTCTAAGTACCCTCCGGTTGAGCCTGAGGAGTGTAAAAGATACCTTCCACCGAGGCCTCATAAGTAATGAGTCAGGCCCTAGTGCTCAACATGACGTACGAACCGCTGTGCGTTGTGGGCACCAAGAGGGCAATCACACTTGTAATTGACAACAAGGCCGAGACGCTTCACCATACCGGCCAAGTATTTAGGTCTCAACACCTCGTAATGCCGGAACCTTCTGTGATTAGATTGGCATACTATATTAAGGTTCCGTACCAGCGTAAGATTTCGCTAAGCCGTCGTGCCATATTTCTAAGAGACGGGGGTAAATGTCAGTATTGTGGAGCCCCCGCAGAGAATATTGACCACGTGTATCCCAAGAGTAGGGGAGGGCCTCATGCGTGGGAGAATGTAGTCGCATCATGTAAGAGGTGTAACTCTAAAAAGGAAGACCGCTTGCCAGAAGAGGTTGGGTTGAAGCTCAAACACCTCCCGTTTCGCCCAAAGGAGAAGATCTGGATTCTAGCGAGGGCGTCGGTAATCAGAGGAGAATGGACGCAGTATTTAGGCGTGAAACCAGCTACCCTCGCAGCTGCCGGGCGAATCGACGTTTCCGAAAACGCAGGTCCGTCCAATATTATCAACCTCAAATCGATAGCGACGCAAGACGATAGTGGCCAAGATCAGCACGGCTCCATTGAACTAGCACTTACCAGTTCAAAATAGACTAACTTTCTTGAGAAACTGAAGTGGACTGGACGTTACAAGAGGTCTGTCTTCAAGGCCAGGAGATTTCTGACTTGTGGACAATAAAAGATTCCAAACGACTAGTTCGGAGGGTGACCTCCAAGCACAATGTATTAATTTTGGGTTCTTCGCAATCGCGAGAATCTGTTGATCTGAATCAGTGTGCAAAATGGAGAGTTGATGTGATCAATAGGCGCACTGGCGGGGGTTCGATATTCTTGACGCCAACTAACCTGTTATGGGTTGATTTTATTATTACTCGAGGCGATGTGTTGTGGGATGATGATATCCATAGATCTAGTTTGTGGGTGGCGAATACTTGGAAGGTAGCCTTAGAGGCTTTGATCAGCACGCCCTTGACGATAGCTAGTCAAGTTTCCCAAAAATCTGACCTGGAAAAGAGTTTTTGCTTCGCGGGTACAAGTATTGGGGAGTTGGTATTTGAAAGCAGGAAGTTAGTCGGTATCTCTCAACGAAGAACTCGGGACAAATGCATCTTTAGTACCGGAATTTATGTTACATATGACACAGACCTACACAGCCGGTTATTTTTACTTTCTCGTGACCAGCGCATTGAGGCAAGCAATCACCTCAGGTCTTCTATGGTGACACTGTCTGAGCTATATAAAAATAGCCAAGAGCAGATAGATGAAACGGGTAAACCTGACGCAGCTAAATTGCACGATCTTGTGTGGAACCACCTTACCCGGGTCCTTCGAAACATCTAAGTTCCCAAGCACGCCTTTCCAATCTAAGACCTTCCGGTAGCACCGGGTACCTCAGCCAGCTCATAGCACTTTAGCCAGTCAATTGTCGGCCAGAACCGCTAGTGGCATGGACCTAATAGAAGCTACTGGTAGTTTCTAGCAATACGTAAAATCTTGATTAGAGGGCGCCATCGAGACCAAAAATGGCGCATACAGCTCATAATTCTAAGCTAATGTGTTGACAAATGGTGAATTGCGGCCTAAAGTGGTGAGAAATGGAGGGAAAGGGAGAGCCCGCCATTTTTGCAACTGGACAGGTTGCACCGAGTTTGTTTGCTCTCCCCGGAGATGAGTTAGGTCCACTGCGACTTCGCGGTTGGCCAGAGATGGGTCTGTGGCCCTTTGTCCACCTATGTGGCCAGGGGTTCATTAGGAGAGAAGTGGAACCAGTTGACAGCGGTAAGGTTTTTCGGAGGGTACGAACACTCGATCGATCAGAAGGGACGAACGTTCCTTCCGGCCAAGTTTCGGGTTGCATTCGAAATGGGAGGATACCTATCAGAGCATCACGACGGATGTCTTGCACTGTGGACTCCGGAGGAATTCGACAATCAACTAGCCATACGCCAGCAAGAGTCAACTCAAGGGGCCGAATCTCGGAACCTAATGCGTCTTTGGGCACAATCGTCGGTTCAGATCGAGTTCGACAAACAGGGTCGGATAATGATTCCTCAGAGGCTTCGGGATTTCGCGAAACTAACAGATCACGTGTGTATAAATGGAGCAGTCGACAGAGTGGAACTCTGGAATCCTCAAGTATGGGATCCAATCCGACACAGCGTGGAAGATCGGCTTCGGCAAGGAGAGTAGGTGATCAGTGTAGTCGCCTGATGGACCAGCCCATATCTCCCGCGATAGATCGATTGCGTCTAGCAGGAGGTGTCGTTGGGGTTGGCCGCCCTCAATATCGATCAAGCTATCTCGGACATGATCTAGCCTTTAGTTTTGAATCTGCAAATAGGCCCAATGCAGACAGAATAACCTCTGACGACAGTTCATCATTAGAAGTCACCGTTCGGTCTAAATTTCAAACTGTTGCCCTAGGCAAACTCAATCGTAGCCCCTTGGTTGGTAAGGTGGAAGACTCCTACTCCGCCCACTTCCATCGACGTCGTTTGGACACCAACCCTGATGGCGCACCTCTGACCAAGGGGCTACGAATGAGCTTTAAAAATAGAATTTCTTTTGGACCAGAAATAAATCCGGGAATGTCCAAGAGGGAGTCCGAAGAGTTGAATCACGAAAAAGGCACCTTCGAAAGCGGCTTTGATCATAATATTAATTATCACAATCCTGTGATGGTTGCCGAGGTTGTTAATATCTTTTCTTCCTTGAAAACGGCGACGGTTGTAGACTGCACACTTGGCGGGGGAGGCCACTCTAGGGCCCTCATGGAATCAAATCCAGAAATTGATATCATTGGAATTGACAAGGATGTAGAAGCAATAGAGTACTCCAATGCCTACCTCTCAGACTTCAGAGACCGAGTAACCTTCGTAAATACCGGATTTGAGAATCTAAGTTCTCTTTCGCGCGTTGATGTAAAAAAACCCATCAAGGGACTCCTATTTGACTTGGGAGTTAGTTCTCACCAGCTAGACACAGCAGAGCGTGGCTTCTCAATTCGCTTTGACTCAAAGATAGACATGAGAATGGATCGCAATCAATCACTTGGCGCCTATCAGGTAGTAAACGAGTACGATATCGATCAACTTAGGACAATTATTGCCCATAACGGGGAAGCTCGGTTTGCTTCACGGATTGCAAGTGCAATCATGTCACATCGGCCCATTCAAACTACCAGCAGTCTTGCCCAAATCATTTCAGAGGCCATTCCAAAGAAGTATCATCGTCCCGGGCGACATCCGGCCACTAGAGTTTTTCAAGCAATTCGCGCCGAGGTAAACAACGAACTTGTGAATTTGGATATTGCATTAACAAGTGCACTTGAGTTGCTAGATTCAGGAGGAATAATAGTTGCAATTAGCTACCAATCCGGCGAAGATCGGTTAGTAAAAGGACACTTTGAGAAAATAGCTAAAGGCGATTGCCAATGTCCTAGTCATCTGCCGTGCGTATGTGGATCGCGTCCGATTGGAAGAAAGATCGTAAAAAAGATCATTCGGCCGACCAATGAAGAGAAATCCTTGAATCCAAGATCTAGCGCGGCAAAGCTGCGGGCCGTGGAGATACTTACCGCAATTAGTAGCCGGTAGTAGGAAAGGGAAATTTAGTGACTCCCAGCGAGAGTATCGGGGTTACCAAAACGCACTCCTTACTACGTACTGGTAGACGAGGTCTTTTTCTTCAAAAGACTGGGAGTAACAATAATTCAGCGCGCTCCAATATTGGGCGTTCTTCAAGTAGAATAAGAAGCTCGAAACCGTCGAAGAAAACGACGCTCGATATTACATGGGGTCTAAAGCGGATAGCTGCCGGAATCTTGCTCGTAGGTCTGTTTTCAGTGGTCGTATCACACATAGTTATCGACGAACTTCAATTGAAGATTGACACCTTGAACCTAAGGTCAGCAACAATCTCTAGCAAGGTCGTAGAACTTAGGTACAAAGAAGCCGAGATGGAAGCTCCTCAGAGGATTGTGGCAAGTGCAGAAAATCTCGGGATGATATCTCCCGCAAATGTGACCTACTTGACTCCCTTGGTACTTAGCCCAACCTTTTTGTCTAGCAGCTCTTTCCAGACAATCATTGTCCCCACAAATAGAGGCGAGACGCCTAGGTCTACAGCTAATGATACTTCCA
>DAIDHF010000031.1:7699-32938 GCA_027452005.1 Acidimicrobiales bacterium
TTCCAGAGATCCTCGAACAACGACATCCTCGGTACCAGTCAAGTGAGGCCTTACCGACCTTACGGAAATTCCCAAGGAAAACCATTGCAGGGTACGCATCGATCTCTACAATCGCAACATCGTTCCGCTGTCACTACCAAGAGCTATTATTCAGATCCCAGGACTGGATCAGACCTACCTCGAGGAATTCGTAAGCGGCCAGTGAATTTAGATCACGCAAACGAGTTGCGTGTGACATATACCTCCAAGAGATTGAAGGTTCTTCTAATTGTGGTAATTGGATTACTGGGATTAATCGTGCTACGCCTGGTCGACCTTCAAGTAATATCTTCGGCCAAATATTCAGCCTACGATCGTTCCCAACTTGCCCACGTTGTGCCCATTATTGCTACGCGGGGAGATATTGTTGATCGTAATGGTAATCTTCTAGCAATGTCGATCCCCCAATCGACAATTTACGCTGATCCCAAGCTAATTCATGATCCTCAGAAAGTGTCCAATGAACTAGCCTCCATTCTTTCCTTGCCTTCTACGACGATATTGCAAGAGCTGACGGTTAACTCACAATTCTCATATATAGATCGAGAGATACCGAACTCATTGGCAAAAAAGGTTCAAGCACTAAACATCCCAGGAGTTGGCTTTCTTTCTGAACCAAAACGGTTCAACCCCAACGGGGCGCTCGCTATGCCTTTACTTGGCAACGTAGGGGTTGATGGTACTGGAATTTCAGGACTTGAAAAAGAATTTCAGTCCGAACTTGCTGGCCAGAATGGCTCAATGTTCACCGACGAAGCCCCCGGAGGAAGTCAAATTCCGGGCAGTACCCAGATCCTTCAGAGCGCAAAGCCTGGAGAGGGTTTAGTCCTTTCACTAGACACTTCAATACAGTATGAAGTCGAACAAGCGCTTGCTTCAGAGATAGTTCAGACAAAGGCAAAGTCTGCTATCGCTGTAGTCTTAGATTCGCGCACGGGTGACATACTTGCAATGTCATCACTAGAGCGAAGTCCTGCACCAACGGGTGCGCCCACTGAAGCTACTTACAATAGGGCGACGGATATGGTGTATGAACCGGGATCTGTAATGAAAATAACCACCTTTTCTGGCGCGCTAACGAATGGAATAATATCTCCTACGACAAAGTTTGTTGTTCCGCCGCTTCTCAATGTAGGGGGAACCGACTTTCAAGACGCTGAAGCGCACGGGACTGAATCTTTGACTGCGACTCAAATAATTGCCCAGTCATCAAATATCGGGACAATCGAGATTGCTGAAAAACTCGGTGCAGTCAATGTTGATAAATACATGCGCCTATTTGGATTCGGCGCCAATACGGGTCTTGGATTTCCAGGGGCTTCAAATGGACTTCTTATTCCACTTTCGCAATGGACTGGAAGCACGATTGGATCGGATCCAATTGGCCAGGCGGCATCCGTTACCGCCCTTCAGCTGGCCGACGCTATGAATGTAATAGCCAATGAAGGCGTTTTTGTGCCGCCCAAGATCGTGGACGCTACTATCGGGCCTGATGGACGCAGGACTGCTGTCAAGTCGCCATCTCCCCATAGGATCATTCCATCGTGGGTAGGGGCAGACATGGTGTCGATGTTGGAACAGGTAGTTCAAAACGGGACAGGTACTGAGGCGATTGTGCCCGGCTACAGTGTCGCCGGGAAGACCGGGACCGCTCAGATACCAAATCCCAAGGCCGACGGGTATCTCCCGGGTGAGTTTATGGCAACTTTTGCAGGCTTCGTACCAGCCCAAAATCCCGCATTGACAATAGTGGTCTCCCTCCAGGATCCACAGTCTTCCGTTTATGGTGGCTCGGTTGCGGCACCAGTATTTGCCCAGATTGCTAGGTACGCTTTAGAAGTCCTCGGAGTGCCACCCTCACAGGATAGTCAAGGCGGCACTTTAACCAACACGGCTCCATCTCAAAGTGCCAACCGCCCGCTTAACTAAATCGGGGCAAATTGGCAATATATCTAGTAGTAGATCACAAGTGTTAGATTGACCAGGCGCGTTTGAGATGAACAAGTATTTCGGGGATCTTATTAGTGCCCTTTCTTGTCCCGCACATGTTGAGGGGGATCCTGAGCTTTCAATTTCGTCGCTTTGCTTAGATTCAAGGCAGGTTGTACCCGGGGCTCTGTTTTTCTGTCTTCCCGGCAATAATTTTGATGGTTCAGACTTTGTAGATGAAGCAATCTCACGAGGTGCGGTAGCGATTATGGGTTCTAAACGCCTTGATTGCGCAGTCGCACAGTTAGTAGTTGAACCAAAAGAACTAAGACCACAAATAGCCAAGGTTTCGGCGAAATTCTGGGATAACCCGTCTAAGGGTCTCACGACGATTGGAATAACTGGCACGAATGGAAAGACAACTGTAACCAAGTTGACGGAGGCTATACTGACTACTTCTGGGGCAAAGGTTGCTATCAACGGAACCCTGTCAGGGCAGTACACGACACCAGAATCACCTATACTCCAAGAGTGGATATACAATCGAGCTGGCGACCAGTGTGACTTTGTTGCAATGGAGGTGTCATCGCACGGTCTTGAAACTTGTCGGGTAGATGAAATTCTATTTGATTTAGCCGTATTTACAAATCTGAGCCACGATCATCTTGACTTCCATGAGACGATGGAGAAGTACTTTCAAGCAAAGGCGAGACTGTTCACTATCGAACATTCAAAGTCAGCTATAATAAATACTGACACGACTTGGGGTTCCAAGCTGGTTGAGCTGTCACAGGTTCCAACGCAAACCTGTGATACAAGTCAAGCAAAAATACGCACGGAGTCCCTAGAAGGGACCAGCTTTGAGTTTGACGGAATCAAAGTATACCTTCGACTCATTGGTAGACATAATGTGTCAAACGCGATCTGTGCCATTCGGGTGGGTCAGTATTTCGGTGTGTCAAATCAAGATATTGTAGCTGGACTAGAAAGCGTCACAAAAGTGGACGGTCGTTCGGAGCGAATTAGTGCCGGTCAAGACTTCGAGGTTCTTGTAGACTTTGCGCATACTCCAGACGCGCTAGAAACCACCCTAAAACAGGTCAGGAGTATTTTAGGAGATGGTAGGCTAATATTGGTTTTTGGATGTGGAGGAATGCGCGATACATCCAAACGCCCGGTAATGGGCCAAATTGGGGCTCAACTGGCTGATCTGTTAGTCATAACGTCAGATAATCCAAGAGATGAGAGCCCTATGGATATTATTGGACAGATAGTAGAGGGAATCGATCAACTACCCCCTGAAATCCAGGTATCACCAGTAATTATTGAGCCAAATCGAGAATGGGCAATACATTATGCAATAGGTTCAGCAGCAACTAGAGATGTTGTAGTTATAGCCGGGAAAGGGCATGAGACCTATCAAGATCTTGGGGATCGAGTGCTTGCCTTTGACGACAGAAAGGTCGCGTTGAGGGCTCTAATGACCCGCCTAGGACAAGGTCCGGAAGTTTTGCTTTCACACGGGACTAAAACTAGATGATCGCAATTCTTTCAGCGGCCGCGGCTGCAATGCTTTTTACAGTTGGCGTTATCCCGATATTAATTAGATGGCTAAAGGCTCGAAATTTTGGACAATTAATACGTGAAGATGGGCCCTCTGGCCACACCACAAAAGCTGGAACTCCAACAATGGGAGGGATAGGAATTGTAGCTGCAATCGTCATTGGTTACATTGTCGGCCACGTTGCAATAGGTGTACCGTATTGGCGGACCGGGATCGTCATTATAGTTACAATTTGTATAGCAGGGCTTGTTGGACTTATTGACGATTACCTCAAGATACGACATCAAAGAAATCTAGGCCTAAACAAGCGGGCTAAATTTCTCGGCCAGCTCATGGCAGCAGCAGTGTTTGTAGTCTTGTCGCTCGAGTGGTCTGGAGTTTCTACGAAGCTTTCTTTTACGAGATACAACTCAACCGGGATTGATCTTGGTAATATTGGTTGGGCAATTTTTGCGATTGTCGTGATTATTGCGACTGCTAATGCTGTAAATCTGACGGATGGTTTAGACGGTCTAGCGTCTGGGTCATCTGTATTCAACTTTTCGTGTCTCGCAATAATTGCATATTGGCAGTATCGACACTTCGCGATATACCACATCCACCCGGCCTTAGATTTGGCGTTGTGTTCGACTGCGCTTGCTGGAAGCTGTGCCGGCTTTTTATGGTGGAATGCAGCCCCCGCAAAGATTTTTATGGGCGATACCGGGTCACTAGCTATCGGGACTGGACTAGCCACTATCTGCTTATCGATGAATCTTGATTTGCTCCTACCTATCCTAAGCGGATTGTTTGTAATAGTAACCCTCTCGGTAATCATCCAGGTGATTAGTTTCCGCCTATTTCACCGTAGAGTCTTCAAAATGGCTCCCTTGCATCACCATTTTGAGTTAATCGGTTGGCCTGAAACAACTGTTATCGTAAGGTTCTGGATCTTCGCAGGAATATGTACGGCCCTTGCCCTTGGAATATTTTATGCAGATTTTGTATCTCTCGGGTTAGTTAGTTGACCTGGGATCTAATATGGTGAATGAGAACCCTAAAGGTCAAGCAAGTACTCAACCTAAGCGAAGGCGAAAGTTGGAAATCGAAAATCGGGTAGACCACACTCAACCTCAAAGGCCCTCTCATAATAGTAGAATCACAAAGTTGGGTTACGAGCTATCTAGTTGGTATGAACCTTTCGATCTAGATCGAGTTGTCATTGTGGGAGGGGGGATTAGCGGTCTTGCTACTCTTGAAATACTTAGCCCTGTAGTTAACGAGATTATTGTTATCGAAGACAGCATGACTCCAGACTTAGAGCGCGTACTAGAAGAGTCTGGGTGTAAGATCCTCGAATCTAATAATCTCAATAAATTAGAAAAAGCAATTTCGGGTTCAAGTCTCATCGTGATGAGCCCGGGTGTCCCACGTCAGCATCCAACCTACCAATTGGCTAAGAAGCACGGAATCTCCATCACGACTGAGATTGAGCTCGGTTACACGAGGCTTTCCAATTCAACCAGGCTTGTAGCAGTTACCGGAACTAATGGGAAGACCACGGTTACTAAACTTCTTGTCGATGCCCTCAAGAGGCTCTCAGTAGACTGCATCGAAGCGGGCAATATTGGGTTGCCGCTGATTTCAATCCCTCAGGAAGCGTTTCAAGTAGTTGTTTGTGAAGTCTCTTCGTTTCAACTGTCTCTTATTGACAGGTTTAAACCTGATATTGCTATTTGGCTTAACCTTCAAGAGGATCATCTTGACTATCACGGGTCTTTTGAAGACTACGCTCAATCTAAGTCCAGAATTTTTAAAAATCTTGACAGTACATCAAGTGCAATTGTCAATAATTCTTTTCAAAAAATCTTGGACTTTGCAAATGATACGGAGGCAAAAGTCGTCACGTTTGGGACCCCTGACGCCCAGTTTTCTGTCCGCGACGGAACACTTGCACAAGGGAGCAAAGTGCTTGCAAAAGTTGAAGAGCTGACGCGAAGGTTTCCCCATGACCTTGAAAATGACCTAGCCGTTTTGGCTTGCGTAGATGCCCTGGGAATCGACCCTGTACTGGCGGTAGATACAATCAAGGAGTTCTCCGGGCTCTCACATCGAATAGAACTGGCTGGAATAGTTGGAGAGATCTCATTTTATGACGACTCAAAAGCCACCACTCCGGCCTCAGTGGTAGCCGCGCTTGGTAGCTTTGAATCAGTTATCTTGATCCTTGGAGGCAAGGATAAAGACCTGGACTTTTCGATAATTGTGCCTGAATTGTCCAAGGTAAGGCAAATTATCGCCATAGGACAAGCATCCAACAAAATATTCGAGAAGTTTTCTAAACTGGTACCCGTGACGATAGCGCAAAGCATGCAAGAGGCCGTAAAATCAGGATACCTAGCGGCGCAACCTGGTGACGCGGTTGTGCTGTCACCTGGATGTGCTTCATTTGACTGGTACGCTTCCTATCGCCAACGTGGGGACGACTTTCGTAGAAGTGTCCAAGAGCTAATGGACAACCAATGAGAAATAGGCTCAGTTTGTCTAAGTCGAAAGTAGTTCACCGAGATGTCAGGAAAGACAGCCGCCCTAAAGAGCGCTCTTTGGCCAAGGCAAAGCGGCGACAAACCAAGTCCCCGGACCTTCGACAATCGGGAGGTTTTACGGGTGTTGCTTCCAATAAATTCTGGTTAATCTTTATAGTATTACTAATCAATGTTCTTGGTAGCCTTATGGTCCTGTCTGCCTCCTCAATCGAGTCGATCCTGCAATACGGTTCACCATGGTCGGTATTTGAGCACCAACTAATGTGGTTGGTAATAGGAGGAATCGGTTTCATAATTGCCTCTAGGGTTGATTACCACATCTGGAAGCGAATAAGTCCCGTTCTACTTATCATATCGGGAATTTTATTGATGGCCGTTCTTGTTCCTGGAATCGGTCTTAATGCTTTGGGTTCTTCCCGCTGGGTTGGAGCGGGTCCAATAAAGTTACAACCGTCAGAACTTGCAAAGCTAGCCCTGGTTATATTCGGAGCCGATTTGTTGAGCAGAAGGCAAGACTTCATCGATGACTGGCGAAGGTCAATCCGGCCTCTCGTTTTAATATTCGGTGCTTTCGCTGCCCTTGTTATGCTCCAGCCTGATATGGGAACCACAATGGTGATCTTTCTAACAATGGTTAGTTTACTGTTTATAGCAGGTGCACAGAAGAAGCACCTGGGCACACTTTCAATTGTCTTACTCATGGGCGGAGTAATCTATGGAATTCTAGAGCCCTATCGGCGTGAAAGATTGACCTCATTTCTACACCCGTTTGCCCAGTCGGCGACTGGGGGTTATCAGGTCGTTCAATCTCTAAGTGCTCTTGGATCAGGCCACATAATGGGGGTAGGTCTAGGAGCCTCAAAAGCTAAATGGGGCTTTCTTCCTAACTCATATACTGATTTTATTTTTTCAATTATCGGCGAGGAACTCGGCTTAATTGGTACTTTGTTTGTAATACTCCTCTTTGTAGGTTTGGCGGTAATTTGTATCAGGATCGCCATGAACAGTCCAGATAAGTTTGGAAAGTTGCTAGCAGGTGGAATTACTGCCTGGATCATGATACAGGCAATTATCAATATTGGGGCGGTTACTGACGTTCTACCGGTAACTGGAATTCCACTTCCGTTTATCTCCTACGGAGGTTCGTCATTAGTGCTTGCACTGGTCTCCATGGGAATACTCTCAAGCATAAGTACGGAATCTAGTAGGGCCGGTCCCAAGTTGTCGCTAATCCATCCGGTTCAAGCCCCGCGTCATGTCAAACGTGCCCAGGCCAACAAGGATCACTTCAGGAACTTCCGCAACAAGACTCGCTAATTGGTGAGAAACTGTTATCTCAAGATATGACTTCAACCAAGCCATCAGGAAGCACGACTATAGGTAGTTAGGTGAGAACTAACAAGAGAATCTTTGCGGTACTAACTGGTGGGGGGACAGCTGGTCACGTACTTCCAGTGCTTGAGATTGCCCTTGAGTTGGAAAGACACGGCATCGACCAAAATGAGTTACTTTTTGTAGGGACCAAACGAGGAGTGGGGATTGAAATGGTTCGCGAAAAAGGATTTGAGTGTGCCGCTCTTTCTGGAAGGGGTATCTCTGGGAAAAATCCTGTCAAACTTGCCGTTAGTATAGGGCAGTTGGGACTTGGAGTCCTTCAGGCCCTGATAATTATCGCGACCAGGCGTCCGAGAGTGGTATTTACTTCGGGAGGATATGGAGGGCTTACATGCGCCCTGGCAAGTTTGGTATTCAGAGTTCCTCTAGTCGTATTTGAGCCCAACGCGGTGGCTGGAAGGACGAACAAGATCGTGGCTAATTGGGCCAAGAAGTCCTGTGTATTTTTTGATACGCCTAATCTCCCTAGACAGGAAAATGTGGGTACACCTCTTAGAGAAGAGATTCTTGAGTGGTCGCCACTAGTTACCATGGACTCTGAACCGAATATACCTGTAATTCAAAGTGGACCCGCACTTGTTGATCTGAGAGACAAGCTTAGAAGTAATGCTAGATTACAGCTCTCAATTGACCGATCCGCATTTTGCGCTCTCGTCGTTGGAGGATCCCTAGGAGCTAAGAGAATAAATGACTCTATATTAGAGTTTCTCGAGAAAGGTGCCGATGAAATTGAGGGCGCTCTAGTTGTTCGCCACGTCGTTGGAGATCGTGACTGGGAGCAATATCTCATCAGGCTGAGGTCTGTGGTAGATAATGCTTCAGGCATGCTGGAGGCACAGTGGGGCAAAGATAAGGTATCTATAAGGATCGGCGATTTGTTATATATAGCGGTGAGGTTCGAGGCACAAATGGCCTTGGCTCAGGCATCTGCCAACGTGGCAATTTCGCGAGCCGGGGCAGCCACTGTGGCAGAGTTGTGTGCAAGTGCCACACCGTGCATCTTGGTTCCACTTCCAAATTCACCCGGTGACCACCAGATGGCCAATGCCCTCGCTGTTGAAAAAGCTGGTGGATGTATTGTAATTGAAGACGGGCATCTTTCTGGGCAGATTGTCTTGGATACAATTGCTCACTTGCAAGGTAATAGGTCCATACTTGAAGACATGACCGGTTCCTTAGCTAATCTCGCCAAGCCTGACGCAACACGGGCGATTGCCGAGATAGTTATCAATGCAGCCAAGTCTAGAAAGCTCTAGCTCGTGCATCTCCCATCCAATCCAGCCCGTATTCACATTATAGGAATCTCAGGTTCCGGAATGAGTGCTATTGCAGGGATTTTGACCAAGCTGGGTCATTTCGTCCAGGGGAGCGATCTGATGATCAACGAGATCTCTCAAAAGCTAAGGGTTGTTGGTGTAGATGTTATGGTTGGACACCAAGCCTCCAACGTAGATGGCGTCGACCTGGTTGTAGCTTCCACTGCAATTGATATTGGTAACCCCGAGCTAAAAGAGGCTGCATCAAGGGGAATCCCGATCATGAGAAGGTCCGAGATGCTGGGAGAGATTTCAAGAATTAGAAAGTCGCTTTGCGTTACTGGGACTCATGGCAAAACCACGACAACAGCGATGACGTCATTGGTTCTGCGCGACGCAAAGCTGGATCCCTCATTTATAATTGGAAGTTTTGTCGATCAGCTAGAGTCAAATTACTTTCTCGGGAGCGGTGAGTGGATGGTAATTGAGGCCGATGAGAGTGACGGTACTTTCCTCAACCTAGACAGTCAGGCGTCAATTGTTACAAACCTTGAATCCGAGCACTTAGACTACTACGGATCCCTCAATGAGCTAATTGGAAGTTTTAGAGATTTTATTGTCGCAACAAATGGACCGGTGATCTATTGCCTGAATGACCCAATCTTACGAACTCTAATCGAGGATACTCAATCAAAAGTTGAGGCATATTCATATGGAACCGATGCGGCGAGTGACTATTTGGTACAAAATGTTGAATCTGATCGTGAAAGTGTTCGCTATGAACTCTTTGACCCACAACGAAACCTGGTCCAGGTAAAAGTTGGAGTTCCCGGTCATCACGTCGCCTTGAATAGTTGTGCCACCTTTGCCTGTCTGGACCATCTTGGTGTCCCCAGGGACTTCATTGTTAGCTCGCTGGAGAACTACAAGGGAGCTAAAAGGCGCTTTGAGTTCACCGGGGAATATGGCGGAGTGTGTTTTATCGACGACTACGCTCACCACCCCTCTGAGATTAAAGCGACCTTAGATACCGCGAAAATGGGTGGATGGAAAAGGATTCACTGTGTCTATCAGCCTCATCGCTACTCGCGTGTGTCAAACGTATTTCAGGACCTGGTTCGTAGCTTTAACAAGGCTGACTTGTTATATATTACAGAAATATACTCGGCCGGGGAAGAACCCCTTGAAGGTATTACCTCGTCAGCAATTGTTGACGAGATCCGCTCACTGGGTGGTGTCTCCGAGGTAATGTTCTGTCCTAGTAACTTAGAACTCTTCGATCAACTACGAGGTCATCTCGAGCCCGGTGATCTCTGCCTAACCCTATCGGCTGGTGACCTGGTTCATATTGGGGAGCTAGTGTTTTGATGAAGTACACTCACCTCCATGATGAGAAACTTGAAAAGATCTGTGAGACCTATCAGGGACTCGTTAGGGCAAATGTGCCCTTGGCTCCTTTTACAACTTTCAAGGTTGGAGGTCCGGCAAAGTTATTTGCTGAACTTGCCAGCCAGGCTGATTTGATTCAGATTTACGATCTCGTGTCTACCTACCAGGTGCCGATACTGGTGATAGGTAACGGGTCAAACCTGCTGGTATCTGACACTGGATTTAGAGGTCTGGTCTTGCACCTGACTGGTTCATTTGCCGAGGCCAAGGTTCTGTCGGAGACAACAATAGAGTTCGGTTCAGCCATGTCCCTACCGGTAGCTGCCCGAAAGTCAGCCCAACTGTCATTAACCGGCCTTGAATGGGCCGTGGGTGTCCCTGGAACAGTTGGTGGAGCAGTTGTCATGAATGCTGGCGGGCACGGAAGTCAAGTCTCAAATACACTGTCGGCTATTGACGTAGTCTCTCTAAACCCGCTTTGTAAAAACTTTGGTAATGTCGTGGCACAAGACGTAACTGAATTGGCTTTGTCATATAGGTCCTCTAATCTTGAAAGCAGTGACTTAGTACTGGCGGCTCGATTCAAACTTGAACCAGGGGACTCGACCAAGTCACTAGAGACAATTCGAGAGATTGTGGCCTGGAGACGGGCCAATCAACCCGGAGGTCAAAACTGCGGTTCGGTCTTTACCAATCCCCAGGGGGCTGGAAACGAGTTTTCAGAGTCCCCGTCAGCGGGCGAACTCATTGAGCGTGCCGGGTTGAAAGGAGCACGAGTTGGACGAGCCCAGATATCGAGCAAGCACGCAAATTTTATTCAAGCCGATCCAGGTTGTTTGGCTGGCGACGTTTTGGCTCTTATTGGTGAAGTCCAAGATGCAGTAAAGGAGAGGTTTTCTATCTGGCTTGAACCTGAAGTAAAAATGGCCGGGTTTGAAGACCCGAAGGATTACTAATTTGGAGATCCACTCCAAGATTGGAAATCGGCGGGTTAAAGTGCTTCAAGAACAAACTTTGAGAAGCAGAAAAATCGCCATAACGTTGCTGGCTGTAGGGTTAGCCGTGGTCATCGGGGCCGCGGTCTTGTTTTCACCAATCCTCTCGGTGAAGAACCTATATATAAATGGTGCTGTCCACGAGTCAAGGTACCAGATTGAATCAACCGGGTCTGTTTTTGTAGGGTCCACCCCTATGATTGATGCTAGCCCTCAATCGATATCACGAGCCGTGGACACCTTGCCCTGGGTGATGACCTGTATTGTCCATCGGAGTTGGCCTTGGACTATAAAGATCAATATTGTCGAGCGGATACCGGTGGCATATATTCACTCGCCATCGAGCCCATTTATCCTGATCGATCGGACCGGGCGAGTCCTCGGCCCGGTTACCTCGGCCAACGGGCTGCCTGAGATCACTGGATTCAACAAAATACCAAGGCCCGGTTTCACGCTTGGAAAAATTGCCCAAGGTGGGCTGGAGGTGGCGAGTGAACTCGGGACCCAGCTAGACGTCTATGTGACCTCGATTAACGTAATCTCGGCTCGTGACGTGAGCCTGACTGTCAACGGCTCCACGACAGTAATATTGGGTGGTCTCTCCCAATTGAAGTCAAAGCTCGTGTCTCTATATACCGTACTGGCCAAGGAAAAGCTGTCGGGAGCGAGTCAAATCGATCTATCTGATCCAAGCCTTCCAACGGTGACCCCCTAAATCGTGTGCCCAAGATTCACAAGTAATGCCTGGTCAGATAACCAATTTGGTAATCGAGTAGTTGGCAAGATTAGCCCTTTGACCACTTGTAAAACTAGGATTTACACTCAATTCTTGCTTTTGCGCATAAAACTCTGTCTCGGGGTAGTATGACGTGTAAATTTATACAGGTAGGCACCACATTGGCGACATCCAAAATTGATATCGGTTCTAACAAGGCCAGGGGTACAAGTTCACCCGGTCCTTGGGTTTGGGCAGATCTCGACTGGTCGCAAGAACTTACAAAGATAGGGAAGTCTAATGGTTGACACATTCCAAGGTGGCCGGCATGGCAATTACTTGGCCGTAATCAAGGTTGTCGGAGTTGGCGGCGCGGGTTGCAACGCCGTAAACCGAATGATCGAGTCCGGACTGCGGGGGGTAGAGTTTATTGCGATCAATACCGATGCTCAAGCACTCCTCTCTAGCGACGCAGACGTCAAACTCGACATTGGGCGAGATCTAACCCGGGGACTCGGTGCCGGATCTGACCCCGAGGTCGGCAAAAAGGCGGCCGAGGATCACAATGAAGAGATCGCCGAAACCCTCAAGGGTTCAGACATGGTATTTATAACTGCCGGCAAGGGCGGCGGAACAGGGACCGGGGCCGCGCCTGTAGTCGCTGAGATTGCGAAGAGTATCGGGGCACTTACAATCGGTGTCGTAACGCGACCTTTTGGATTTGAGGGAAAGCGCCGTTCTATACAAGCAGAACAAGGCATCCAGCGTCTCAAAGAGAAGGTCGACACGTTGATCATTATTCCCAACGACAGACTCTTATCGGTCGCGACCGATAAGACCCCGGTAGTGGAGGCCTTTAGGATTGCCGACGAGGTACTGCTTCACGGAGTACAAGGAATTACCGATTTGATTACTACCCCTGGGCTAATCAACACCGACTTTGCTGACGTGAAGATGATCATGCAAAATGCCGGGACGGCAATTATGGGAATTGGACGTTCAACCGGTGAGAATCGTGCCGTAAATGCGGCTCGATCAGCAATAACCAGCCCCCTCCTGGAAGCTTCTATTGAGGGCGCCCGAGGGATTTTGCTCAATATTGCTGGAAGTCGTGACCTAGGGCTATTTGAGGTAAACGAGGCAGCAGAGATTATCCACCAGGTAGCCCACCCCGATGCAAACATCATCTTCGGGAACGTCATTGATGACTCGATGGGTGACGCAGTCCGGGTTACCGTTATAGCGGCCGGTTTTGAACGGTGGGACGACTCACGCTCTCGTTCCCGTGGGCAAAATCTTGGACTGGGCATCACCTCAGACGACGTAGACATGTCGGCAGCTGATGACCTCGACTTGGGTGACGATGACTTCGACGTTCCGTCATTTCTGAAGTAGGTAACCTACAAAACTAATTCGCGTGCTCCTTGCTGGCTGTTGTGGGCTCGAAAATTATAATCTAGCCGGGTTAGACTTAGCCCAGGTAGCCATTACTACTCGCTCCTTTGGCGACGCACGCCAATTTGTCCGTGATAATCGCGCTAGGTTGCCCGAGTTGGTCTGGCTCAACCAGATCCACGGAGGACTGGTGGTGGATGGAACTCGCATAAAACCCCCCCCGGTAGATGGTGACGGGATTGTGGCTAAAGAACCTCTTATGGTTGCCGTTTTTGTCGCGGACTGCCTCCCGGTTGCACTTCTCGATGGTCTGGGTAACTTTGGTGTCTTTCACTGTGGCTGGAGAGGTCTGGCTAGTTCAATACTTGCCAACGGCGTTTGTGAGATGCGCCGGAATGGCGCCAAAACGCTAAAAGGCGTCTTAGGCCCTTGCATTGGACCTTGCTGTTATGAGTTCTCACCCGAAGATCTTGGGATTGTTGCTAAGGCCATTCAGGTAGATCCGAGCATCCTTGAGGCCAAGACGAACTGGGGAACGCTGTCATTTGACCTGAGACGGGCAGCAACCGCCGAGCTTTCCAGGTTGGGCGTCGAGATAGTTATCGACGACTCGCGTTGCACGGGGTGCCACGAGCGTCTGTTTTATTCGGCCAGGATTCGCAACGAGTCACAGCGCATGGCGATGATTGTAGGACGGAGCCTACTTGGAGAATCGATCAACTGACCCCTGTTATCCGAGCTTGAACGACCAGGTCGATCCAATAGCGAGTCGCCTCGAAAGCATTAGCACTTTCATCGGCGAACTAAGCCCTGATCCGGCTCGGGTCAAGGTTATAGCGGTATCCAAGACCGTTTCGGTGGACACCATGCTAAGGGCTTACAAACTCGGGATTCGCCACTTTGGAGAGAACTACGCCGGTGAACTAGAGGAAAAGCACAACTGTCAGGAGATGTCATTGCCGGAGGTAACCTGGCACTATATAGGTCAGATCCAGTCGAACAAGATAAAGCGCCTATCGGGCCTGGTTGACTTTTGGCACTCGGTCTCTAATAGGCCTCATCTAGAGCGCCTTGTCAGGGCCCAGGACCGCCCCAAGGTATTTATCCAGGTAAACCTGGACGGGTTTGGACAAGAACTCAACTCAGCCAGCCCACGAAATCCACCCTCGGATAAGCGCCAAGGGGTAGATCCCAGTGAACTTGACAACCTGGTCAATTTTGCCAGGTCGTGTAACTGTGATCTGGTAGGGCTTATGGGAGTTGGCCCTGGACTGGACCAAGGCCGAGTTGACGAGGCCTTTTCCTGGATGGGGGAGATGACTTGCAAATATGGCTTTAGTGAGTTGTCGTTGGGCATGTCAGGCGATTTCAAGAGCGCCCTGAGACATGGCTCGACCATGATTCGGCTCGGGGAGGCTATCTTTGGACGACGGGCAAATCCGGCTTCTCTTAGGTGATTAGCCGATAAAACGTGTAGGATTTCAGCCAGATTTCACGTTTGATCAAGGAGACAGATGGCTTCTACAATTTGGCATCGGGCTATGGTCTATTTGGGACTAGTGGACGACGATGATCAAGATGACCCCCGATTTAGTTCTAGGGGTGACTTCAGTCCGACACGAGGCCAGGTTCGGCAGTTTTCCGGGGTTGCAGCTCCCGAGAGGTCGGGTATGGCAACTCAAGGTGGAGACCCAACATCATCGCTTGGAGCCCCTAGACAGGGAGCCATAAGAAGGCTAAATGGTGACGAGATTTCACGGGTTAGTCCAATGGTTGCCAGACCTCAACAGGTCAAGACGGTAACCCCCGAGAGGGCAACCAACGTGAATATTTCTATGCCCGAAAAGTATCAAGATGTCCAAAAGATTGCCGACCGGATAAAGGAGAATCAGGCGATAATAGTGAACGTTCAAGGGGTTGAGCGCAACTTGTCGCGACGGATGATTGACTTTTGTGCTGGGGTAACTTACGCGCTCGGAGGTGCAATGGAGAAGGTTTCCGAACAGGTATTCTTGATAACGCCAGCCAATGTCGAGGTAACCGAGGCCGAACGAGTCAGGCTTGAAAACCGACAGTACCGGTACTGAGGACCTGACCGCGTGGCTGTCTTAAGCTTTCTTGTCGACCTATTAATTCTGTTGATATTTGTTCAGGCCGCCTTGTCGTGGTTTCCGTCCTATCCAGGCTCCCCACTTTACCCCGTAAAGTCATTCTTGAATCGACTGGTTGATCCAATCTATGCCCCAATACGTCGAGTCATACCGCCAATCAGGACGGGATCGGGCATGGCGGTTGACATCGCCCCAATGCTGGTTCTGATCGTCCTTCTCGTCATCCTAAAACCGCTTTTTTGATCGAAAGGCTATTTGGGAGAGCGGTCCAATGTTTTTAGTCACCCCGGTAGAAAAACTTGATCCAAGGAGATCTGGCCTATTTTTGGATATTGTCGGACTCCAATTGCCCCGGGCAAGTAATATCTCTAGTAAATGGAAAGGTCACCCATCAAAACACCCCGTGGGGACTGGCGGCTTTAGCCGTCAGAGGATTCGGGGTCCGGAGCTTCGCCCCGAAGATGTTAGGTCGTGTCAGGCTGGTCAGGTATGATTCTTGGTGGGGCGTTACTGGCCCTTCGGGCACAGCCGAAACGAGTCTGGGGCCCGATGTCAACGAAGCTGTTGGCTTCAGTCGCCAGAGAAGTCACAATACTCAGAGCCTCTTTGAAAGGGAACTAATGGAAGTATCACCTAAAACACTACGTGAGATTGAGTTTCGCGAGAAGAAGCTCGGTGGCTATCATCCCGACGACGTAGATGACTTTTTGGAGAGGGTGGCCGTTGGAATTGAGGTCTACCAAGAGAAGCTCCGACAGGCCAACGACCGAATAAATCAACTAGAGCGGCAATTGGCCGAGATGTCCAAGCAAGTACAGGCCGGGGGTAAGGACCAAGGCGCTTCGGGCCAAGTCGCATCCAAGCAAGCCGAGGAGGCCTTGCGGCGCACCCTGACGATGGCCCAGAGAACCGCCGATATGGCAGTTGCCGAGGCCAAGCAAGAGGCCGACGAGATTACCACAAAGGCCAGGCAGGAAGCCGTTGAGATGACCAACCGAGCCAAGCGTGAGGCCGAGTCAATAATAGAAAATGCCAGGGAGGGATCCAAACGGGCAGCACTTGAAGCCGAAAAGGAATCCCAGTCTAAGATTCAAGAATTGGACAACTCCAAGAGAATTCTTGAAGTTCAGGTGAGTCAGCTTCGAGAGTTTATTGATGCTGAACATTCCAAGCTCCGACAAAACCTTGACGATGCCCTGAGAATACTAGATGACATCGTAAAGTCCAAAGGGACGCCCCCGAGTTTTACTAGCCCTGTTGAGCCTAAATCCATACAACCTTCTCTAAACATGTCCTCAGAGGGCGCACGAGGGAGTCAACTGGCATCAACTGAGAGTGACAATCATCTCGGGACCCAACAACCAAAGAGTACGGCCCGACAGGCTGTTAGGGAGATGTTGCTCGCTACCGGCTCTAATCCGGTCGTATCTAACCCAGGACCCGAGTCGTCACCAGTAGGCAACGAGTAGGTAGTTGGCCTCCTGGAGCTTTGAGATATTTACATAGTTGACATCCCAGAAGGGATATAGTGTCTAACTGACCTGATCCCTGATAATTCTAGTCTGGTTCTCCATTTTTGCTGTTAAGAAAAGAGCGTTAATTTAGCTTTGTAAGCGAGATTGAATACGGAGAACCACTGTCGAAGATATGCAAATCCGGGGAAGAGTTTTCCCTGTCGATATCTTCATCTCGATCGTCTTGAATGGTCAGTGTCGAGGCTAGAGTTTCACGGGCCACGTAGTCAGCAAATGGCACCAAGCGGGTCTTGGCACTTGGTGATGTCGAGATAGCAAGTTCAATCCGGTCGGCCACATGAAGACCCTTCTCGCGTCGCTCAATCTGGATAGTCCTAACTAAATCCCTGGCCATTCCCTCACTTACCAAGTCGTCAGTGAGTGAGGTGTCTAAATGAATTACCCCTGAGTTGTCCGACAGGCATCGCGAGGTATCTGGGCTGATAGGTTCCAACTTGATCTCGTAGTCACCAGGATAAAGGGTCACGTCCCCTACAACTAGGTCACTTCCTGCGAGAGACCATCCACCACTTTTTATCGCCTGGATTACCTTTTGAGTATTGGGCCCTAGTTTTGGACCTATAACGGCTGGAACAACAGAAATTACCTGGCTACCATAGTCTTCAAGTGACTCTGAAAAAGTTACCTTCTTGACGTTTAGTTCGTCTTTGATTAGATCACTATAGCCAGTTAGTTCCCCAACCCCCTCTTTGGCGACCACAAGCTCTAACAAGGGCAACCGGGCCCTTAGGTGATTTGCCTTGCGAATTGAGTGGGCAAGAGAACAGATCTCTCTAACCTGGTCCATCTGAGAGACCAGCTTTGGGTCGTCCAATAACGAGCCACGCTCCGGCCAATCTTCCAGATGTACGCTCCTGTGTCCGGTTAGGTCTTTGTAGATTCTCTCACTTATAAGAGGCAAAAGCGGGGCAGTGAGTTTCAAGACAGTCACGAGAACGCTATAGAGCGTATCAAATGCGTCAACCTTATCTTGGTTAGAATTAGAACTTACGGGCATCCAGAACCGGTCTCTACTTCGCCTGATATACCAGTTATTTAGGGCATCAAGAAATGACACGATAGCACTGGAGGCTCCGGGAATGTCGTAGTTCTCAAAACAAGACGTGACTTGGTCAACTAACTCGTTGCACTTAGACAGGATGTAGCGATCTAGTAGTCCAGTTTGGTCGGTTCTATAGGAGGCCAAGATGTTATCGGTGTTAGCATAAAGAGAGAAGAAGTACCACGCATTCCAAATCGGATTCAAGACCTGTTTGATTGAATCAACAATTCCCGATTGCTCTACAACCAGGTCATTGCCCCGCAGTATTTGGGATGAGAGCAAGAACCACCGCATGGCATCAGCTCCGAGAGTGTCAAAGACTTCCTGTGGGTCCGGGTAATTTTGAAGCCTCTTAGAGAGTTTCCTGCCGTCTGACCCGAGAACCACCCCGTGAGCAATGCAGTTCCTAAAAGGGGGCTTGTCAAAGATTGCAGTAGACAGGACATGGAGTGTGTAAAACCAGCCTCGTGTCTGGGCTGTGTACTCGACAATAAAGTCAGCCGGGAAGTGTGATTCAAAGCGCTCTACATTTTCAAAGGGATAATGGAGTTGGGCAAAGGGCATTGAGCCAGACTCAAACCAGCAGTCAAGAACGTCAGAAACTCGACGCATGGTAGATTTTCCGGTTGGGTCATCGGGGTTGGCCCGGGTCAACTCGTCAATCTCAGGACGGTGAAGATCACTAAGTTGAACCCCAAAGTCATGCTGCAACTCCTCTAGAGACCCATAGACGTCAACCCTTGGATAATCGGGGTTGTCGCTCTTCCATACCGGGATCGGGGCACCCCAAAAGCGGTTACGAGATATAGACCAGTCCCTAGCCCCCTCAAGCCATTTGCCAAATGATCCATCTTTTACGTGACCGGGTATCCAGTTGATCTCTTGATTCAACTCGCCCATCCGGTCCTTGATAGCGGTCACCTTTACAAACCATGAACTCAGGGCCTTGTAGATTAGTGGAGTATCGGTTCTCCAACAGTGAGGATACTGGTGTTCATAGGAGTCATGGGTTACTACTACCCCTTGGGCCTTTAGATCCCTAACTATCTGGGAGTTCGCCTCGAAGACCTGCATGGCGGCATAGGGGGGGACGGCTTGGGTGAAACACCCCCGGTCGTCAACCGGGCAGACTACCAAGATATTGTTTTCCTCACAGACCTTCTGGTCATCTTCACCAAACCCTGGAGCCAAATGGACAATTCCCGTTCCCTCGTCCTCGCCAACAAAGTCTCCTGCTAAAACGACAAAAGAGTTTGGGTGGTTAGAGAAATATGGAAACAAAGGTTCATAGTGGGCTCCAACGAGTTCTGAACCTCCAATAGTCCCTATTATCTGATATTCGGGGAGTTTTGTCTGGTAGTTCTCCAGGGCCTTTGATCCAAGAATAAGTATCTCGTCATGACCATCACTGCCTTGGAGCAGCTGAACTACCGAGTAGTTGACTTGTCCTCCTATAGCTAAGGCCAGGTTGGACGGGAGGGTCCATGGAGTGGTAGTCCACACTAGCATCGACACCGCTTTTGGAGCCTTAGCATTACCTCCTATCCCAAGTTGATCTAACAACCTATTAGTACTCGGCCCATCAAGTTTGAACTTAATACTCACGGCCGGGTCTTGACGACTGCGATAGGAGTCGTCCTGGCGGGTCTCAAAATTCGAAAGTGGAGTCTCACACTCCCAGCAATAGGGCAGAACCCTAAAACCCTCGTAGATGAGTCCCTTGTCCCAGAGTTCTTTGAAGGCCCAGATAACGCTCTCCATGTAGTCAACATCCATTGTCTTGTAGTCATCTTGGAAGTCAACCCATCGGGCTTGGCGGGTTACGAAGTGTTCCCAGGAGTCGGCCGTTCGTAGAACTAGCCCCTTGCAGTAGTCATTGAATTTTCCAATCCCCAGATTGGAGATCCCCGCCCGCCCCTTCAGTCCTAGCTCTTTTTCCGCCTGAATCTCAGCGGGCAAGCCATGGCAGTCCCATCCAAACCTTCTCTCGACCCGCCGACCAACCATGGTCTGGTATCTGGGGATCGCGTCCTTTACGAAGCCGGTGAGGAGATGCCCATAGTGAGGTAGCCCGTTTGCAAACGGGGGTCCGTCGTAGAAGACGTACTCGTTGTCTCCGGCTCGACGGGCCTGAACTGACGCCTCAAAAGTCCGATCCTTCGCCCAGAAATCCAATGACTCTAGCTCAAGTGCAGGAAAATCGGCCTGTTGTGGTACGTCGGGATAAGGGGTTTCTATCATGCGGTCCACTTGGGTATATTGATCCTATTCAAGATCCCTTACCTAGTACAAACCCAAAATCAATCCCCGTACCTTGAAATCTTTCTACCGTTGATTTGTTGTTATATAGCTAGAACATGCCTGGTCTACTAGCTATACTAGACGGGCTATTTACCGCCCGGTTGGCGGTAAGGACAAGAGAGAGGTCACACCGTGGCTATAGTCGGAATCAGAAGGCTTACACAACGAAAATCAGAGCAAGTAAAGGGCCCACAAGTGGGTGCAAAGTCGGCCACCTCAAAGACTACTAAGGCCACAAAAGCCGTGAAGGCCCCGGCAAAGACGGCCACCAAGACCACCGCACCCAAAGCGTCCAAAGCCACCTCACCCAAGGCCACCGCGCCCAAGGCACCCAAGGGGCCAACAGCCAAGGCACCAGCGAAGAAGGCCCCGGCAAAGACCGCGACCAAGGCCACCTCAAAGACAACTAAGGCCACAAAAGCCGTGAAGGCCCCGGCTAAGACCGCGACCAAGGCCACCTCAAAGACTACTAAGGCCACAAAAGCCGTGAAGGCCCCGGCAAAGACCGCCACCAAGGCCAAGGCCACCGCACCGAAGGCCGGGGCGGTCAAGGCACTCAAGGCCGCGTCGGCCTCAAAGGGGCCAACCACCCAGGCACCCGCGAAAAGGGGCCGGCCACGCAAGGTCGATCCGGGCCAGCAAGCAACCCCTCCGGCGGGAGTGGGACAATTAGATCCTGACCTAATGCAGTCCACTCGCAAGAGGGGCCGGCCACGAAAGGTCGATCCGGGCCAGCAAGTCACCTCATCCACCGGGACCGTGGAGATAGTTGCAGGTTCACCCGAGGCCCCCCGCAAGAGGGGCCGGCCACGCAAGGTTGTCGCTGAAGGGGCAGAAATTAGCGCATCTGTCGCCAAGAAGAGCGGTAAGGCGCCAAAGAAGGTTGAGCCCGAGCCAGAGCCTGAGGTAATTATTGTCGAGTTCGACCCCGAGTTTCTAAAGGGTCAAAGAGTACTCCTTGAGACCGAACGAGAAACCTACCTGGCCCAGGCCGCCTTGCTGCGGGAGGAGGCCGACGCAATTGCCCGGGAACTCGAACCGAGCGATCTGCAGTTTGATGAAGAGTCTGGAGAGGGCGGGAGTGTCCCGGTTGACCGGGAGGTCGACCTCATGCTGTCGGCCCAGGCATTGGCCGAGGTAGAAGAGATCGATGTTGCCCTGGCCAAGCTCGACCGGGGAACCTATGGTGTGTGTGAGAGCTGTCGACATAAGATTCCCGAGGTACGACTTGAAGTCATCCCCCATGCAAGATTGTGTGTGCAGTGTAAGAGCGGAAGTATTCTCAATAGACGCTAGAGATTCCGGACGACTTGACCGAATCTAATTTCCGGGGTCGACTCACAATGAGTTCCAAGCGCCGTACCCTACTTGTCCTAGGGGTTATTGGGGCGGTTCTTCTTGTCGACCAGTCAACCAAGTCACTAATAGAGTCGAGCTTACACGGGAGGACAATACACGTCTTGGGCCCGGTGTACTTACGCGAGGTTCTAAATTCCGGGGCCGCCTTTTCCATTGGTACCGGTCTCGGACCGGCTTTTGACGTGGTGGCTATTGTCGTTGCGGTTGGACTGTGGTACTACCTTCGCAACTCTAGTTCACTGGGGGTTACCATTGGAGGCGCCATGATTATTGGTGGTGCTCTAAGTAACGTATCTGATCGGATATTTCGGTCGAATCACGGGTCGGTAATTGACTTTATCTATACCAGCTTTTGGCCGACCTTCAACGTGGCCGACTCGTGCATTACGGTAGGTGTCATTGTCTTAGGCGTCTCTATCGTGAGAGCTGGCAAGGCCGGTCATAGTCAGTCGTGAACGAGGAGAGACTTGAACTAGAGGTTCCTTCAATGTTACATCGGGTTCGAATTGACAAGACAATCTCAACTCTTACAGGGATATCAAGGGCAGAGGTGGCCGGCCTTATTGCCTCCACCAGGGTTCAGCTAAATTCATGCTCGGTTTCCTCGCCTAGTCATCTAGTATCGGTGGGCGATAGAATAGCAATTCGGATTGCTAACAAGGAAAACAGCGGGCTCGCCCCAGATGAGAATCTCGAAATTGACGTCCTCTTTGAAGACTCTCAGGTGGTTGTTGTAAATAAGCCTGCCGGGCTCGTTGTTCACCCGGGGTCGGGCAATGAGGCGGTCACTCTGGCACACGGCTTACTTGCCAGGTTCCCAGATATTGGAGAACTTGTCACACGAGGAGTTTTTGAACCAGGTCGTCCTGGAATTGTTCACCGGCTAGACAAGGACACATCTGGCCTGATTGTAGTAGCTAGAACTCACGAGGCATATGAGTCACTAGTAGGCCAGCTTGCAAGCCGCCAAGTCAAGAGACTTTATAAGTGCCTTGTCTGGGGTCGACCTGGTCCCAGGGAGGGGATAATCGACGCCCCGATAGGACGAAGCCAGACTAACCGCAAGAAGTTCTCGATTGTTAGCTCAGGGAAAGAGGCCATCACAAAGTTTCGAGTCATCAAGACTTATAACCCGGGTTCAATAGAGGTCACCCTTCTAGAGTGCGAGTTGCAGACCGGGAGAACTCACCAGATCAGAGTCCACGTTCAAAGCATTGGGGTTCCGGTTGTTGGTGACCAAGTCTATGGCGGCCGGGTTACAAAAAAGCGAGACCCCGACGGGATATTTACCGGACTCGACAGGCAGTTCTTACACGCCAGCCAACTCAGTTTCGATCATCCTGGGACTGGAGAACCTATGTCATTCTCAAAGGATATCCCCGAGGATCTTGACCGTGTCCTTCGAGCATTAGGCTAGAGACTAGGTATCATCTACACCACAAGTCGGGTTTCACCAACGGTGATTCGTGGCTTTCTAGGCTGACTCTTGCCAGAGGCGAAGTCCACCGATAATCCCCGACACGTTGTCGACGATGGTCACCTTCTCGCCGAGTTCCACCTTGATCTTCTTAGCGTTCCCACCCCCGACATAGAGGTGGTCAAAGAAGGTAAGGGCCTCCATGAGACCAAGGGCCTCTTCAACCAACTTGGACCAGTGGTGACTGCCTAGATCCTTTCTAGATGCCTCACCGAGAAGTTCGTTATAGGACTTCCCGTCTTGAAAGGGTTGATGGGCTATCTCTAGGTGGGGACAAAGTTTCCCGTCAGAGTACAGGGCAGTCCCAAAGCCAGTACCCAAGGTTACGACCATCTCAAGTCCTTTCCCCTGGATAACGGCTGCGCCCTGTTGGTCGGCGTCGTTGTCTACCCGGGTCGGGACCTTGAGGCTTTCAGTCAGGGCCCCGGCCAGATCAAATCTGGTCCAGGCTTCTTCAAGTTCTGGTTCCACCTTAGAACCTGGTCCTGATTTGGTCACAAAGTGCGGGGCAGACAACACGACTCCGCCACGGACCATGCCTGGAAATCCACAAGAGGCCCGGTTGAATTTCCCCAACGTACTGGCCTGCCAGGTTAGCTTTTCAACCAGCTTCTGGGGGGGCATGGGGTAGGTGGTCGGGACTCGTGAGATCTCACCCTGGATATTTCCCTGGTCATCGAGCACGGCACTCTTGAGTCCGGTCCCTCCTACGTCGATTGCTAGAGTCATCATTGAAGCCATCTATACACTGTAGGCTCAGTGTCTAGGTTATGTCTTATATAGTTCCAAAACTCCCTGATTTAGGATCCAAATAGCCATGTGCGGGATTGTCGGATTTTTAGGTCACGATTTGCCTCTGTTGGAGAGGATGCTCCAGACAATTGTTCACCGGGGGCCTGACTCTAGCGGGACCGGTCAAGACGGGAGCTTTTCAATGGGGATGAGAAGACTTTCTATTGTTGATCTACGCGGCGGAGACCAACCCATAACTTCGCCACTTTCGGGATCGAAGATCGTGTTCAATGGTGAGCTCTATAACAGCCCCGAGTTGCGCGGTCGTCTTGAGTCATGCGGGCATCGCTTTGTTACTGACCACTCTGACACCGAGACCGTGCTTAGGGCTTATGATCAGTGGGGAGACCGTTGCCTGGAACATCTTGTTGGTATGTTTGCCTTTGCCATTTACGACCCCCGGCAAGACCGTATGTTTTTGGCCAGAGATCGCCTTGGGATCAAGCCCCTGTACTACTATTCGAGTGGCCCCAAATTTCTGTTCGCCTCAGAGATCAAGGCCATCCTTCAGGACGACACGGTCGCCAGGGCACCCAATCAGGCGACCTTAGCCCGGTTCTTGCTATATAGAGTTCACGACGACCGAGACGACACGT
Source organism: Acidimicrobiales bacterium (assembly GCA_027452005.1). Taxonomy (GTDB): domain Bacteria; phylum Actinomycetota; class Acidimicrobiia; order Acidimicrobiales; family JAKAVM01; genus JAKAVM01. The sequence continues at coordinate 32,115 of DAIDHF010000031.1, forward strand.
TCTTTTCCGGGATCAAGAGACTAGCTCCGGGTCACTACATGTGGGTAGGACCTACCGGGGAGCTTTCAACTACTCGTTACTGGGACCCTGAGATTACCGATCGATTCTCGTCTGAAAAATCCGACGACGACTACGCCCAAGAGTTTGCCGAGTTGCTTCAAAAGGTACTCGCACGACACCTGATCTCCGACGTCCCACTGGGGGTATCGCTATCTGGGGGACTGGACTCATCTGGGGTAGCCTCGATAACCCAGTCCTTGATCCGGTCGGGGACCGACGTTCATACCACCGGGGGCCTTCACACCTTTTCAGCCCTCTATCCGGGCCAGAGTATCGACGAGTCGGCCTACATTGGCGAGGTTGAGCGCTACGTTCAGTCAAGCCCTCACTATGCCTACCCCAAGGTGGACGAGTTCTGGAACGAGATCGACACGTGGGTCTGGTTCCAAGAGGAACCCACCATTTCGTCGGCCCCGTACGCGTACTATAGCGTATACCGTATCGCCAAGGGTCAGGTCAAGGTTGTCCTGTCGGGCAACGGGGGTGACGAACTACTAGCCGGGTACATCCCATATTTCAAGGCCTATCTGACTTCGGGAATAGATCAACACCACTACCTCGCTATTGCCCGAGAGCTACTGGACGGACGTGACCTGTATGTCAAATACCTCGCTCAATACGCCCGTCAGAGACTTTTGCCAGACAACAAGAAGGTAACCGTGTCTAGCATGGTCAACTTACCTGCCAACCTAGATAGTGATTTTGTCTTCACCCCTGACCGAAACCTGAATCGTCGTCTGGCACAAGACGTACTCGCTTATTCC
>DAIDHF010000032.1 GCA_027452005.1 Acidimicrobiales bacterium
GAGACCTTTGCCTATGACGCAAATGGGAATAGAACTTCAAGCACTTCTTCAAGTGGGCAAACTACCAGTTATACCTACAATGGGGAAAATGAGCTTTCCTCTCTAAATTCAAATGGCACGACAAGTACATACTCCTATGGTGGAGATGGATTTAGGCTTTCTGCAATTTCCAGTGGATCAACCCAGACTTTTGTCTATGACACCCAGTCCTTTGTTCCTCAACTACTAGAAGATGGGACTAATGACTACGTCTATGGGCCTTCGGGTGTACCGATCGAGCAGGTGAACCAGTCGAACGGTGCGACTACCTATCTTTACACCGATCAGTTGGGGTCGGTTGTCATGGAGGCCGATGGTTCCGGCAATGTGACCGGGACGCAGAGTTACAGTCCGTATGGAACGGTGTCTTCCACAACTGGCACCTGGACGACGCCCTTTGGGTTTGCGGGGGGATCTACAGATGCAAATGGTCTGATTTATTTGATCAACCGATACTACGACCCGGCGACGGGGCAGTTTATGAGTGTGGACCCGTTAGTGAGATTGACGGGGGCAGCGTATTCGTATTCCAAGGGTGATCCAGTGAATATGTCTGATCCTGCGGGTCTCGATTACGGTCCGTACCGCTGGACTATGCCTCAGTCAACCGTTATCTATCGTGTTCTTCAAGCAACCGCCGTAGGAACGGAGGCCTGCGGAGAAATACCTTTTCCTGGATTAGCGGTCGCATGCAAGGTTCTCCAACCGATTGCCGGGTTTGCTGAGGATGGACTCCAGTTACAGTGCCTAGAACGGGCTAGTGAATTCAATGCAACTGAGAATCCAGGTCCACAGGCCATACGCAGTGAACGATGTGTCATACTAATTCCAACGCTCTTGGATGTATCGTATGACTTCCTAGTCAGTTTCTATCACAGCGGCAACAAAGGCAATTGTCCTCCACCAACGCCACCCGAAGAGCCACCAGACTATTGAGCGACCGATCAAGGAATTTGGGGAGACAAGCACCGGATCCCTTTGGCAGATCCGCTGGTTTGTCTGCCCTCGGCACAGCTTTGGAGAGATTGACCAATGAACAAGAACTAAGCGACTCTCCTACAATGGTTCGGTCCACTCCCTTCGCCGATGAGCTAGAACAACGTGCTCAAACGCTGGTCGCAGAGGGCTGGAATGATGCGGATGCGATTGCAGCATTGATAGAGCAAGCGGGTAGTAATACAGATCAACTGGTTATTGCATCTAGATGTGCGAAACTTGGTGGCGCATGGATGGAACTGAGAGAGCAGAATCGCGTTGTTCGACTTCTTGAAGCTGCAGCCTCGGGAGAACCAATTGAATGTCTGTCTGTTGAACAGGAAGAGCTGTTCTCGCTCATTGAGTCCTGGGCCAGTATGAACGGTGATGATGCTTTTACGGTGCTATCGAAAATTGAACCGCGACTCATGGACCTATGCAGTGAAATGAAGACAACCGCTGAGAACTTGAGATTTAACGAAACTAAGAGTGAAGACGAACAACGAACGGAGTGGCTAAAGTATTCTCTTGATATCCCCAAGAAATTAATGAGTCTTGTTGGCGAGAAATCTGAGGCCGAAGGGGTAATTATCCGATCACAAACAGCTTTCGAATTCGTGCTTACGTATTTTGGTTCGTACTTCTTTCGAATACAAGCTCATCGGTAAACGTGATCGTCATGGACTGACTCCTCGGGCTAAGCGGTTTCCGCACCGTGGTCACCTTGTAGAGTACAGGCTGGTGTCTGATGCAAGCAAGGCAGATGTTGTTGCAACACTAAGTTTTGAAACGTGGTGGTCAATATTTATGCTTGACATTGAAAGTTTAGACGAAGCGATGTGGACGGGAAGCATGAAATTGACAGGAGACTGGCGTATTGCCGGTATACTGTCAGAAATGGCAGCGACACCAAGAATAGGATCTTGGCTAGACAGACAGAAAGGATTATCTATCCCATTGACAGTATCGAATCGTCTATAAATGACGCATCGCAAATTGGGGAACAGAATTGGAAGAGATATTTTTGTTAGTTGTGTATTAACAATGTTTATTGTGATTTCAGGTTGTTCGCACCAGGTTGGTTTTGCCTCCAGTAAACCTGGAACACTCCATGATGTTGGCAAAACACAAATTAGAAATGTCTTTGTCAATGGCGCCGTGAATCGGATCGACAAGTCCGGAAAGGTAATATCGATTGATTCTCAAGAAAATTGGAATGAAATCAAAGTAGAGAACTCGACCGAGATCATCGGGTATAAATGCCAGCCAAATTTCGATTCAATCACTTTGGGTGCACTTGTGAGTGTGGCCGGTTATCTCTATAATTCACATACTCTAGTCGCTCGTTGGATCGAAATAAATCAGTACGTAGGCTGGGCTAGGGTCACGACAATTGGATATAGACATCAGTTTTTGGATGCAGAACTAACTAATGCTAACGGTTCGGTGAATTCAGGAAGGGCGGTACTCTTCACATTGTCTTGCCGGAGGGAAGCGAAGGACGTTACGGGAGAAACGTTTTCGACAATCTCAGTGGGAGACCAGATTCAACTGTCAGGAAATATTCTACGTACTAAGAGTTCTGGCACACGTATTGCAGTTGTTAAGATCTATAGTATTACAAAGTAATTCGGGCACCTTTTTTGCTCAACCCCTAATGCAAGTGATGATTTGTGTGCCTCGCGCCACAAGGCAGTGAACTCAGCGGGAATCAGATACCCATGTGCATTGTGTGGGCACTCTTCATTGTATTGGACTCGCCAGTCTTCGATGAGTACCTGTGCTTCAAGTAGTGACTCGTAGAGATGACCGTTCAGAAAATCATCCCGATGTCGTCCGTTGAAGGTAACCGGGGCCCGCCACAATCACAATCGAGTTATTTTTCCACCGTTGCGTGCACCCCTTGATGCCAAGGGGTGGAGAGCCATTCTTTTTGCCCATAGTAGCCAACTAAATTGCTAAATACTCACATTGGAGGTGGCCCTATTTTAGGGGAGCCGCGTAGGGATGGCGGGTCCCCATTTGTCGGTCCACCCTCTATGTTGGTATTTCGTCCTTCATGATACCATCGCCAGGTCTTGATTGACAGATACCTTTAAGGGCTCTGGAGTGGTAGCCAAAGGAAATAACAGATCAACCCGGATGCAAGGACGAAGTGTAACTTTCACGCACTAAGATAGGTAAGCTGGAGCACGGCTCAAGGCTATCGATCTCACCACGAAAGGAGCACAATGAAGACGTACTCACAGCTTACCCAGGACCAACGCTATCAAATCGGCGCGTCGTTGCGCGCGGATTGGTCGAAGGAAGAGATCGCCCATGAAGCAGGCTGCCACCCCTCGACGATCTCCAGAGAGCTCAAATCGAACAAGAACAAGCGCGGGTAACGACCTAGATAGGCCCATTCAATGGAAAAGGTTCGCCAGGAGGGCAACAACGCATTCAAGTTCTGCAAAGCCAACTTCACCTTTCGGGTCGATCCTTTGATCACAGCTGGCTACTCACCCGGCCAGGCTGCCGCGAGGCTCGCCCATGAGGGCACACTGTCGATTAGCCACGAGTCGATCTACCTCCACCTCTTGAAGGACAAGGCAGCTGGCGGGGAGCTATACAAATCCTTGAGGTGTTCAAAGCAGCGCAAGAAGCGCTAGAGCTCCAGTCACGACTGGCGGGGCAAGATCCCAGGTAGGGTGCCGATTTCCAAGCGTGGTCCGGGGCTACAACCGCAGTCTTTTGAGTCACGGTAAAGTCGACTGCATCGTGGGGGGAAACCAACAAGGCCATTGTAGTCTCGGTGGTGGATTTCAAGTCACGCTAGGGCTTCCTGGCCAAGTCCACCGATAAGAGAGCTGCCGTAGTCGCTGAGGTACTGCGCAAGAAACTCCGCCACGTCAAGGACGTCTTCAAGACTCTCACCTTCGACAACGGCATGGAGTTTGCCAATCACAAGAATCTTGCACGTCACCTTGACGTGAAGACCTTCTTCTGCGATCCATACTCATCTTGGAAGCGAGGCACCAAGGAGAACCTCAACGCGCTGGTGAGGCAGTACCTCCCCAAAGGAACCAACTTGAGGACCGTCACCGACGACCAGCTCGCAGAGATCGAAGACAGGCTTAATCACCGTCCGCGGAAGGAACTCGGTTGGCTCTCTTCCTACGAAGTATTCCGCGGACTCCGTCTCTGCTATACTTGTTGAAAACAGTTGCACTTCGTCCTTGAAAGCGGGTTGGAATTTCCAGCATATTTGAAATTGCTAAATATACTGCCGTGCCAGATTGATGCAGCCCCCACCTTCGTACTCGAAATCACTCGTCACTATTTTGACCCGCATAGTACCAAGCGAATACACCAAGGCAGTTATTCAATTGCTGGTCATTGCATGTATCACGTTAGTGACCGCCTCTTGTACGAATTCAGTCAAGCCGGCCTCTGTTCCACCGAGAATCAATCCATGTAGTCTTTTCACTTCACAAGATGCATCTGCATTATTCAATGTTGCTATGTCATGTGATTTTATGAGTGGGAACCTGTTAGCAGGCGATGCTTCCTATAGCAACTCGGATTCAAATTCTGATCGAAGGTGTGGGTAAAGGAACACCACACAGTAGGTCAGTACAATTGTCTATAGCGCACCAGCAAGCTTCTGAAGTCATTATAATCGATGGCGTTCGTGCCTACTGGAATCGGTCCGTGTTTAGTAGAATTCCTGAATTGACTGCATTTGCAAACGGATATCTCATCATCATTCCCATGATGAATCAAGGCAATTCTGCGGTCAATTTTGCAGCAAGTGCACTAAACACGATTCTCCATGAGCATTTTCTAAAACTTTGAGGATTGGGCCTGTTCTATTGTCCTGGCGGGTCCCCATTTATTGGGCCACCCTATTTGTTGGTATTTCGTCCTTGTTGATACCAGCGTCAGAACTTGATTGGCAGATATCTTGAAGAATGCCTTGGCACAGTATCCAAAGGAAACAATATTTCAAATTTATATAATAGATTCTATGGGCGGGGTATTGTGCGAGAAGGAACGCCATATTCTGCGTGACTTAGGATTAGAACGCCACCGACAAGAAGAGGCGGTTCCTATCCTGACAGAGAGGGTAGGAGATAGAAGGCTATAGTTCTCACTGGAGGATTTGGCACAAAATCCAGCAAGATCGCTACTGCAAATGAGCCAGCTAGACAATTTCCTAATACCTCTGGCAAGCCTATGGGTGAAGGATTGCTCGTGGCATCCCAACCAAGATTGCAAGCAGGAACTGCAGATACTGATTAGGATTGCGAGATGAGACATGCCGAGTCCCCGGTGAAAATAGTAGTGTTTTTGGCTCTCTTGGGGCTTGGGAGTCTGTTGATGGCCTCATGTGGTCGGAGCAGGTATTGCAGAGACGACTGACGGTGGATCAACCTGGCAACCAATATCGATGAACCCAATTCCCACTCCAGCACAGGCCAAGATCGCCCATCACACTCCTAATTCCTCGATTAATTCGCCTTTAAAGGCTCTAGCAACTATTGGTGCCACTGGCGCTATAGTAGCCGTGGGACCCAATGGAGAAATTGTGACGGGGAAGCCTTAGTAAGATGACATATCGACTTTGGATTGGAAGAAGCTATGAAGGATTATCGCGAGTCTATAGGCGGGTTTAGAGGTATTCGAGTTATATTTCCTGGGTTGTTAATGCTCCTTGGGGCCTCTTTAGTACTTGTTCGTCCCGATATTGCGGTTGCTCAGAACACGCCACGCGTAGCCTCACACGTCGACTCTTCACAAGCATGGACTGCGACTTCGCCAATTCCCGTTCCTGTGGGCAACGAAGCAGATCTGAATTCAATTTCGTGCGTATCAAGTACCTTTTGTATGGCTGTTGGAAATGCCGATAGCAATATCTGGTATCCTCAATCGTTTAACCTTGCCGACATTTCAGAAATATGGAATGGACAAAGTTGGTCTGAACAACCAATGGCCGATATCGGCCCTACGGACGCAAGAACGATGGAATCAGTTTCATGTGTATCTAGTTCCTTTTGTATGGCAGTCGGTACTTATTCCAGCCCTAGTTCTGTCATGTACAATGAATCACAGATGTGGAATGGGCAAGTTTGGAAGCTTTTGCAGAGTCCACCAATTACACTAACTACTGGATCTGAGGCATGGGAAAACCCCATCGGAGCCTTTGGTTCAGTGTATTGTGAGACTGTAACCTTTTGTGTCGCAGATGAAGGAACCACTTCACTTATCAACGTCTTGAATGCTCCTTTTGCCAACGTATGGGATGGATCAAGTTGGCAGATGCCTCCTGGGAATGTTTCCGGTACTCCTTCGGCTATTACTAGTATTGGATGCACATCAGATGCTCTTTGTATTGGAAGTACAGTGAGTGGGTTTGTATTGTGGAATGGCGCTACATGGACGTTTACAACCCTATCTCAACAAAACGGGATTTTGGAAATTGCAAATTGTTCCTCGGCTCAACAGTGTCTTATTTTTGACCTTGGGCCTGTTCCACTTTCACTTCCGTTCTCGGAAATTTACAATGGAAGTGCATTGACCGGCCCAGCAACTATTGAACATATAGGGCCGGGGAACAATATTCCCATTCCAAGTTCTTTGAGTTGTATTTCCCTGACCAGTTGTATCCTTGCTGGAAGCTATTACAACTTAATCTCGTTTCAAACTGTTATTGAGGATTTCGATGGAACTAGGTGGCATGTTATATCAAGTGCAAATCCCAACGAAGGTCCGGGATCCTTTGATATGCTCAACTCTGTTTCTTGCGTTACGTCTGGTTTTTGTATGGCCGTTGGGTACGGAACCCCCGCCAATTCACCATTCCCACTCCCATTCGCACTTTCAGGATATGCGCCAAATAGCACTAGTAATGCTCAAGGCTACGTGATGGCCGATGCCTCTGGTGGAACCTACGCTTATGGAGCGGCGGGATTCCACGGTTCAGCAAGTGGCACTGCGGTCAGTGGTTCCATTGTCGGGATTGCGTCACCGCCTGTTGGCGGAGGCTACTGGTTGGTATCAAGCGACGGATCTGTTTACGCATACAATGAGCCATTTTTTGGGTCATTGCCCTCAATAGGTGTGAGTGCTAACAATATTGTTGGCATGGCATCAAGTATTGATGGGAAAGGTTATTGGCTTGTCTCTGCTAGCGGATCAATTTATTCATTCGGTGACGCCCAGTTCTATGGGTCACTGGGGGCCAACCCGCCTTCTACCCCAATTGTAGGAATGGCCACTAGTGACGGTGCAAATGGCTACTGGTTAGTGAGTTCAAATGGTGAGGTGTTTGGATTTGGGAATGCCGAATCTTTTGGCGGTCCTCCCCAAAATGTATTCCCGAGTCCAATCGTTGCAATAGTAGCAACTCCTGGGGGTGGAGGTTACTGGCTCTTGTCTTCAGGAGGTGGCGTTTATGCATTTGGCGATGCCAGCTTTTGGGGTTCGACCGGTGCGATTGTATTACATGCCCCGATTGTCTCAATGATTCCTACTCCCGATGGGGCAGGCTATTGGCTGATTGGTTCCGATGGCGGGGTATTTGCCTTTGGTGATGCTCAGTACTATGGCTCCTTGGTACAAAAGCAATTGAACGCACCTGTTGTCGGAGCATCGTCTGGCTAATAGATTGACCCCCACTGAATTGTCCAAGAACAACCTGAGAAACTCCCATCTGAGTACCTTGAATGGTCACTGTTCACCCCCTTGGCCAGGCGATCCGGGTGGCGGCGAGAAACTTTCTCATCGATCCGGGCCCCAGTTCGTTCGGTACAGATGGGGCGAGATGGGCGACGACTAGTACGCACACAGGAAGAAGTATGACTCAATCACATGTGAGGCAGTCATAGATGCGACGCTTTAGAGTTGTAGCTAAAGCTGTAGTTGCCCCAATATCCGTTCTTTCCTTCGTGGTTGTCCCCGCGGCGCCCTCAAGTGCGACTTACTAACATATGGGGTGGTCTACGAAATCGGGACCCAGCAACTGGTCTTGACCTCGCCCTGGCTTGTCGTGGTTATCAGCACCCGTGGACACAATGACAAATCACTTTTTCCACTTCAAACACAACAGATATTTTGATAGACTACTCTTCATACGGCAGTGACGGCTGTTGGATAGAAACAAAAAGTGTTTCCAATAAACCCAGGGCGGTTCAGAGTGGCCGATTATGAGGTGCGATAGGATCAATTTTTCAGGTTAAAGGAATTCTAAAGGACTATCAATTATTATAAAGGACGCTACTGGGACATGTATATCCTTTCAATTGATCGAGAAACTGCAGAAGGTTGTTTATGCGCTTATTTGAAATAGCATCGTGGAATCGAATTAGTATGTATGGAGCTAGCTTGATAATAGCGTCGTCAGTTGCGTACTCATGCAATTCACCGGGTATTCACGAATCGACTACACACAGTCCAAATGCCGTCAATGCTGCACCCAAAGTCACGACTAGCTCAAGAGCCCATTCAACAAATTCTTCAAGTGTTCTCACTCCTCCAAGTCCGGGTTTCACAATTCACAAGGCAGTCGATGTCCCTAATGGCATGGTAAGTGCTCAAATCCAAATTGGGAATCCCCCATTTTTTGTTACTGTTCCAGATGAAACCCCGTCCGACGAAATTGTTTCACAGACTCAGCGATCAATGAGGTGCCTGAGACCTTTTGAAACTTTAACAAATACGCCATTGGGTACAATTCTGGTCTGGGATATTGGGGAACAGTATCCCGATGGATCTTATTTTGTGTGGGCATATCCAACTTCAACCCTTGGCTCTAATCTCCTGGGACCTGGAAATACGTTTTGTTATTCGTATCAGGCTCAGGCATACAGTGGTAGTCCCTTATATGGGGCCAACAACCCGCGATATACCGGCGGTCAATCTTCATCCACTACAGGTGCTACAACTGCTGGTTCTTCTTCAGGTCCACATCCAAATAACCTATCCGGCTAACTACCCTCCATGTCTCACCTAAGCGGATGGGAAGCTCCAGTCACAGTCTTAGACGTCGGGTAGCTTAGTGGGAAAATCCTGCGAATCAAGGGTTCTCGTATTGACTCATTGACAGCTCTATGGATTCAGGCATAACCCAACCCGTCACCACCTGTCGATTCCGGCTCAAAGCAGAGATTCTCAGGTGAGGCAACGTATGGGACTGCGCGGAGGTTTTTAATGAGTCAAATCGGGAGTGGTTTACTGGCCTAATACCGGAGTGTAAAATTATGTGGTGGCACGCTATTGGGCAAGTAGAATGAAAAAAACGAGGTTCGAGGGAAAGAAATATTAAAAGATTAATATTACGACCTGGAATAATCCTTTCAGCCATAATATTTGGCTGTCTGCTGACGGGCTATGGATTGTTTGACGGATTTGCGTTGTTTGGGCACAATGAAACGTCGGCAATGCGACTCGACCGAGTCCCGACAACTGTTATGCCTGTCGGAACGACGGAATTAGGGAAAGGAATGAAAACGGGTATCACCATTCCCAAGCAGAAGGCTCCCTCCAGTTCTGGCCGGGTTTTAATGCCTTCGAATGTCTCATATCCAGCTGTAGGTTCTGTCCCAATCGTTCAGCAATTGATACTTAATCCTTCGTTACCAGCGTGCTCAGGATCTACAGTTCAGGCTTCGGTCATATCATACGGGCCGTTTACCGGGATGGGTAGCATTTCAGATGTGGTGAGTTTAATCTCGACTTCAAATTGCATAGTATTAGGTTACGTGTCGATGGGATATGAATTGGGGAATTCTTTTTCCTCATTATCTCCACAGAACGGTTTGCCATTTGCAAGTTTGCCAGGACCATTTATGGTCGAGATAAGCCCTTCTTCTCCTGCTTCATTTCTCCTTCAATACTACTATCGCAATGGAGTAACGTCGTGCCCTCCTTCCGGTCAGCTGGAAATAGCTTTCCCCGGGAATTCTTCTTACGCTAGTGTATCTTTTGCACAAAGCATGGTCACTGTGCAATCCGCATTCAATATCTGTGGTGGGAAAGTAAATATCACGCCAGTTGAGCCCGGCAACTCACCTTACGAGTATTAGCCAAGATTGCACTGCCACTAGCGAAAATTGTTGATTTCAAGAAGGCTAAGTGAATGATAGGCCTCAGATTGCCTTTGTTTCCAAAAGCTGTGACTACGGTAGGGTTGGCGGGTACCCAATTCTTAGTCCACCCACTTTCTAGGTAATGATTGGTGCGCCCCCTAGGTCTCGGCGGGCCGGTGAGAATTCAAATTCCCATCGTACCACGAGGATGGTCGTATTGGATTGTCTAGCCCACCTGTGGTCACCCTCCGACTTCGTTGCCAGCCTAGAACTCACCATTGGCTGGGGCCACAGAGTGCTTCCTCAACCAAAAGACACCCATACCGGGGGATTGTTATGGCGCTCCTAGTCCTAGTCCTGAAAAATGAGTTTTGTTGCTTTGTGCTGAGCTGAAAGATGACCTTGAGCTAGTCAGCTATGTTCACTCGGCCAAGGAGTAGAAGGGTTAGTCAGGGAAGAGTAGTTTCACTTTACCGAGAAGGGAAATGGCCCATTGAGGACAACTCTTGATATATACTAGGAAGCCTTGAAGGGAATACTTCGTCCGTGTCGTCGGCACCTAGGAGCCGAACTCTACAGTCGCTGGTTGGGGCATCTGTGCGGAGGTTGCCTTGGACTGAGGGACACGACCGGGCAACTTTCCAGGTTGGCCACCAACTACGACTCGGTTATTATCTCGGTGTTTGTTGAGGCCCAAAGTGGATTGTTGGAGACCACAACTGCCTCAAGATGTCCGCTCCGAGGTTTCAGGTCGGCTCAGGTGATCAGTTCTAACCAACGGGCGACTGAATTGGTCAACTCTGTAGAACTGCTAGGCGCATGTGCGTCTCTTGCCGATAAGCAGACCGACATGGAGATCTCTCCCGTGTTGGTTCCACTTGTTAATAAGGTAACTAGGAAATTTGCATCCCGAGCAAGGACCTCGGCCGAGAAACTCGGACTTGACCCAGACATCATCTTGGACGTGGCAAGAAAATCAAAAGAGTCTGAAGAAGTAGGGAGCAGCCTGGAAGAGTTCTTGGAACCTACGGCGAGGTTGTGTGCAGAGGTCTTGGCACACACGGCACACGTTAGCGGGGTGTCATCAAACTATCCTTACTTGTACGCGATTGGATATTCCTACGGAAGTCTCGTCCATCTCTTAGACGGCGTCGATGACTACCACGACGACCTACGTTCCAACCGGTTCAATCCAATCCGGGCATCGGGACTATCGCCGGGTCAGGTTGCAGATACGTGCGAGAGATTACTTGACGGGATCTCTCACAATCTAGACGGCTGTGAACTGGTCGAGCCCACACTAGTTAGGGGTCTGTTCGGTGAGCTAGATAGGATAGTACGGGCAAAGGTGGCAAGTGTTGGCAGGGTTAGATCAACCGTGGTTGCTCTAGGTGCAGTTGCGACACTGGGATCGATTTCTGGATGGGGAGAGGACCCGCGAAGGCGCCCACGACGCTTTAGGTCCTTTGGATCATCTTTGTGTGGTTCGTGTGGTAATGGGGACCTGAACTCTTGCATGTGCGACATCTGTTGCATCACCGAACTGTGTAATGGGTGCCAATAAGTCAGTCGCGGTCTCGTCAAAAATCTTTGAGGTCTTACTGGACCTTTTTGCCCAGATAGGCACTGTCTAGGGCGTCACCGAGTTCGTCGGGACTTCCCTGGGCTTCTACAACCCCGTTGTTTAGGACGACCCCCCAGGTGGCCACCTGGAGAGCCTTTCGGGCGAACTGCTCGATAATTAGTACCGAGGTTCCCTCGTTGACAATCCGGGTAACTTCCTCGAAGAGCTGATCTACAATGATCGGGGCAAGTCCCATTGAGAGTTCGTCTATCAACAAGAGGACCGGTCTTGTGGCCAGGGCCCGGGCGAGAGAGAGCATCTGTTGTTCTCCCCCCGACATGGTCCCGGCAAGCTGGTTGCGACGAGCGGCGAGTTTTGGGAACCTCTCATAGGCACTTTGCTCAATGGCCTCCAGGCTCACTCCCGAGTATGTCCCCATCTTGAGGTTGTCTGCCACGGACAGGTTCGGAAAGATTCCTCGACCTTCCGGGACGGTGCAAATTCCGAGCCTGGCCAACTCGTCGGTCACAACCCCGTTAACGTGTCGTCCGGCAATGTGCAGGCATCCAGAGTCGGGAGCCAAAAGGCCCGTGGCCACTTTCAAGACGCTAGTCTTACCAGCCCCGTTAGCACCCAGCAGGGCGACGGCTTGGTTGGCGTACACGTTAAGCGAGACCCCGTGGAGTACCTCAATGGGACCGTAGCTGGCCCTGATCTCTTTGAGCTCCAAGATCGGGGTGTTCGTGTACCAACCCTGGGCGGCGGGTTGACCAACCAGAGCCGTGTTGGTAGTCGTCAACGAGGTCACCTGGCTAGTGTCGAACCTACTATTGGGTGGCAATTGGAGGGGCCGAGTCCCTCTTGTACCAACTTCCACGCACCCCGTCATACCACTGGTGAGTCTTGGGGTCATACCACTGCTGGGCCTGATTGTCCCAGACGTGCCCGTGTTCATTGGTATATACCTTTGACTCTTCTTGGAGTCCTAGTTCGCTCGAAGACCCAGCAAAGGCGGTCTCCATGAGTTCTTCGGTGAGGTTTCGCTCGGAGTGCATCAAGGCTACCAGGGGATCATCTTGGGCCGAGCTTCCCAGGTCACGGGAGAAGTTGAGATCGTCACCCGTGAGAACAGGTTCCCCGATGAGCCTAGAGGGCCTTGAGGAATCTTCAGTTGGGGGAGTGGCGAGCCGACTCCAGTGGGACCCGATCTTATCTACCTGGTCCCCGGGAAGTTCCCCGGTGCCCCCTAGGACCTTTTCAATTCTGGCCAAGAGCAAGAGGACCTGGGTCGTGTACTCCCTGGTCTCAACCACCTGGCGAGCAAGCCAGTAACGTTGCCGGGCCAGCCAGGACCGTAGGTAGACAGCCCCGCCTATTCCCACGAAGGCAATACCCAAGATTCCACCCGAGATCAGATATGCAATCTGATTGTTCACCGACGTGTTGGCTTGAGAGGCCCTGAGCCAGGCGATCAAGATCAAGACAACCCCGATGGCCATAAGAGCTGTGCCGCCAACTCGGACCTGGCGCTCGATTTTTGCGTTGCCTCCCCGGATCTTGAGAGACGCGACCTCACCCTGCAATGACTCTAGACGACCGTTACTACCAACGGGCCGGTCAGGTGGCAGCGCGTAGTTACCTTGGTCGGGCGACGAGGGTCCGGATGGATCGGGCGGGGACGACCACGCCGGCGATCCGAACTCGGTTCCTGGGGTTCCCCATTGGTTACTCATCTATCTTGTTACCTCACTTGCCTGGACGGTTGAATCGGGTTCATTGAGATTGGGTAAATAGGTCACAGTGTTTGTGCCTGTCTTATCTTTGAATTCTCGGTAATCTGCCCCAGTCTGGCCTCAAGTTCTGAGTCACTATAGTGTTGGTCGGTCCCAGCCAGGGTTCCCGCAAGTGGGTCGTGGGCTTCCAGGAGTACTTCGTCTTCGTCGTAAGGATATCCAAACGTTAGGGGGGTCTCTGAAATTATCAAGGCTTCGTGTTCCAGCTCAATGCTAGCAGGGGTCACCTCCATGTCGTCGAACCGACGATGGTGACCGACCTTGGTTATCAGCTCTACCTGAGCGTCACCAGGGTCAACAAGTGAGGGAATCTGTTCTAACCCAACGTCTCTTCCAAGCCCTAGGAGGTCGAGGACTCTTCCAAGTCCAACTCCAACTACCATGGCCCGGATCATCTTAGATATCGCCGGGCTTATCCCGTCTGGATACTGTGCCAGGGTAATTGCAACCGAGCCCGACGAGAGATACAAGAGGCCCGACTGCAACTGGTTCGCCTCATGGTCGAGTATCAGAAACACGGCCACGAGTAGGACCCCTGAGATTACGGCCACGATTGCCGCTCTGGCTGAACCGGTTAGTTGCGCCCATCTATCGCGCACGATCTTGGGCAGGGGGAGTCGTGGGGTAAGAGCGACCGGTTGAGGGGTTCCGAGTGCTTTGAGTACAACGTACACACACGCCGCAAACCCGATCGGGAGAAGAAGACCTCGTACGTGGCTCTGGGCAAAGTTTACCGCGACCCACATGGAGAATCCACCAACAAGAGCACCGGTGGTCGTAGAAATACCTCCTATCACGACCAAGACCAGCAGGGCGAGACTTTGAAAGACGTCATAGCCGGTGTTCACGCCTTCGGTTGACGAGACCGATCCGAGGACTCCACCTAGTAGGGCACCTCCGATCCCGGCGATGGCTGCAGCGGCCCCGAACACGGCCAGCTTAGTCTTGACCAGATCCATTCCAAGGGTCGCACAGGCGGCCTGACTATCGCGCATGGCCGCCAGGCGTCGACCAAGGGGTCCTCGTCTAATGGCCGTGACCAGGACGGCAAAGCCAGCAAATACTACTGCCAAGAAGATCCCGTAAGACCGGTTCGAGTGAAAGGTTACCCAAGACCCGAGGTGAAACCTGGATATGTTTGCACTGCCCGAGTCCCCAAACGACTCAGATGAGTTGAAAAAGAGGTCCTGGGCTAAGACCGCAAAGGCCATGGTTGATAGAGCGAGGTACAACCCCTGGAGGCGTATTGCCGGTAGGGCAACCACAAGGCCGATGACGGCGGCCAAGATGGCCGCGGCCACAAAGGCGATTGGGCCGCCTGCTCCTCCCAGGTGGAAGTGGACCACAGCGTAGGCCCCAATTCCAGCAAAAGACATCTGGCATAGAGAGATCTGTCCACCGTATCCAACTAAAAGGACCAAAGAGAGCATTATGACCGCGGTGGCCAGGGCATCATCGGTGAGAGAGACGTAACTGGAGTTGAACGCACCGAGCACGACGACTGCCAGGACGACTACAGTTACAGCACCAACCAGACTCGCCTTGAGACCGGGAACTCGAATATTGGGTGCCCTTACCAGGTTGCCGATTCGGATTCGAGATGCCGGGATAAAGAGCAAGACCGCAAACAAGAAGAGCGTGGGTAGGGCACTGCGGATAGCACTATAGGCACTGGTATCTGGCAGATACGAAGAAAACGAACCGGCTAGACCCAAGAGGAGGGCTCCCAGATAGGTCATGGGCAGGTTCCTCAGTCGCCCAATCATGGCGGCCGCATAGGCGTCTACAACCAGTAGGGTCAGACTGGTAACCGACAGTTGCAAGGTGGGGGCCAGCAAGACCCCAGACAGCGCAGCCAAGGAAAATCCCAGGGCCCAGGCGAACATCGACACCCTAGTCAACTTGGCCCCGTTGAGACTGGTCAGCTCTTTGTTGTCTACCTGGGCCCTCATGGCCAGACCAATCCGGGTCTTGTACAACAGGTACCTGAGTGCCAGGGCCACGATCACGGCCAGGACCACGCTGGTGATGTCGTTCCAGTACACGTTTACCCCGGCTACTGAAACCCGGTGGCCGGTTCCAAAAAATATGGGTAGTTCTCGGTTGGAGGTGGGCCAGAGGACCTCGGCGAGACCCATGAGTCCGACCATGAGCCCAATGGTCACAACCAGAGACGTGGCCAGGGACATATCCTTTAGGGGACGAATGAGAAACCTCTCCACGAGGGCACCAAAGAGGGGGGCAGCTACCAAGATGACCCCGACAAGAGCAATGGGGGCGGGCAAGTGAAATCCGACCCGCAGTTGCCAGTAGAAGAAGGCGGCCACCATCCCGACGGCCCCGTGGGCGAAGTTGAACACCCCGGTCGTGGTGTAAGTAACGACAAGTCCACTAGCGGCCAGGGCGTACACGGACCCGGTTACGACCCCAGCGATCAGGAAGGTCAAGAATTCATTCATGGACAAATACTCAAATGCGCGAGTCCCGGGTTCTTTTCACGAGTTAGATCTCTCATCCAGATATTGAAGCGGGCGGGATCTGTGGGTCGGTATACAGAGATCCGGTCGTGCAGTCAAAGGTGTTTGGAGTGGTTGGGTAGTAACGTACAAACTTGTCGTTCTTGACGGTTACAACCTCAAAGCACGCGGAGGCCTTGTGACCACCTGGGTCAGTGGGAGCTAACATCCCGTTGGCAGAGAAATTGTGGATGGACGAGAGAGCGTTTATGACCTGAGCCCGGGTTGGGTTGGCCCCGGCTTGTTGCATGGCCTGGGCGAAGAGCATCCCGGCCGCCCAGGAGTAGATCGAGAATATGTCCGGTGGGGCGTGCCCGGGTACGGCCTTGTTGAGCCAGGTCAGGAAGGTTTTCATGGCCGGGTTCGAGTTGGCCTCGCCAAACAGGGCCACGTTGAGGCTTATAAATATCCCGTTGGCCGCCGACCCGGCAGTGTTGAGGAACTCCTGGTTGTATACCGTGGCAGACGAGTCAATAACCTTGGGTCTCCAGTTGAGCTGTTGCATGGCCTGGAGGATCCGGGCCATTGACTGGTAGTCGGCCTGCCAGGCAAAGTACTGAACCCCCGCAGACTTCATGGACTCGACATAGGGAAGGAAGTTGGCCTCAATTGGAGGAGTGGCATCTTTGTAGACAAACTTGAACCCGACCGACTCGGCTGTATACATCAGGCGTTCACCGGTGAGCTGGGTCGTAGATACGTCAGGCCACATGATGGCCGCATGATCTATTACAGAGGGATAGTTCGCCTTGACCCACTTGAACCAGCCGTTGGGGTACTCATTTGGCATGCTCGGGTCGGCAGCGAATACGTTCGTGGCCGCCGCTGCCTGGGGAGTGGTCGGGTTGTCTGCCACATCTGGGATCTGGCACTGTTGGCCTTCAAGGGCCCCGGCGTTGTCGACAGTGGACATGACCCCGACTAGTGCAAAATCACTCGTGCAGGCCTGCTGCATCTCTTGAGAGAACTTGGTCGGGTTTAGGCCGGCATCGTAGGTGTCTAGGACGAGCTTTCTCCCGTCTATCCCGCCAATTGAGTTCTCGTAGGCCACCCAGGCTTTTACGCCGTCTTGTGCGGTCTGGAACAATCCCGGAACAGGACCGGAGATGTCCTGGATGGTTCCGATGTGAATCTCGGTAGGTGTAATCCCGGGGGCAGATGAGGTTAGGGTTTCTCCCGCGGGTACCCCCGAGTTAGGCGACCTCCCAGCTGGCTGCAAGGTGTTGGAACCCCCCAGACCGTCGATGATGGTCTGTTGAGAACCACCTCGCATTCCGCACGAGGTAATAATAAGGGCTAGGGTGAGCCCAACTGCACAAAAGGGAAGCGTTCGAGATTTCACCAGGGGAGCCGCAGTTGTTACACGTGGCCTAGCACGACTGCTAATGCCAGGCTTGACTTGAAGAAGACGACTTGAACCACGTTTTGACCCTCGCAACTTTATCTGGCTTGCCCAGAGCTTAAATATTACTCTCCGTCACATTAGTCGCAATTTGGCCGGAAAACTATAGGAATTGAGAAAAATCGTCTATTGGTGGATCTTGACTAGATTTGACCTGGAAGTGCATGTTATTCATTATTACGGCATGACAAATAGTATTATTTGGGTATAGATTTGGGTAGTGGCAGATCCGATATCCTGGATGAGTACCGGCGAGGCCGCCGACTACTTGGGTGTGACCTTGAGGACCGTGTACCGCTTTATCGACGAGGGTCAGCTTCCCGCCTACAAGTTCGGCCGAGTGATAAGAGTAAAAGAGCAAGACGTGGTCGCCTTTGTAGAGGCTTCCCGTATCGCTCCGGGCACCCTTGAACACCTTCACCCCGATCCGGCCCCGAGTCGTGGTGTTAGCTCGGGACCGGCTAAATCCCCTGGCAACCCGGTTAGCTAGTGCTATAAGCCAGATTGATTCATTTTTACCCTCTAAGAGATCTTTTGTCGGCTAAGAGTTCTGGGTGACCCAATTTCATGTACACTACAGGTAGAAGATGAGCTTGTGTTCAACTGTTCCAACCCGCCGGTCCCGCTGAGGAGCAATCTGTCCTTTCGTGACTGACTGTTTGTTTTGCAAGATCCTTGCCGGGGATGTGCCCTGTAATGAGGTCGCCACCAACTCCGAGGCCTACGCCTTTAGGGATATCAATCCCCAGGCCCCAACCCACGTGTTGATTATCCCGCGACGCCACGTATCTAATTGCGGGGAGATTCAATCAGGTCACGCCCAGATGCTGGAGTCGATGTTCTTACTCGCCCAACAGGTGGCCACTCAAGAGTCAGTTGCCAAGAGTGGGTTTCGCTTGGTATTCAACACCGGGGCTGACGCCCTAAATAGTGTTGATCATCTACACATGCACCTTCTTGGAGGTCGACGCTTGGAGTGGCCCCCTGGATAGTCTTTCAATGCGGGTCGAGCCCCTAATAGGTACTCCCACGCCAGGATCTAGTTCAAGGCGGCCCTGGGAGAATAGTCGTGAGCATGGTCGGGAATTTTTTGGCTAGTACTCAACAGAAGATCTTGATCTCAGACAACGCGATGATGGCGGTCCTGTTGGGTCACCATGACGAGAACCTGAGATTTCTCAACGAGCAATTTCCTGACACGACTATCTTTGTTCGTGGGAACGAGATAACAATTGACGGGACCGAGTCCGAAAAGGTGGGGCACCTAATAGATGAGGTCGTTACCTTGATCAAGCAGGGACATCAAGTTGACCGGGCAAACCTGGTTAGGTCAATCGAGATGGTCAAGTCACACGAGAGCCCCTCTCAAGTTCTTGGAACTCAGGTCCTCCGTTCAGCTGCAGGCAAGACCGTTAGACCTAAGACTTCGGGGCAAAAGAGGTACGTCGAGGCCATTGAAGAGAACGTGATTACTTTTGGAATAGGACCTGCCGGGACGGGCAAGTCGTATCTGGCCGTTGCCCAAGGACTAAGGTGTCTTCAATCAAAGATAGTTAACCGCATAATCCTCACCAGGCCTGCAGTTGAGGCCGGTGAAAAGCTAGGGTTTCTCCCCGGGGACATGCTGAGCAAGGTGGACCCGTATCTCCGCCCGCTCTATGACGCACTCTATGACATGCTTGATTCAGAGGCCACTCACCGTCTCATGGACCGGGGGACAATCGAGGTGGCCCCTCTGGCCTATATGCGGGGTCGGACTCTCAATTCGAGTTTCATAATCTTAGACGAGGCCCAAAATACTACCCCGGAACAGATGAAGATGTTTCTTACCAGAATCGGGTTTGGTTCTAAAGCAGTAGTCACCGCCGACGACAGCCAGATCGACATCGTGCGGGGAAAGTCTGGGATAGAAGACCTAGAGTCTGTACTTTCTGGAATTGAGGGGTTGTCATTTGTTCACCTGTCCAGTTCTGACGTGGTTCGCCACCCAATCGTGGCGAGCATTATTGATGCCTATGAAAAACGATCAAGACCTGCCGGTCATCAGTCAACTTCCACAGACCAGCCCGACTGAACTATGACTTTGTTGGAGTATCCTTTGAGGCCAACTTGGTCGTGGCGATCGTGATCGTGGCCGACCCCAAGATCTATGTGGACTGTATTGTTGAATGTCCTGAGTTGTCCTTTGAGACCGACCCCTACCAGGGTCTCCTCGGGGAGGTATTGCGCGAGCACGCGGTCGTGAGTCCATCGTCAACCGGGCTCATATTTGTTGATAAATCCAAGATGAGCGAGCTCAACTTTGAGTATCGCTCAAAGAGTGGTCCGACCGACGTGTTATCGTTCTTGATTGACGGACCGTTTTGCCTGCCAGATCAGAGTAACCCTCTAGCATTTGGACAACCCCAAGGACCTGCTTTGGTTGAGGGGGAGAACAGTCCTGGGGTAATGGTTGGAGATATTGTCATCTGTCCCGAGGTTGCACAAGACAACTGCGAGGAGCACGGTTCAAGTCTTGAAGATGAGGTGGCGTTACTAGTCGTGCACGGTGCCCTACACCTACTGGGCTATGACCATGAGGAAGAAGCCGAGGCTAAAGAGATGGAGGCCCTAGAGTCTAAGCACTTGGCCGCATATTGGAGGCCGAGGTGTTAGGTAGTCTTCACAGAACCCCAACAGGCTCGTTTCATACAGCGGACTACCTCTTGGTGGTTGTCATTGTCGTCCTGATTGCTTCGTCTGGTTTCTTGGCCCTGGCTGAGACAGGACTAACAAGGACGTCCAAGCATAAGGCCATGGCATTAAAAGAGGAAGGAAAGCGCGGGGCAGGGCGTCTACTCAAACTAGTAGAGAGTCCTCAGAAATTTCTCAACTCGGTCTTACTACTCGTCTTGATCTGCCAGCTGGTCTCGGCCACTTTGGTCGGAGTAATTGCCGGGCACGTCTTTGGTCCGTGGGGGATTGCCATAGCTACCGTGTTTGAAATACTGGTCATCTTCGTTTTGGCGGAGGCGGTTCCTAAGAACTGGGCCGTCCGCAACCCGGATCGGGCCGCCTTGGTCTCTGCACCGGTCGTCTCACTGATTATTTCATTCCCGGTACTCAAGTGGATCTCGGCCCTCCTAATAAAGTTGTCTAACCTGTTGGTCCCGCTTGATGGGGCTCACGGGTTGTCCTATGTAACCGAGGAAGAACTCTTGGCGATGGCCGATGTCGCCATGGAAGAAGAGGTTATCGAGTCAGAGGAACGTGAGATGATTCACTCGATCTTTGAGTTTGGTGACTCGGTGGTCCGGGAGGTAATGACACCAAGGCCAGACATGTTGGCCGTCGAGGGTGAGGCGAGTGTGAGTGATGTGATCAAGGTGGCCATTGCGGCCGGATACAGCCGGATACCCGTATACAGTGGCGGGATAGACGAGATAGCCGGGATCGTGTACATCAAAGATCTCGTCTTGGCCGACTGGCAAGAAAAGTCAAGTCTTCCCGTAAGAGAGGTTGCTCGAAAGGCCAAGTTTGTCCCTGAGACCAAGAAGCTCACGTCACTAATGCGCGAGATGCAGGCCGAAAAGTTCCACATGGCCATAGTTGTCGACGAACACGGAGGGACCTCGGGACTGGTAACTATTGAGGACCTTATTGAAGAGGTATTTGGAGAGATCACCGACGAGTTTGACGTTGAAGAGAGCGAGTTCGAGGAGATCTCACCTGGGGTGTACCGGGTAAACGCGAGAATGTCTATAGACGAATTTGGGGACCAACTAGGCCTTAGACTCCCAGAAGGTGACTGGGACACGGTCGGTGGCCTGATGGTCGGCCTGCTCGATCATATTCCGGTCGAAGGCGAAGAGGTGACCCATGGAGCAATAACCATTACCTGTGAGCGGGTCAAGGGCAACCGGGTAAATAGGGTCCGGGTTACCTATAGTGAACCTGACCCAGAGAACCCGGAGTCTTCCTCTAAATTAGAGTCGACTAAGTCATCGAATGGGCATTCGGGCAAGGGCAACGATAAATCCTCAAGTGGACTCGATAACAACGAGACAGCTGGTCCTCCTCGAGATCCCGGTTCACCAAGCCAAGATGAGGCCGTGACCTATTAGTTTGGCCTCCCCAGCGTCGTGAAGAGCGGATTTGTTGCTATCGTCGGTCGTACCGGGGTTGGTAAATCAACCCTACTAAATGAGATCGTTCAGAAGAAGGTTTCCATAACGTCCAAACACTCCAACACGACCCGTTTTGCGGTCAAGGGAATCCTAAATAGAGCAGACGCACAGGTTATCTTTGTGGATACCCCTGGATTTCACAGACCTAAAACCCGTCTTGGTGAGCGTTTAAACTCCGTAGCTGGTGACTTTCTAGGGGGAGTCGACTGCGTTCTCTTTGTAATAGACGCAACCGCCCCGATCGGGAAAGGTGATAGTGCTTTGGCCAAGAGAGTTCCAGCTAACTCTATTTGTGTGGTCAACAAGATCGATCGAGCGAAACCTGGCGAGATTGTCTCTCAACTCCTAGCGGCTTCCAAGTTCAATTTTCCTGAATACTTTCCAGTTTCGTCTAAGACCGGTCAGGGAGTTGACGAGTTGGTTGACGAGTTGGTCAGGCGTCTACCCGACGGACCCAGGTTGTATCCGGTCAAGATGGTCACCGACCTCGACATAGGTACCAGAGTTGGAGAGCTTGTGCGCGAGCAATTGCTTGAGATGGTCCGCGACGAACTTCCGCACTCGTTGGC
Source organism: Acidimicrobiales bacterium (assembly GCA_027452005.1). Taxonomy (GTDB): domain Bacteria; phylum Actinomycetota; class Acidimicrobiia; order Acidimicrobiales; family JAKAVM01; genus JAKAVM01. The sequence goes on from DAIDHF010000032.1 coordinate 22,093, forward strand.
CTGCCAGGTAACCGAATGGGATGGTTCTTATATCAGATGCGACATATTCGTTGAGCGCGAGTCCCAAAAGCCCATCGTCATGGGCGCTGGGGCCCAAAACTTGAAACTGGTAGGGACCAAGGTGAGAGAGGTCTTAGAAGATGAATTAGGGCAGAGTATCTTTCTGGACTTGAGAGTAAAAATAGCAAAGGACTGGCAGTCCAGCGATAGGCTGATCGATTCAATAGGTTACGGGGTTGGTGATGAATACTAGAGTTCCCATCGCCCGCACGAGCCCTATGACGATGCATGATAAGTAACAGCTACCCCAATAATTGAACCTGACACGATCCCAGCAGCCGATCCGTAAAAGGTGGCGTCCCCGAAGCTAAATACCCCGCCGTCAGCCCCAAAGAGCCAGTAGCCATGGCCGTTTGAGGTGCTTGCAATAGCTACAATTGGGGCAGAAAGGTGCATAGCTCCCGTAGAGCCATAAAAGGTGGCATCGCCAAAGCTAAATACCCCTCCGTCTGAGGCGACCAGCCAATATCCTCTGGCGTCCAGAGTCGGGGTGAGAGAAACTACTGGTGCATTGAGATGCATAGCCCCGGTAGAGCCGTAGAAGGCGGCATCGCCGTAGGAGAAGACACCACCGTCTTGGCCTAAGAGCCAATATCCCTTGCGGTCGGGTGTAGCTGCCATGGCAACTATTGGTGCTGCCAGGTGAAGACCTGACGATACAGGCGAACCATAGAAGGTGGCATCGCCACTCGAGGCTACCTCACCTGATGACGAGGCCACCCAGTAGCCAGCCCCACCGGGGCCAGAGGCAATTGCCACCACCGGGGCGGTGGGACGATAGAAGGGGGGGCCGACGTCTCCTCCACTGAGTTGACCCATGTCGGAGGCATCGCCTGCGGTGAAGGTGTAGTTGGCGTTGGAAGTCGAGATGTAATAGCCCCCACCGTCGGGGGTGGATGCAATCGCCGAGACATCGGGTAACACTGTCGACTGGTCGGGAATGATGTGGGGAGCAGAACCAAATCCATAGGTGGCCCCGGTCGACGACAAAAGCCAGTAGCCCTGTGGGAAGTAGGTGGCAGAGGGGGTGACTGAGTTGGACTCAGCCGACATCGGCCCGGGACCGGCCTGATTCACGGCGACCACGGTGAAGGTATAGGAAGTTGCGTTGGAAAGGCCGGTGAAGTCTAGGGAGCTTGCAGAGCCTGGGGCGGTCTCCACTAGACCTCCTGGAGACGCAGTAATGGTATATGAGCTAATAGCAGACGAACCCCAAGAGACTGGCGGGACCCACGACACAGTTGCCGATCCGTTGCCGATAGAAGCACTTATGGCGGTCACGATCCCAGGCGCTCCGCCAGCAGGCACAGTGACCACCACAGCTGGCGAGGTCGAAGGTGCGTAGGCGGGTACTATCCCCATGTCTCCTTGAACCCCTTGGGGCAAGGGGGACGTGGGAGCAGTGGTCCCCAGGGAGCCACCACTATAGGAGGCGGTAATCGATTGGGGACCTGGGCTAGTAAAAGACGTCGTGCAGGTCACCTGCGGTGTAGTGGACTGGGGATAGCCGTCATATCCAGGGTTGGGCACTGAAAGGCCCTGACAGCTGGCAATGGGAGCCGAGCCGTTGAACATTGAGATCGATCCACCTTCGGGGATACCACCTCCGTTAGCAGAGACCGTGGCGGTGAGGGTAACGGAAGTCCCCGGGCCAGGATTCGTGTTGGAGGAAGAGACAGACACGGTGGTGGGAACCGTGCAGGTGTCGTCTCCTATGGTTTGCTCACAGGCCGGTACGAAGGGGAGTTCATTGGCCCAGGTGAGATCGACGGAGGCCAAGAAGGTGGGAGTGGGGGTGGCAGGCGGCGCTCCAGGCTGGGATCCACTAGCCACCTCGAGCATCAACCACGCCGAGCCAGGTCCTTTGCCGCCGTTGTCTATGCCGATCCCGACCCAGCAGCCCCCTTCGGCACAGAACTGCTCGTTATCGGCGCTGTTGGTGAGGACAGACAGTCGATGGCCCCAACTGGGAAAGACGGTCCACTGGGGATCGAGGACATAGAGGCAGACGGTGTTGAATCCGGTCGACCCGCCATCAGGGCCCACCCCGCAGCCGTCGTCGTATAGGTAGGCAAATATGGCCGCTATAGGATCGGCGTTGCCTCCATCGAGGCCCGACCCTCCTCCACCGAAGTCAGGCCAGGTGGCGCCCGGGCCAAACAGTGGCCCCAGCTGAACGCCGGTGGGGACACTGGGATCCTGGCCTCGTCCAGAAAACACGGCGGTTTGGAGCACCCAGGAATCGAATAACGTGGAATGCCCGGTGAAGGGCTCTAGTCCCCTGGCGGTCCTCTCCAAGTTGATCACCACGAACTGTTGCTCTTGGGCAGTGAGCGATGTCCAGTTGGAAGGAAGCACCATGGGACCAACCCCTTCATAGGAGCGGGCCTGGTCGACATTGGCGAGTTCAGTGTCCACACAAGGAGTTACTTCCGAAACCGGAAGATCCTGTTCAGGCATAGCGAAGCAGGTTTCGGTCCCGTTGGAGAGCGTATTGATCTGGTCGAGTGGGACAGTCCCGGTAATGTTCCTCCCCGGCACGTCGGGGGGCACGATCCCGACGGTTGTACTAGCTCCAAGGCGGGTTGTACTAGCTCCAAGCAAGGCCCCCAAGGTGGTAGTGGAAGTAGCGACCAAGAGTAATAGACCAGCCCACGGTCTAAACCATCTGTGAAGCAACCTACTCCGTAATTGCCTCATGATGACCTATTGCACACAAGAGCGCACTATATTTTCATGCCACTTTGGCGAGTTGCTGATCTTCATACTCGCCTGGTGAATGGTCCCAGATCGGTGTTGTGCTATTCCAGCACAAGGTTTCAGGAGGCTCGTCGACACATTGAACTCTAAGACTGTTGCTCTGATCGCAAATCCCAGATTCCGCTTCATCGATGCCTTTCTCTGAAAGTCTCTTCGTGATCCAGTTTAGCGGAAAAGTAAGGTCCAAAGAACTACGAGTCCAATTTAAATTTCACGATGGAACTGCTAGTGGACATGAACTCTCTCTTTTCACCACCTGTGCGATGTTGGGCATGGGACTGGTCTACTCCACTAAGTTGTAGAACTCGGTCGTTGTCGGATAAGTTGCCCACGGGTATACGAGCACCTGCTGGGGATCGCCGGTGATTGCGTCTCCCCATAGGACGTCGGTGCCGGGAGGTGAAGTCTCCAATACGGTATAAATACCAGGTTCCAAGTTAGGTTCCTCCGCCGTGCAGGGGGTTCCATAGGGAGTGGAAGACGAGCAAGTCACGCTAAGCGTCGTAACCGATGGGCTGGTTACAGGAGCGTTGACGGTCACAGTGGCGGTTCCTGACGATCCGCTGAGTGCTTCGTTATAGAAGATGTCCACGGGGATTTGGCCTGTTAGGTAGTCCTCGTTCATCGCGACCGTGGTCGTCGCACCAGGGCTCACCACTACCGTCTCGGTGGTCATTTTCGAGACAGAAAAAGTCGGATTCTGATATCCGTTTGACGGTGACATTACCCCGATGGTGTAGGTTCCAGGCAGAAGAGAGGTGAATGTGGTTTCTGCACACGAACAGCTAGGAACCCAGGTGGTGATTAGCGATGCTGGCATCGACGACGGGATGCCTCCAGAGGGTCCGCCGGAAATGGTGAGTAACGCCCCTCCGGTTTCAAGGAAAGGCGTATCGTTGCCAAAGTCCTGAACTGTTACTTGCCCGGGGATTGCCGTGGCGGTAAAGCCTGCCGTTCCAGACACCGTACCCGGTTTCACGTCGATGATCTGGGGTGAGGAAAGTAATTCGGAGTATCCCGGGGGAGCTTCAGCTGGGGTTATCTGGTATGCTCCCGCAAGGAGACCGTTGAGCGTCACCGATGAAGTCGAACACGTTGGGCTAGCACACGTAGTCGTCACCGACATGGGAACCGAGGTATATCCTGGTGGCGGACTGATCGGATAAGGGTAGACTCGGGCGACAGTAAACTTTGCACCTGTGCTTGCGAGCTCGGAGTCGTTGGTCGTGAGGGTGATAGCCACAGAGCCAGACTCGCTCATGTCCTCAGGCACCAGTTGCTCACTCGGATCTGGGCAAATTCCCGAAATCGGCTGATCGTTTGAGTAGTTAACTCCGGGTTGGCTCGAGAAACAGTGCTCTGGCTGCAAGAGGGTTAGGCGCCGGTAGCTTGGTCCCGATAAGGGACCCGGCTGGGTGGCCGCGCAGATGGCTCCGGCGAGCAGGTTCGTCGGAGGAGTTGCGTTGTTGGTTGCCGAGCACAGGGCTCCGACGATCGGTCCAAGGGATTTATACCCTGGTGGGGTGACCACCTCGGTCACTGTGTAGATCGCTGGAGATCCCTTGTAGAAAGAGGGTAGGAATGCAAGGATGTCGCCTTGGCTCGGGTTGTATGGCGACACCATACACTCAGGTGCCTCAGATTTCGTGGCGGGAACCGTAGTCGATGTGGTTGACGGCGCCCCCGACGGAGGAGCACTTGAACAGGTGGCGACTCCATAGAGGTTGATCGACATATAGAAGGGCCCGTAGCCGTGGGCTGATAATGCTGGCGAGTCGACCTCGAAAACTGCTGGCTGGAGCTTTGATGTCACCGTTGGGGCTGGCGGGGCGGTTGCCGTATCGTTTCCAATCTTCCCGATGGCGAGCATTCCATCGTTGGCTGACGCGCATGATAGCCCGGGCTCGAATGGAATGGTTGTCGGTGTGGTAGTGGTTGAACCTCCAGGTGACGTTGTAGTAGACGTGACGGTTGTCGAGGTGGTCGTGGTGCAACCAACATTGCCACAGCCATTGTCGCTACCACCGTTGCCGTTCCCGTTATTGGAGCCACCGTTTCCTCCGCCACCTCCGTTGCCGTTATTGGAGCCACCGTTTCCGCCGTCACCTCCGTTGCCGTTCCCTCCGCCGTTACCACCGCCGCCGTTGCCTCCCTTGGCGAAGGGATGGGCAGGACCAACGGCATATGTTCCGCTGTTTGGCTGGTTAGACCCGCACTTCACTTGGGAAAAATCAATAACCTGAGTAACCCCACCAACACCGACATCAACTTCGACAGGATAGTGTAACTCGTAACCACCGTGGACCTGGGTTTCGAACAGAGTATATACGCCAGGTGAGAGATTGCCGAAGTTGAGGGTAACCTCTTTGCAGTTGGGACTGACATGAGATTTCTCTGGTCGCGATGGCCTAACTTTATTGGCCGCGTGCAACCCATGGTCCGAGTTCCCCGGAGTGGTTCCGGTTAGATTGGGTGGGCAAGTGACGGGCGGTGCTGTATCGCACTGGGATTCGCTGATCTGAAGAGCAGGCGGGTTTAGCGACGGATCGGACGCTGGCCCGTAAAGCGAGAAGGTTGCCCCCACCAACCCGTCGCAGTTCATGGCGATCTTTACCACGCTCTGGGAACCGGGGATTGGGTAGTTGCATATCATCTGGGTCGGGTCAGGGTAGAGGCTGGGATTACACGTAGGGGCTGGCGGTTCCGGCGGCACCCGTCCGCCGGTGAATGCAATCGTTGTTGTGAGCGAGGGATCGGCTGGAGTGGCGGGGTTGACCGTCACCGTTGCGGCTGGTGGTGGATTAGACGGGGTCGCCGTCGGCGAGTCACACGAGCCACCAGACGAATTTGCATATGTAGGTTGAGACCAAGGAGGGGGAAACTCATAGCCGGGTGGCGGGCAGATCTCCTGGACTTGGTAGACACCCGGCAGGAGATTAGGGACCACGACCGAGGCAAGTGAACATCCCGACTGACCGGTTGGACAGGCGGACTCGACGTACTCATTTACATAGTCAGCTGGCGTCGGGGGCGCCGACATATTGGTGTAGGTGAACGAGTCGCAACTCCCCCCAGAGGTGCCAGTCACGAGGAACCATGCCCCCCCTGCTGATCCCGAGTCGGCTTGGGGCTCGTTGGGATCGTAGTAGTCGACCTGCTTGGTAATGGTGATTGACCCCGGATAGGCGCAGTTGGAGGTGACAGCAAATGCGGCCGTGGCTGGAACTGAAGTACCAACAGGGCAGTTTGGCTGGTAGGTAGACCCCACCGCTGAGATCGGACACACCGTGACAGTTACCGGGGTGGAGTTATTCTCATATCCCGGTGGCGCATCCATCTCGACGACGGTGTAGGTGCCAGGCTCCAAGTTAGCAAGTACCGGATCGGGATTAGCGGGAGTCCCAACCTCCCAGCAACCGGTTGTCGAGCCATAGGTACAGTTGGGATCGAAGCTTGCAGTTACCGTCGTGATGGCATTCCCTGAGGTTGAGGAACCGGGATAGATCGCGAACTCTGGACCGTTGCCGTTCAGAAAGGACATGTCATTGCCCTGCTTGATGATCTGGAGCGATCCAGTCTGGTAGTGGTCGGTGAAGGCAACACCTTGGCTAGTGGTCGAAACTGTACCTGGAAGAACCACGACCTGTTGGGTAGTGACAGCCGGTAGGTTGTAACCGTCTGGCGGGGAGTCTTCGGTGATCTGGTAAAGTCCGGGCATTAGGTTAGAGATTGTCGTCGCTGCATCGTTTGTGGACGAATTCCATTTGACCGTCACAGGGCCGTCGGGCATTGCCTGGTAGTTTTGGCCCCCACAGCTTGCAAGCGACGGTGGGCTAGTCCCGAGAAGTGAGACGGTAAAGGTGGCCCCTCCGGTATGTAAGAATGGAACATCGTCACCATTCTTGAGGATGGTAAGCGATCCCGGTGAAGCACAGTTTTGGTAGGTGCCAGTGAAAGTGGCGACACCACTCTGGTTGTTGGGGATATTCCCAGCTGGAACGGTGATCGTCATGAGCGGAGAGAGAGGCAGAATATAACCGGTTGGAGCGACGATCTCGGTGACCGTGTAGTTGCCTGGCATGAGGTTAGAAACTAGCCCGGTCGCCTGGTTGTTAGCTGGGTCCCAGGAAACCGTTACAGTTGTTGGAGTGGGGCTGTATTGATAGGAGCCACAGAACCCCGGGGCTAGAGGGAGCGGCGAGTTGGCGGTCACCAGGAACTGAGCACCGCCGGTTGGTAGGAATGGAGTGTCGTTGCCAGCCTTGATAATGGATAGTTGCTGAGGGATCACGCAGTTATTGAAGGTTGCGCGAGCCTCGTTGCCAGGGGTCACGTTGACATTCGACGGGTTGGCTGGGTCGATGCCATAGCCAAAAGGCGGTGTCTCTGACACCGAGTAGCTCTGGGGATAGAGATTGGTGATGTCACCCCCCGTGCACATTGGATAGTAGGGGTTTCCTGGGCTCGGCTGGGAAACTATGAAGGTTGAGCAATCAGGGGTACCTCCCTGGCCAATAGTAACTGAAAAGCTTGTCGTGTCCAGGCCCGATGGCGAGGTGAAGGTAAAGATCGCACCGGCGACCGATACGTCAAGATCATTTCCTAGCTTGTTCAAAATTATTGAACCTGCTTTGACTAGGTCCTCGAAGGAAAACAGGGTGGATGCGTCGGTTCCCTGGACACATGGGGATGTGCTACCGGTACCAACCTGGCAGGTCTCTGAGACTGGACTGGCTAGGTTGAAGTCCCCGTCAATAGGAGCTGAGGTTTCCGTCACCGTGTAGCTACCCGGGGCCAGTCCTGAGATCACACCGCCAGCGCACGACGGTGTATAGCCCGGAATCGATGATAGCGTCAGGGTCGAGCAGTCGATAGCTCCAGTGGAATCTACTGAGAATGATCCGGTGGTCTGTTGGCCACTGCAGTCACCGAAGACAGGGCTACCAGACAGTGAGAAGCGCGCCCCTGTAATGGAGTACTCCGGGTCATTGGAGTACTTGTCGAGGCTAATTGAACCTCCTGGTATCGGCTGGCATACGGCGGTTGTCGTCGAAGTCGATGGAGGGCCTGTCGTCGTGGTCGACGGCGGCGGAGGGACCGACGTAGGCGGCGGGGTCGTGCAGGTGTCGGTCACCGTTTCGAGCACTGGAGACGGCTCAGGCGGATTTGGCGCGACGAAGGTCACCAAGGCAGCCGAGCAGCTGCTGGGTGAAGTGGTCTCCACTAATTGGTAGGTGGCGCCGGGAACCAGACCGCTGATCACCGCACGGTTCGGGTTTTCAGCGCTATCCACCGTGCAGTTGTAGGACTCGAACCCGCCTCCCGGGGCGACCGCATCGGACTCGGGGACAGTTACCGGCCAGCTCCCCCCAGAGCCATTGGAGGACCCGCACGACGAAGAGCCATCCGAGTGGGTCTCGATTGCACCGATACCGATAGGCGTCCCGGGCGGGGTCGCCGAACTGGCAAACTTGGTCAGTTGGAGGTCTAGAACCGCGCCACCGACCGGGTTGCCGTTCTGGTCGACCTTGTTGACGTCGACACTGTCGGTCTGGGGATGACCAGGCTGATCCTGGAAGGAGAACAGCGCCGATCCCGCTGGTCCAGCGGTGATAGTTTCACAAACCTGGCCGGGAAACTCGGTGCAGTTCTGCTTCGGGATGTTCAGCAAGACATAACCGTTAGGAGGTGTATTCTCCACAGCGGTGTAGGTGCCTGGATAGAGGTTGCCGATCGAGCCGTTGTTGCACTGGGGTGTATAGCCAGCGATGACCGTGACGAAGGCGGGTGCCCCCGAACAGACAAGCTCCCCGTCGGGTCCGGTGGTCACTGGACCGTAACCGCTTGTGGGGAAGCTCGGGCCATAGAGGGTGAAGGTGGCACCGGCCAGTGGTTTAGGCGGGCTGGAGGTATCGGTCTTCTTGACCTCTAAGTGGGCGGGCTGGAGGTTGTTGGTGAAGTCCGCCTGGGTGGTCCCGCCAGAGACGACCAACTCGGACTGAACCGGTGTAGCCGATGCAGTGCCCGACACCGAGGAGACTTCGCTCACCTCGTAGTGGCCGGGCACCAGGTTGGAGAGCGTGTACTGACCGTCGTTGCAGGTTCCGTAACCCGACGACGTAGGTATTGAGATGAAGTAGGAATCGGCTGCGCTTGCCGGGGTGAAGTCTCGGCTGGCCTCTGTGGGACCAGTCACCTCGAAGACGTTGGTGCCGAGTGGGAATGGCACCCCGTTGGGGTTCCCCACCGCCTTCTTACAGATCTGGAGGCTTCCCGGGGGGGTGATCGGCAGTATCATGGTGTATCCCATCGTGACCGACTCCACGTAGTCGAGCTCGAAGGGATAGGTGCCCGCTGCCGGGAAGTAGACAAGAGCGCAGGGTTGGGAACCGGGCACTTCGGTTCCCACAGGTGGGTTGCCTGGACCTCCGGGGGAAAGGTCCGACCAGCCGATAAGAGGGTAGGGGTTTTCGTAGGTGGTGGCCCCCAGAGTGGGGGCAGGGTTGGCCGTGTAACACGAAGGTCGTCCGGTGGGAAGCGGGAGTTGAGCGGAATTTGGGGGGACCGATATCGGTTGCTGTCCGTTGTTCCCAAGACTCTTTCCCAAGCCCGCAGCGACCACAGCGGAGTCGTCACTCCACCACTGCCAGTACGCGTACCCGGGACGGGAAACGGTGAGGTTTCCTGTCATGACGGCCTCGAAGGGGTATTGGGGGTTGACCGGACCGGGAGGCGAATAGGGAGGAACACAGGTGTCGGCGAAGTCCCACATCGTCAAGATGTCGGGAGTGCAGGCACCGGCAAAAGTGCCGTTGGAGTTAATATCAACTTCTTGGCACAGCGGGACGCTCGGCTGGCCTCCGGACGTTGAGGCTGGTGGAACAAAGTCGGCAAATGGGTCATTGATGCCGGGCACCGGTTGGAATGGCGCGGTCGAACAACCGTAGTTCATAGGGCCGAGAGGTGCGTCCGAAGTGTTGGGCGGCCGATTGTAGGTGTAGTTGACGAAGGCACCGACCCCGCCGATCATGTTGATCTCAGGCTGGTTGGTATGGAAAAAATGGTTGGCCGAAGTCACGTCCGCCGGGTCGAAGTTGTTCTGGCAGAGCCCGAAGGTCAGGCCCGCCCCGCAGCTGGCCGTCTTTATCGAGAGATACTGGTTCCATTCATTCGACATGTGCCAGAAGTCCATGTTTACGCCGCCGCCCGGTGTGCTCACTGGCTGGATCGTGACGTTTGGTGGTCCACACACCTCGGCAAAGGAATCGATTGCGGTTGGCTGAGTTCCAGAAGCGCTGGAGTCGAACGGACCCAGATTTCGGCAGGAAGTCGGGACCGTCTCTGAACCCACCGCATTCCCGAAAAAGGCCGCGTCACCAAATGAAAGAACCGACCCGTCGGCTCCCGCCAACCAGTAGCCACCGCCGTCGGGGGTGACTGCCATGGAGACTATGGGGGCCGAAGTGCGACCAGCACCCGAACCGTAAAAGGCAGCGTTGCCGAAGGAGAACACTCCCCCGTCGGCTCCTACGAGATAGAGCCCACCACCATCGGGGGTTACCGCCATAGAAACAATCGGAGCAGCCAGGGGCGTACCGGCCAGCGAACCGGGAACGCTGGCGTCGCCAAAGCGGAATATCCCCCCGTCGGCCCCTACGAGATAGAGCCCACCACCATCGGGGGTTACCGCCATAGAAACAATTGGAGCAGCCAGGGGCGTACCGGCCAG